>JAUNVT010000192.1 GCA_030540655.1 Rhodobacterales bacterium
GCCCCCCCGACGCCCAGGGGCTACCGGGGGGCGCCCCCAACCCCCCGTTTCCGGGGGGTAGGAACATAGGTTTTCCGGGGGGTAGGAAGATTCTTTCCCATTTTTGGTAAACTATTGCACTCCAACTGTAATCGTTTACCAAAAATGGTTTGCCTACCCCCCGGCAACCTGTTACCAAAAATTGGAAAATAAAGGGCAAGAAATGGAAACCTTACCGGCATCAGACCACCGCCTAGGAAGCTGGGTCCAAACTGAGCGCGCCGCTCACGAAGCGTGGTCGTCTTTGATAGCTAAGAACGCCAATGCAGCTCGCGTAATGCACCTCTTGGTGAGTCAGCTAGGCGAGCACAACGCTGTTGTCATAAGCCAGAAAAACCTCGCAAGTTTGGTAGGTGTAACCGACCGTACCGTCCGTAACGCATTGAAGCTGCTCAAAGCTGAAAATTGGATTGAAATTCGGCAGATTGGAAAGAATGGGACTGTTAACGCTTACATCGTAAACGACCGCGTTGCGTGGAAAGGCAAGCGTGACGGCATCCGATATAGCCTGTTCAGCGCAACCATAATTGCAAGCGACGATGAGCAACCTGATCAGGACCAGTTGAACGAGCAAAATCCACTCAGGAAACTGCCCAGTCTTTTCCATGGCGAACACCAGTTACCTTCTGGCGAAGGTTTGCCACCACCTTCCGAACCGAGTTTACCGGGCATGGAGCCGGATTTACCGGCCAAGAAAACCGATGAAAAATAGGATATAAACGTGGCCAACCTCTCCATACGTGAAGCGGTAAAAATTTATGATGTTTCCCGGCCAACTCTTACAAAAGCCCTTAAAGAAGGGAAGATTTCAGGCATAAAAAGTGATAAAGGTAAGTGGGAAATTGACCACTCAGAGTTGGCAAGGATTTACCAGACAAGGGCCACAAACGTGGACAAGGATGGTAAGGAGGTTCCGGTAAGATTTTCCACAGTGAATACCTCATATTCAGCAGATATTCAGCATTTAAAAAGCGCTTTGGCTTTGGCCGAAAGCCGGGCCGATGCAGCAGAAAAGCTGGCACAGGAACGTGCTGACCGCATCGACGACTTGCGACGGATGCTTCCAGCGCCAACTCAGCCTCGAAAGAGGGGATGGTGGCCGTGGTTATGAAATAACTACTCGCTAACGGTCTATCAATCCTGCGACCTCTCCACAAACCCTCAACAACCAGTTCAATTGGGGCGATAAAACTGTGCAGCGGGCGCATTCTGAAAAACGAGTGATTTTGGATGAACCGCAGACTCTTGAACCGACCTGCAGGGTGCTGCTATCGACCTGAATGCTGAAGGGATTTATACAAAAAGATGACAAGGGTTCAAACTCTCTTCATTACCATCACTAATGCTGATGCCGTGAGAACGGATGCTCACCCGTGATAATGGTTTGAACCAAAGTAACGCCATGAGCCGAAATGGAACACTAGATTATGCACGGCTGATTGCTGCTTTCGGGATCGTGTTTTTTCATGCCCATGCGCCGGGGGCAGCTATCGGATATGCAGCGCTGCCATTTTTTCTGATCCTACTAGTCGTGATGTCTGTGCCTGCGGCGCGTCGCATGCCCTTCGGCCCTTTTGCGGGGGGGCGGGCGCAGCGGTTACTGACACCATGGCTGATCTGGTCAGGGATCTATGGTGCCCTGAAACTGACGGAAATTGTTGCTACCGGGGCATCCTTCGCATCTGAATTTGCACCGTATATGATGCTGACAGGACCCGCATTGCACTTGTGGTTTCTACCGTTTGCGCTTGTCGTCTGTGTCGTCGCTTATCCTGCCGTGCGGCGCGCCTCATGGCCCCTCTCCGTGGCACTTACTGCTACCGGACTTACGTTTATGCTAGTGCAGCAGGGCCTGACGCTTCCTATACCCTTCGCACAATGGCTTTACGGGATGCCAGCGGTCTGTCTGGGTCTGGCTCTGGCTATTGGTAAAGAACGGATTGTGCAGCAGGTGCTGCTGCTTTGCGGCTTCGTTACGGGTGCGCTAATCATGGGAGCAACAGGGGGACTGGCGCAGTTGAGCATGGCGGCGGTCGCATTCATCTTGTGCTGTGCCCTGCCTCTGCACTCAACAGCGACCTCCCGTCTCGCTGGCGCCGCCGCATTAGACGTCTATCTGGCGCATCCGCTGGTGTTGTCGGTACTTGAACGAACCACGACCATCGTCCCAAACTCGCTTACCATGGCGCTACTGGGATGTGGCGGTGCGCTTATGATTTCTCTGAGCATAATCAGATGCAAGAATGTACACAGAAATGTACGACTTCGCCGCCTCGGCCGAAGTTCGTAAACTTTAGATACTCCAGAAGAGCCCTCGCAGTATTTCTGCAACTCTCAATGCCGACGCTCGCCATACCGCGCTATGAAAACCAGCAAGCTCACCGCTTGTGGGCATGCTGAGTACATAACCCGCTTGAAGGTGCGCCCGTGCATACCCTTTGTCGCGCTGCAGTGGGTCTCTATCTCTGACAAAAATCATCGTTTGTTGAGGGGGCATGACCGTCTGCTGTGTGGACGAAGCAGCCGTTCGCTGCCTCTGCAACATTGTTTCAAGATCAAAACACAAGCCTTTCTATAACCCGTAGCCCAACCCTCGGTCGCGCGCGGTGATACCCTTCTTCTCCAGCTCAATCTCCTGCTGACGCACCAGTTCCTGTTCCCGCGCGACCTCCTGTGCCTGATGCCGTTCCTCGGCCTCGCGGCCCTCGCGCAATGCCGCTGCGCGCTCGGCCAATGCATCCGGGTCAATCCCTTTCGCCGCCTCACGGAGCCGCGCCGCCAAATCCTGCGATGTCTCCCGCTCCGGAGTGGCGGCCTCCTGAACCTCCGCCTGCATCTCCTGTTGGCTCTGACGGGCCTCCCACGCCTCCCGCAACCGCGTGGCAAAGTCGGGCTTCTGGTCCCGGCCCTCACGACCCCCTGCAAGCGCCAGCTCGGACGGATCCGGTCCCAGACGGTCCAGCACCCGCTCCGCCGCCCGATCCAGCCAGTCGCGCACCTGTCCCCCCAACTCGCGCGCAACCTCCATCACCTCCGCCGCCCGCGCCTTGGCCTCGTGCCAGGCCCCAACCCGCCCGACCTCGATCCCGCGCTCCTTCATCTGCCACGCGCCGGGGGAAAGCTGCGGCAGCGGTGGGCGGTCCAGTTCGATAGCCCGCACGGTCTGCACCAGTTCCGCACCTTCGTCGCCCCGCTCCCGCGCCGCGCTCGCCAGCTCCAGCGCCTCGGCGCGCTGCGCCACCAGCGTCCGGTGATCCACCCGCTCCTCGATGCCGGCCCGCTCCAGGGCGGCGTTGCTGTCCCGTGCCCACGCCGCGCGCCAGACCTCCAGAACCGCGACCGCATTCCAGTCGCGGTTCTTGCTGGTGAAGCCCTCTGCGTCCATCTCACGAGTGGTTAGCAGGATATGGGCGTGATGGTTGCGCTCATCCCCCTCGCGCCCCGGCGCGTGCAGGGCGATGTCGGCGACCATGCCGCGGGCGACAAACTGCGTCTGTGCGAAGTCCCGCACCAGCGCGACCCGCTCCGCGTGGCTCAGCTCGTCCGGCAGCGCCACGCGGATTTCACGGGCGATGCGGCTGTTCTTGCGGGTCTCGGCTTCCTCGGCCCGGTTCCACAGTTCGGATCGGTCGGAGACCCAATCCGGCGCGTGCTCCGGGGCGAGGATTTCCGTGTGATCGACGCCGCCCCGCGCCGCGTAGTCGAAGACGAGCCCGGTGCGGCGGTCGGTGATCCGCTCGGCGGAGCGGTAGGCGGCGGCGGCGGTGCCGCTGCGGCCACTGGCACGGGAAATCACGGAGGCGCGCAGATGATAGATCGCCATATCGTGCCACACTTGGCTAAGGGGTTGAGGGGAAACGCAGGGTCCCCCGCCCGCTACAATTGCGCAGCAATTGTGTAAGTGGGCACTTCGTGTCTTGCACCCTGACCCACAGCAGCGCACAAATCAACACCGGACAGGGATAGGGAAGACCAGAATGGCGCGGACTTTGGATCAGCAGGTTGCAGCAGCTCAAGCCAAGCTCGCGCGGCTTAAAACCCGCCAGAAGGCCAGTGAGACCAGGCGCAAGATCATCGTCGGCGCCATTGTGACCAATGAGGCTTTGAAAGATCCGAAGATTGCCCGATGGATGGCGGCAACCCTGCGCAGGAACGCCACCCGCGCGGTCGATCAGAAAGAACTGGAAGGATTGCTGGCAGAGCTGGACCAGACGGCAGCAAAGGCAGATCAGGCATGAGCAAGGATCCGTTCCAGATACTCGCCGATGAGCTGACCCTGATCCGCAAGGACATGGACCAGCTCCAGCGCACCAGTCTCGACAAGGATGAGGCGAAAACGCTGCACGAAATTGTTGCCGAAGCAGTCGAAGACATGCATCAGACGATCAGTGCCGCCCCGGAAACCATCCAGAGCGTGTTGGCGGCAGACCGGAACCAAATGGCCCGGAATGCTACACAAGCGGCAACGGAGGCCGCTGAGCGGGTTCTGGGGGTTATCCGGGAGCAACTGACCCAAGAGCGCCAAAGCCTCTCACAGGCCGCAGGAGAGGCCCGTAGAGAGGCGTGGCGCTGGTTTGGCGGGTTCTGGGTGTGGCTGGCCTCTATGGGCGCCACAGGCGTCGCTCTGGGCCTCCTGATCGCCTATGGCACCGAGACCGCCAAAACCTTCTTCAGCGTGCGGGAAATGGCCTCATACGCCTGTGAGTGGCGGACATGGGGCGGACAGATGATCGACCAGGACGACGGGTCCAGTCTCTGCGCCCTTTGGATCAAGCTGCCGCCGCAATCGGGTAACTGACGGGGCTACCCGGCTCCTTC
>JAUNVT010000193.1 GCA_030540655.1 Rhodobacterales bacterium
CCCTATCAGTACGTCCCTGGCACAGCGTCATCTTTCGCCCAAAACGTCCCCGCCTTTCCGCAGCATCACACCGCCACGCCCCAGCTGACGCTTTCAGCCTGTGGGTCGACTATGCCGCTGAATTAAGAGACGGTGGAGCGACACGCGCGCTGTTCAACAAAGGCGTACACTACGGATGGACGTTTATTGGCGCCTGCCACATCTCCCGTCTAGAGAGTCATGTCAGAAAGATCGGATCGCCTTTTCTGACCCGCCCTTCCTGCAGGACTACTGCGGAGACCCCTGCATCGCCGCCATGTTTGCGGCTAACATGTTGCAAGAGTTTTGGCGTCTCTTCGGACGTGTCGGGATCAAGCGTGATCATCTTGCACCGCGGATCGCGTTCGATCACCGCGATCTCGAGCCTGTCGCCGATCCTGATGGTTTTGCCGACAAGGGAAAATTCGAAATAGGGGTCGTCCTGGTTTTCCCAATCGACGTAAAAGTTTGCCCGGAACCGGCGCTTATCCACGCTCATCCCGGTTTCCTCACCCAACTGCCGGGCGGCCGAATTTGAAAAGATGGACAATGGGCGACAATCATGCTGACCCTTCTGGGACGCATGAACCCGCAGTTTGCGGCCTGCAGCCCTTTGCAGATCGTCCAGAAACGCCGGACTGTCGATGTCATGGGTCGCCCCCTCTGGTGTCGTGACCTCAACCGCGTAGTCTGCCAAAGCGGGATAGATCGGCTTGATTCCCGGCGCCAGCCCTTCAAAGGCATCCAGATCCTGCGGGAGCAGCAGATCGCCACCATCCCGGTACCGCGCCTCATAAATGACAAATTCTTCCTGATCGCGCCCTGTATGCCACGGAAAGGCCGGGTCTCCATCTTCGGCAATCACACTGTAAACCCGGTCCCCCATCAACCCTGCATACCCTGTATAGATATAAGGCACTTCTTCTCCACGCATGCCTTTTACCGGATAGCGCCAAATGCTTTCTATTGTTCCGAGCTTCATGACTATTCTCCACGTCAGCACTATCTTTCTGTGCGATCCATTTCACATCGTTATCAACATTTTAGGACGATAGTTCGGGCAGCGGCCGGGATAACGGGTAGAATTGGATAACAGCCATTTATAGATGACAATTGAGATGGGACAGGCCCCGCGCAACTTGCATCGCGCGGGCCAGTGTCTGGGCATTTATGTGCCGGACTTGATCTTGGTCCAGATGCGCGTCACAACCCGCTGAACTTTGGGTTCGAAGGGCGTGGTGGTGAACAGAGATTTCAGCGCCTCATCTTCGGGATAAATGGCCGGATCGTCGATTACCTCCTCGGCCAGAAACTCCTGGCTGGCCTTGTTGCCGTTGGCGTAATAGACGTAGTTCGATGCGGCGGCAGCGTTTTGCGCATCCATCATGAAATTCAGAAACTTATGGGCACCCTCGGGGTTTGGCGCATCCACCGGTATCGCCATCTGGTCGACCCACATCTGCCCGCCTTCGTGGGGTATATTATAGGCAATATTGACACCATTATCGGCCTCGGCAGCGCGATCACGCGCTTGTAGAATGTCACCGGACCAGCCGACAGCGACGCAGATATTTCCGTTGGCAAGCGCGTTGATGTACTCACTGGAATGGAACTTGGCAACATAGGGGCGGACAGCCATCAGCACCGGCTCGACTTTCGCGATAACCTCAGGGTCGTGACTGTTGGGATCCTCCCCCAGAAACTGCAGTGCCATAGGGATCAGTTCGCTCGGCGTGTCCAGAAAATGCACACCGCACTTCGCCAGCTTTTTCATGTTTTCAGGGTCGAAGATCAACGCAAGCGAATCTATGGGTGCGTCAGCGCCCAGCACCTCCTTTACCTTATCGACATTCACTCCGATGCCCGTGGTTCCCCACATGTAGTTGATGGAATAGGCGTTGTCCGGGTCATACTGCGTGGTCCGCGCCTTGATCACGTCCCACATGTTTTTGTCGTTGGGCAGCATCGACATGTCCAGTTTCTGGAACGCGCCGGCCCCGATCAGCCGTTGAAGGAAAATGCCCGACGGGACAACCACGTCATAGCCCGATCCGCCAGCCAGCAGCTTGGTTTCCAGCATTTCGTCGCTGTCATAAACGTCGTAAATCAGATTGATTCCGGTTTCGGTCTCGAATTTCTTGAGTAAATTTTCGTCCATGAAGTCGGACCAGTTATAGACGCGCACCTCTTCGGCGGTTACTGCGGTGGCCATGAGCACAATCGCGGCTGTGATGGTCAAAATGGTGTTTTTCACTATCTTCTCCCGTTGGATTTGATGCCAGCGCCAGCAGCCTTCGGCTCTGGTTCGTGTTCTTCGTCTTCCGTGCCAGACATCACAAGGCCGCCCCATCAAAGTCCGCCCGTAATTCTATCGCTGCACCCATGGCCACGTCCTCCAAACCTACAGCCATAGATTCGGACTTTCGGAGATTTGAAAATCCCTTCGCGAGTCAGCCTTCGCCCCGCTTGATGTAAGGCTTTGGCCGATGCGGCCAACCTGATATGTTTGCAAAGTCAAGTCTTCGACCGGGCACTGGACCCCCGCTGGCGTTGGCACGTTACTTCCTACCTTCATGTTGGAGGGAAGATCGCCTCTCAGGCCAGATGTGCTAAAGATCAAAATTCAGCCATAACGGCTCGGACGCGGCGGGCCGGGACTGGCAGGCGAGGATATAGCCGCGTTCAAGATTACGTTTTGATAATGCTTTGGTTGATGTCATCTCCACCTTGCCGCTTTTCAGGGCGGCCATGCAGGTTCCGCAGTGTCCCTCGGCACAAGATACCGGGGCATCGACACCTGCTTTCAATGCCGCCTGAAGCAGGGTCATTCCGGCAACATAAGGAATTGTGTGGTCATGGCCATCCAGAGTAACGCGGAAAGCGTCGATCAAGGCCGACTGATTGGTTGCAGGTGGAGCGGGCGCGGCATCATCATCGGGCGAGATAAAGCGTTCGGTCGTAATAAACGCCTGATCACCGAGATTATTGCCCAACGTTTCCTCGGCCATATCCATCAGTGGGGCGGGACCGCAGATATAAAAATCGGCTTCCCTCCACCCATTTGCCAGTGATGTAATTGTATCCGGCGTCAAAAATCCATGCGTATCATCCAGCCGGTGCTTACACTCCAACCGATCGGGAAACCGGCGTTCCAGATTGTCCAACTCTTCGCGATAGATGATAGAGGCGGCATCCCGGTTGGCATAGATCAGCCTGACGCGGCGCCGGGTTCCGAGCAATACCTGCTTGATCAATGCGAGGCAGGGAGTGATGCCGCTGCCGCCTGCGATCAAAAATAGAGGAGCCTTGCTATCGCGCAGAACAAAGCGTCCGGCGGGCAATGTCGCTTCAATACGTGCGCCGGGGCCTAGATGATCGTTGAACCAGTTCGAGCCCCGCCCATCCTTGACCCGCTTTACGCAGATTCGCATGTCCGGATCTGCGCCCGGCGCACTCGAAAACGAATAGCTGCGAATGATTGTTCCGTTTCCGTAGGGAACACGAAAGCTCAAAAACTGGCCCGGGGTATAACGAAACAACTCGTCCTCCCCCCTTTCAGGCGAGAAGACAAAGCTCTTGGCGTCAGCCGTTTCCTCGCGGACGGCCTTGACAGTCAGGCGATAAAAAACCGGGCCTGCCACATCTTTATTCTCGATACTCATGTCAAATAGATCGGATCGCCCTTCTTGACACGCCCCTCTTGCAGAACCGCTGCAAACACTCCTGCATCCCCGCCATGTTTGCGGCTAACATGTTGCAAGAGTTTTGGCGTCTCTTCGGACGTGTCGGGATCAAGCGTGATCATCTTGCACCGCGGATCGCGTTCGATCACCGCGATCTCGAGCCTGTCGCCGATCCTGATGGTTTTGCCGACAAGGGAAAATTCGAAATAGGGGTCGTCCTGGTTTTCCCAATCGACGTAAAAGTTTGCCCGGAACCGGCGCTTATCCACGCTCATCCCGGTTTCCTCACCCAACTGCCGGGCGGCCGAATTTGAAAAGATGGACAATGGGCGACAATCATGCTGACCCTTCTGGGACGCATGAACCCGCAGTTTGCGGCCTGCAGCCCTTTGCAGATCGTCCAGAAACGCCGGACTGTCGATGTCATGGGTCGCCCCCTCTGGTGTCGTGACCTCAACCGCGTAGTCTGCCAAAGCGGGATAGATCGGCTTGATTCCCGGCGCCAGCCCTTCAAAGGCATCCAGATCCTGCGGGAGCAGCAGATCGCCACCATCCCGGTACCGCGCCTCATAAATGACAAATTCTTCCTGATCGCGCCCTGTATGCCACGGAAAGGCCGGGTCTCCATCTTCGGCAATCACACTGTAAACCCGGTCCCCCATCAACCCTGCATACCCTGTATAGATATAAGGCACTTCTTCTCCACGCATGCCTTTTACCGGATAGCGCCAAATGCTTTCTATTGTTCCGAGCTTCATGACTATTCTCCACGTCAGTACTATCATCTTAATCTTACGGGATTATTGCTGTTTAAGATGTTGTGTCAACGACGTAGTAAAAGCCAATCCCTTGACGGAACAAGAGGCCGGGTCCGGATCGTGAACCCCTTCACCTGAGTGGCTCGCGGCCTCCCTTGTCAACGGCAGAGAAAAAGTGGACCAAAGGGTGGACTGCGCCCTGTCTTGCTGATCCTTCCTTGTCTTTTTCGTGCCAACCGTCCTGCAGGGATGGTCCAAGCCAAAGCTGTCCATAGGGTTGCAGACCATGTCACCACCACCGGTAAACCCTGAAAGCGAATTCGGCCGTGCTGAAGCTCGTGTCTTTCTGGAGCGCACGATCGATGCCCTGCCGGAGCCGTTCCGTCTGACC
>JAUNVT010000194.1 GCA_030540655.1 Rhodobacterales bacterium
TATTGAATGGCAGGTTCGATACCACCGCCGCGCGGCCCATTGCGCGCATGGGGTACGCCGATTACGCCACTGTCACCGAAGCCTGGCAGATGGCGCGATCGTAGCATTCCCCACGAGACGTGCCGCGACTGCCAGATCGGCGCGGAAATCAGCGGTGGCGCGGAGGCGTGCCTGCGGGTCAGGCAGCCGAAGCAGGTAGGACGGGTGGAGAGTGATCAGCACGTCATGTCCCAATCGCCCCCGTTCAACTGTGCCGCGCCGTTTCATGATATCCCTGCCGGACCCGGTCAGAGCCAGCGCGGCGGTTGCGCCCATGGCAAGGATCAGTTCCGGCCGCGCCCGCGCAATTTCGGCGTCCAGCCACCATTTGCACTGCTCCACCTCCCCCGCATCCGGGCGCTGATGGATGCGCTTTCGTCCCCGTGGAATGTATTTGAAGTGTTTCACCGCATTCGTCACATAGACCTTGCTCCGGTCCAGCCCGGCTTCCGCCGCCACCTTGTCGAACACCTGCCCCGCAGGTCCGACAAACGGACGGCCGGCCAGATCTTCGCTATCACCGGGCTGCTCGCCCACCACCATCAGGGCGGCGCGATGCGGTCCCTCGCCGCATACCGCCTGAGTCGCCATGCAGTGCAGCGGACAACGGGTGCAGGAACGGATCGCCGCCTCCAGCCCCTCGCCGGTATCTGCCCAGGCCGAGACGTGGCGCGCGAGGCTCGCCTGCGCGGCAGCGGCGCGCATGGGCGGCAAGCTGGGCGCGGTCGCCGCCATCGCCCGCGCCCGCGCCGGAGCACCCGCAACAAGCTCTGGAATAGCCGCAGCTTCCGGCAGGTTCTTCCAGTATTTGCGTGGCATTTCTGCCGTCATTGCATTCACTTTCAACCGGGCAGGATTGAAAATGTTGCGAAAATAGGTCAGCCACAGTTCTTCGCTGGCGTCTTCTGGCAAAAGCGGCGCGGGCTGCCCCTGGTCCAGGTGAACTTCGCCTTGCGCGAAAGTGGCCGTCACATCCGGCGTCACGATACGCCAGTCCATATCGGCAAAACGGTCGCGAAAGAAACCAGTGTTCATCTCCAGCGTGTAATGCGCAGGCTCGAACCATGCGGCAAAGCTGCGGCGGGGGGCATCCGGCGCGCCAATCTCGCGAAAGCGGACAAAGGCGCGCATCTTGTGACGGCAGCGATGGACCGCCTTTTCCATGGCGTGCAGCTTTGCCAGTTCCGGATCGGCGCGGTCCGACATCAGGTGCGGCGTATTCCGCAGCCTCCAAAGCAGCGCGTAAAGCCGCGCAAAACGCTGCGGATCGCGGTGGAAGACGACAGTCCCCGCCAGCGCAACAAAGCTGCGCGGAACAGTCACCCCGGCGCCCGCGGCAGGCAGCGGTCCGCTCGCGCCAAACAGATCCGCGCCGCCCTCCTGCGCCTCACTGTTCCAAAGCACTTGCTCGGGCGGCACCCCTGCCACCAAGAAACCGCGCGCCGCATCCCGCCAGGCGGACGCAACGCCGATCAGGGGCACAGTGACCCGGTGCATCAGAAAAGGGTCAGTTGTTCGGGGGGCGGCGCAAAACGCGCACGCAGGTCTGCGCTGTCGATCAGTCCGCCCGGTGTCCAGCCACCTGCGGTGACAAACGCTCCCGCCTTTTTCATCGAGGCGCCCATGCGGGTGATATCCTCATATCTCAGTTGGCGATAACGCCGGGTAGTCAGGATGCGATTCACCGTCTTTATCCCAAACCCCGGCACGCGCAGCAGCAATTCGCGGCTGGCGCGGTTCACATCCAGCGGGAACAGACCGCGATGCTGAAGCGCCCAGGCCATCTTGGGATCTATATCCAGCGCCAGATTGCCATCCGGCGTGACCGACGTGATCTCATCCACGCCAAACCCGTAAAATCGCAACAGCCAGTCGGCCTGATACAGCCGATGCTCGCGCTGCAAGGGCGGGCTGATCAGAGGCAGCTTGGCCGAGGCATCGGGAATGGGTGAAAACGCCGAATAGTAGACACGTCGCAATCCGTAGCTGGAATAGAGCCGCGTCGATTGCCCGAGAACCGTCGCGTCGGTCGAGGCGTCGGCGCCGATGATCACCTGCGTCGATTGGCCCGCAGGCGCGAATTTGGCAGGACGCTTGCCGGTATGGCTGCGATCTTTCGCGGACTCGCGGCGCTGGCGTACATCAGCCATGGCGCGGCGAATCTGGCCGGGATTTTTCTCGGGCGCATAGGTGCCAAGCGCCGCATCGGTCGGCAATTCCACATTGATCGAGAGCCGGTCCGCCAGCAGACCCGCCTCGGCAATCAGTTCAGGCGCCGCGTCGGGGATGGTTTTCAAGTGGATGTAGCCACGGAAATTTTCCTCGTGCCGCAGCTTGCGTGCGATCTGAACCATGTCGGACATCGTCACGTCGGGCGACCGGATGATACCTGATGATAAAAACAGCCCCTCAATGTAATTCCTGCGGTAAAACTCGATCGTCAGCTTTACCACCTCATCTACGGAAAACCGCGCGCGCGGCACGTTCGAGGACACGCGGTTGATGCAATAGCTGCAATCGTAGATGCAGAAATTGGTCATCAGGATCTTGAGCAGGCTGATGCAGCGCCCGTCCGGTGCGTAGGAATGACAGATCCCGCTGCCGGTGTTGGAGCCAAGACCGCCCCCACGTGAATTGCGTCTGGTGCCCCCCGAAGACGCGCAGGAGGCATCGTATTTGGCTGCATCGCTGAGGATCGCAAGCTTTTGATCAAGGGTCTGACGGGTCATATGTTCAGTATATGTTCTCACTACCTTCCATGGCAAGGGGCAGCGCAAATGAAAAAGGACAGGCCTGCCCGGCCCGCCCTTTTTAACAAGTGCCTGGCGTATTCAGGCCGCCCGCGCTGCCGCGATCGATTGCTCCAGAATGTCCAGACCCTCTGCCAGAACATCATCCTGAATGGTGATCGGTGCCAGAAACCGGATCACGTTGCCGTAAATGCCGCAGGTCAGCAGGATCAGCCCGCGCTTCAACGCCTCCATCCGGATGCGGTTGGTCATATCGGGGTTCGGCGCGCTGCCATCCGCGGTGTTGAATTCGGCGGCGATCATGAAACCCGGGCCGCGCACATCGACCATTTCGGGCGTGCTGGCACGGATCGATTCCAGACGCTGCTTCAGCCGCGAGCCCAACTCGTTCGCGCGGTTGCACAGATCTTCTTCTTCGATCACATCCAGCACGGCATTGGAGGCCGCAATGCCCAGTGGGTTGCCCCCATAGGTGCCGCCCAGCCCGCCGGGATGCGCCGCATCCATGATATCCGCGCGACCGGTCAGCGCCGCCAGCGGCAGGCCGCCCGCCAGACCCTTGGCCATGGTGGTGATATCTGCCGCAACGCCGTAGCCCTCCATCGCAAAGAGATGCCCGGTGCGCGCAAATCCGGTCTGCACCTCGTCCGCAACCATGACAATTCCATGATCGTCACAGAGTCTGCGCAATTCGCGCATCAATTCGACGGGCGCAGGATAGAAACCACCTTCCCCCTGAACCGGCTCGATGATGATGGCCGCGACACGGTCCGGGTCCAGATCGGCTTTGAACAGCTTTTGCACCGCGTCCATCGTGTCTGCCGTCGAAATGCCATGCAGATCGATCGGGAACGGGATGTGATAAACGTCGGGCATCATGGCGCCGAAACCCTTCTTGTAGGGCGCGACCTTGCCGGTCAGCGACATGCCCATGAAGGTCCGGCCATGGAACGCGCCGCCAAACGCGATGACCGCCGACCGGCCGGTATGAATACGCGCGACCTTGATCGCATTTTCGACAGCTTCGGCGCCGGTCGTGACAAATACGGTCTTCTTGGCGAAATCGCCGGGGACCTTGTCGTTCAGACGCTCGGCCAGGCGGATGTAGTTTTCATAGGGCAGGACCTGATGGCAGGTATGGGTGAATCTGGCGATCTGGTCGGACACGGCCTGCATCACCTTTGGGTGGCAATGGCCGGTATTTACCACAGCAATCCCTGCGGCAAAATCGATATAGCGGTTGCCTTCGACGTCCCACACTTCGGAGTTCTTGGCATGATCGGCATAGACTTGCGTCATCATGCCTACGCCTTGCGAAATGGCTCCTGCGCGGCGTTCTGCAATCTCGGCGTTCAACATGATGCATCCTTTCGGGAAATGAGAAGAAGATTCAGGGCGGAAGGGCCGCCTGTCAGTTCACTCCTCCTGTACGCTGTTTTACCAAGGGTCAAAAGTCTGTTTATTGCTGTGCGCTAGCCGCTGCTTTTATTTCGCGTTACCTTAATGCCGTTCAAAGGAGGGAACATGCCCAGCACCTCTGCGGATCTGAAACTTGGTATCCGCCTGAGTGCCATGCGCGCAAAGGCCGGGCTGTCGCAGCGCGTGCTGGCCAAACTGACAGGCGTGCCAACACCACCACTTCCCTGATCAAGGCTGGAAAGACCAACCTGTCCGTTGCGGCATCGTAGCAGATACTGTACGGTATTCCTTTTTCCCAAGGGAATTTTTCGACCTTCAGCTCGAAGCCGAGTGCAAAGCATTTCATGCCGCCGCGGATTTGACCGAGATCGGCAAAAACGGCGTGTCGCTGCGGCAGATCGACAGGACGCTGTTTGGCAGGGTGATGATGCTCAGCGAGGCCCCGATACGAGGCGTGTGATGCTGTCGCACGACGGCGAAGAGGGCGGCATCGAATTGACGGTTGCCGATCATCGCAACGTTCTGGATCTGAGTGGCACCTATTATTTCGACAGCCGAGCGCCCCACAGATTCAGGCAGGTCGGCCCCCTTCCCTGCCGCATTGTCAGCGCCTGCACCCCGCCGAGATTCTAG
>JAUNVT010000195.1 GCA_030540655.1 Rhodobacterales bacterium
TTTTTTTACAGGGCCTCTGGCAGCCCCGAAGAAGATGATCAGAAACAATGATGATGAATGGACGGGCCGGGTTTTTGCCGGTACCGGCCGGTTCGGAAGGGGAGCCCTTTGTTTCATTTCCGGCTACCTGCAGGCTGACCTTAAGCTCTCCCTCCTTCAACGGTTAGCCTCTTACTCCGCCGCTGACACGTGCTATGCAAAAGGCAGCTAGTGAAACAAAAAGGGGGGAAACCAAATGTCGCTTATTATCAATGGCCGCTTCAATCGTCGCAAATTCTTGAAGACGACCGCTGCCGGCGCCTTTGCCGCGTCATTACCACTCGGCGGCGCTATGGCCGCCACTCCAAAGCGCGGCGGCCATCTGCGAATTGGCAAGGGCCATGGCCAGACCACTGATACACTGAACCCCGGCCAGTTCGAGAACGCCTATATGAGGGGGCTGACCTTCGCCAAGGACGGCCACTTGACCGAAGTGCTGGCCGACGGCTCGGTCGGGGCTGAAATCGCTGAAAGCTGGGAAGCGTCTGATGATACCAAGGTCTGGCGCTTCAAGATCCGCAAGGGTGTGACCTTTCATTCCGGCAAGGAGCTGACCCCGGAAGACGTCGTTGCCTCGATCCGTTTCCACCGTGGAGAAAATTCAACCTCCGCCGCCGCGCCTATCGTGGCCCCGATCCGGGAGATGCATGTCGAGGGCGATACTGTAGTTTTCACCCTTGCGGACGGCAACGCCGACTTCCCTTTCATTCTCAGCGATTACCATCTTGCCATCCTGCCCGCCGAGGGCGACGGCATCGACTGGAAATCGGGCGATGGCTGCGGCAGCTACAAGATCAAGTTGTTCAGGCCGGGAATCTCGACCACCTTCGAGCGCAATGAGAACCACTGGCGCGACGATGTTGCGTGGTTCGACAGCATCCAGATGCTGTCGCTGGTCGATCAGAACGCCCGTACGACGGCGCTGGTTTCAGGCGATGTCGACACCATCGACAGGCTGGACCTCAAGACCGTTGGCAAGCTTTCGCGCAATCCAAACCTTGTCATCAGCTCGATCGCCGGCACGCAGCATTTCACCTTTGTCATGGATGCCCGCAAAGCGCCCTTTGATGACAACAATGTCCGCCTTGCGCTGAAATACGCGATCAATCGAGAGGAAATGGTCGAAAAGATCCTTTTCGGCTATGGCACGGTCGGGAACGACTTTCCGATTGGTGAGAACCAGCAATTCTATAATAACGATCTTGAACAGAGGGCCTACGACCCTGACAAGGCTAGGCATTACCTGAAGAAAGCCGGCCTGGATTCGCTTGCGGTCAGCCTTTCAGCGGCTGATGCAGCATTTGCGGGTGCGGTTGATGCGGCTGTGCTCTTTCAGAACTCGGCCAAACCCGCCGGGATCGATATCAAGGTCGTGCGTGAGGCAAACGACGGCTATTGGTCGGACGTGTGGATGAAGAAGCCCTTCACCGCCGTCTATTGGAGCGGTCGCCCGGTGCAGGATCAGGTCTTTTCGACCACCTACACGTGTGGCGCAGAATGGAACGACGGCTTTTGGTGTAACGAGAGATTTGACAAGTTGCTGACCACAGCCCGTGCCGAGCTGGATGAGGCCAAGCGTCAGGAGCAGTATTACGAACTTCAGGAGATCGTCAGCACTCAAGGCTCGTCCATCATCCCGATGTTCGCCAATTACGTCTATGCCACGTCGCGGAAAATCGGGATGCCTGAAAGGACTGCCTCCAACTGGGACATGGACGGCGAGCGCTGGGCCGAGCGCTGGTGGTTCGCCTGATTACTTTTTGGAGAGAATCCTTTATATCGGGTTGCGCGTCGTGCGGAGCCATTTCCAAACTCTCGAGAACACTGCCTCCATTTGCGTCATGCAGATGGAGGGACTTCTTCGACCGCTCCTAAACCTCGCAGAAGGCGGCGACCAGCGCCTCCCATCGCCGCTGAGAAATATCCTGAGCCCGCGCCGTCAGCCAATAGCTGGACGCGGGCTTCAGGCTGCGCGTGCCCACTCTTTGCAGCCGTTCCTCCGCCAGCAAGCGGCGGGACAGCGGTAATGAGGCCAAAACAACGCCTGCGCCTGCTTCTGCCGCTGCCAGCGCGGCGCTCATGCTGTCCACGCGCATTTCCGTGGTCGTGGCGCTGTCCCATTCAGACCAGCCAACACGCGGACCGGTGACGGCAATGCGGGGCAGGGCGCTCCAATTGCTTTTGAGCCCCCGCGCAACGAGGGGCGCCAGCTCTTCGGAAAAGAGTCGCGCCGCCCGCTGTCCGGGCCAATCACCCGCACCGTAGCGCACGGTGACGCGTCCACGCTCCGGTTCCTGATCGGCCTCGACCATCAACGTAACAAAGGACAGATGCAACCGCGCGCGTCCCTCAAGTCGGGGCAGGCGGGGCATCAGCCAGCCTTGTGTCACTGTGCTGCTCGCGCAGATCGTCAGGCGTCGTGGGCGCGTGCTGAAAATATCCTGCGCGCTTTGATGCAGCAGGGTCAGCGCCTCGCTGGCATGGGGCAACCACGCTTCGGCTTCGATCGTCAGCGTCACACCGCGCGCCTGCCTGTGAAACAGCTTTGCCCCCAGACGGGCCTCCAGATTGGCAATGCGCTGGCTGATTGCGGCTTGCGTCAGCCCCGTTTCGCGTGCTGCGGAGGTAAAGCTGCCCAGCCGCCCGGCTGCCTCAAAAGCCCGCACCCAGTCCAGTGGAATGCTCTCCAGCGTTTTTTCAAGCATAAGCATATCGGCCCCTCAGGCCCAGTTGAACGCTGTTGTTATTATGGATGAGCCTGTCATATTGACAAGCAATCGGAAACAGACAGCTCGGAGACTCCTCATGTTCCAAGCCAATCTTTCACAGGATGGCGCTATCGTCACGCTGTCAGATGGCGGCGATACTGCGCGCTTTCATGCCATATGGCTGCGCGATAATGCGTGGGACGAACAGACCCGCGCGCCCGGCAATGGCCAGCGGCTGATTGCACTGCGCGACATAGACGCAAAAGTGCATATCACCGAGGCGCGTATGGCAGGCGGCCAATTGCATCTGCTCTTTGCCCCCGAGGGGCGCAGCATCGCCTATGACCCCGCCTGGCTCATGGAAAACAGCTATGACGGCAAGGATCAAAGAGCTTCCGGTTGGCTGGCGGACGGTGCCGAGGCCTGGGATGCCAGCCTTATGGGCAATGTCCCGACCGGCGATTTCAATGCAGTCCAAAGCGATCCATCCGCGCGGGCCGCCTGGCTGGCGCAGATCGCACGATATGGCTTTGCCAAGCTGCAAAACGGACCGATCGAGGATGGCGCGCTGTTCAGGGTCGTCGATCTCTTTGGCCATGTGCGCAAGACGAATTACGGTGATAAATTCGAGGTCCGCACCGAGGTGAATCCGACGAACCTCGCCTATACCGGCCTCGGATTGCAGGCGCATACCGACAATCCTTACCGCGATCCGGTGCCGACCGTTCAGGTGCTGTATTGCCTCGAATCCTCGGCTGCCGGGGGCGAAAACATGGTGGTGGATGGTTTTGCCGCCGCTCAGCGCTTGCGCGAGGAAAACCTTGATTGGTTTGATGTCCTGAGCCGCCACTGCGCCCGGTTTGAATATGTCTCGGACGGGGTACGCCTGCAATCGCGCCGCCCGATGATCGAGCTGGATCCTGATGGCGCGCTGCGCGCCGTGCGTTTCAACAACCGCTCTGCTGCAGCAATTACCGATGTGCCCTTCGATGAAATGGCCACCTATTACGCCGCCTATCGCCGCCTTGGCGAAATTATTGATGATCCTGGCATGGAAGTCAGCTTCCGTCTTGAACCGGGTGAGAGTTTTCTTGTCGACAACACCCGCGTACTGCATGCGCGCAAGGGCTATTCGGGTGCGGGCACCCGCTGGTTTCAGGGCTGCTATGCCGACATGGATGGCATACGCTCAACCCTCGCCGCGCTCAGGGCGCCCCAAGAGGAAGCAGCACAATGAGCGAGAAATTGACCCCGCAAACCATCGTGCCCTTTCTTGCCGGGATATTCGAGCGTCGCGGCGGCGAGGAATATTTGGGCGAGCCAGTGACAATGGCCCAGCATATGCTCCAGGGCGCGGCCTTGGCCGAACGGGCGAACATGCCGGAACGGATTATCGTTGCGGCCCTTTTGCATGACATCGGCCATTTCACATCCGAGTTTGGCACCTACCATC
Organism: Rhodobacterales bacterium; assembly: GCA_030540655.1. Taxonomy (GTDB): domain Bacteria; phylum Pseudomonadota; class Alphaproteobacteria; order Rhodobacterales; family Rhodobacteraceae; genus Roseovarius. Next base: position 4,201 of record JAUNVT010000195.1, read on the forward strand.
CTGATGACACTCACGATCGCCATCACGAAGAGGCTGGCGCCGAGGTGCTGGAGGAATTCTTTCCCACGGTCGTCACGGATTGTGTGCGTTATCACGTTGCCGCCAAGCGGTATCTTTGTGCTACCAAGCCTGAGTATTTCAAACGCTTATCCGCCGCGTCGGTCCATTCTCTAAACCTTCAGGGCGGCCCGATGGGCGCCGATGAAGTAACGGAATTTGAACGCAACCCAAACTTGGAAGAGATTATCCAAGTGAGATACCTTGACGACGCAGGCAAACATGCCGACATGCAAACGCCCGATTTTCTACATTACGCGCCCATGGTACAGCGCGTGGTCGATGCCCATTGCAGTATGCCCACCCGATGATCTCCGTGTGAGCCAACTGGTTCGGCGGCCTCTCCCGCGGCAGCGGCATTTTCCGTTCGAGGATTGCGTCAGGCAGGCTGATGCCGCGCCTCAGGAATGGCGGGAGAGGTCCCATTGCGGGATACCACATTCCTCTGGCTTAATGTCCACGAAGCCATGATTTCCGTCGCGGTCGCGTCAGGTGAGCGCGGGGTCGAGCGAGCTGGCGGCAGTCCGGGTGCCAGATGCGGCTCATGAGGCAACGGGCGATCA
>JAUNVT010000196.1 GCA_030540655.1 Rhodobacterales bacterium
CATCCTTGTGTGCAGCCTGCAGCAAGCGGCACCGCTTGACAAATATAGGAGCATCCGGGGGTTCCCCGTGCATCTGCTCAAGCCCCTCCCTTGTCGCATTCACAGGTTCTCACCGATAATGGCATCCAGTTCGCCGGGCAGCCCCGCAAGCGCAACACTCATTGTTCCCGGACAAGGACTTGAAACCCTGTATAGCAGCGGAGAAAGTCACGGAAAAAGCCCCCCCATTGCGATAAGCGGCAATACAAGAAGCGCAACCAAATCGAGGTCCTGTTCGGTTGGCCTAAAGGACTGGTGCAGTCGCCACGCGATACAAGAGGTGCCCGAAGGTCTTCCTTTCGCCACGGCCCTCGCAGCCGCAGTCTATTAGGGATAAAATGAAAATTTCCAATTTCTCTGACTTGATAGCGTCCGCGCCGTGCGGACGAAATTTTTCAGACATGTTCCATAGATGCGTTAAAGAACCTGAATAAATCTGGCTCGCAGGCGGGCTCTTTCGCGACGCTGCTGTCAAAGTGGAAAGTGTATGAAGTCGCCAAACGCGACGGGTACACCTGAACAAGATCGGGGGCGCCATGAATGGAGATCGGAGCCTGTTTTCAGCCGGCCTGCCAGTTGCGCGGTGCGGGCGAAATGGCCGCCGCTATCTTTGACGTGTGATGTCTGCGGCGGCCGTATCGGCATATTTATTTGAAATTGCAGGGTGCCGAGGCGTAACGTCTTGCCAGTGCTCCTGTCGTCACCCACCATCCCTGCACGTGGTAAAGCAAACTGCGGCAACCCCGTAATCACTTCGGGCGGGCTGTCCGATTTTGGGCGAAACAATAGAACTGAAAAAAGGGAGAACAGACATGTCCAACAGGCTTATCACCCCTGGCCGCCGAACCGTTTTGCAAGGAGGCGCGGCGCTTGCGGCTCTTGGGCTCAGCGGCTTGCCATCCTTCGCCCAGACGCCCAAACGCGGCGGAACGGCCCGCGTGGCAATGTCTGAAGGGTCGTCACAGGATTCGCTGAACCCCTGGACATATACCGGCATCTACATGCTGTCCGTTGGCCTTGCGACGCATTCGACATTGACGGAAATCGCCCCGAATGGGGAGCTTGTCGGCGATGCGGCCAAGGGCTGGGAGGGGTCGAACGGGGCGCAGACATGGACGTTCGAGTTGCGCCCGGAGGTGACTTTCTCGGACGGGCGCAAGGTAACTGCCGACGATGTGATTGCCTCGCTCCAGCACCATGCGGGCGACGAGTCGGGCTCGGGCATGCGCACCACCGCCAATCTGATCGAGGGGTATCGCAAGGACGGCGATCATACCGTGATCTTCGATCTGGTCGGACCCAATGCCGATTTCCCCTACCTGATGGCGGATTATCACTTTCTCATCATGCCGGTGGGCGAAGACGGCAAAGCGAACTGGAAGGATTTCATCGGATCGGGCGGGTACACGATCGAAAGTCACCGGCCCGGCATCAGGACGCTGCTGAAACGCCGTGACGATTACTGGAAGGCCGACCGCGCCTGGTTCGATGAGATCGAGATGCTCAATGTCTCCGACGTCTCGGCCCGTCAGAGCGCCTTGCAGACGGGAGAGGTGGATATCATGAACCGGGTCGACCTCAAGACCGTGGGGCTGCTCGCCCGCTCTCCTTCCATCAAGGTAGAGGAGACGACGGGCTACATGCATTATACCTTCCCGATGAACACACAGATGAATCCCTATGATGACAATGAACTGCGCCTCGCTCTCAAATACGGGATCGACCGCGAACAGTTGCTCAATACCATCCTCAGCGGGCACGGCGTGCTTGCCAATGATCATCCTATCGCCCCGTCGGTGCCCTATTACAATTCCGATCTGGAGCAGCGCAGCTATGACCCCGACAAGGCCAGATATCACCTCAAGCGGGCGGGGCTGGATAACGTCGATCTGACGTGCGCTGCCGCAGACGCCGCCTATTCCGGTGCGCTGGACGCCACCGTGCTCTATCGCGAGAGTCTGGCGCCGACCGGTATCAATCTTACCGTGGATCGAAGGCCCGATGACGGCTACTGGTCGGACGTATGGATGAAAAAACCCTTCATCGCGGCATATTGGGGCGGGCGGCCGACATGCGACTGGATGTTCAGCAGCGCCTACGCGGCGGGAGCCGATTATAATGACACAAACTGGCAGAACGAGCGTTTTGACAAGTTGTTGGTCGAAGCACGCGGCGAGTTGGACACCAGCCTGCGGGCCGACATGTATGGCGAAATGCAGCAGATCGTCAGCGACGAGGGCGGTGTGGTCGTATGGGCCTTTGCGAATTACGTCTACGCAATGGCCAAGAACGTGATGCACGGCCCGGATGTCGCCGGCAACTGGGAAATGGACGGCGGGCGCTGGTCCGAGCGGTGGTGGTTCGCCTGATCCGCAGCCCGCGCGGCTGATACTTGCGGCTTCCGGCACGCGAAATGCCGGAAGCCGCCGAACCCACAGTTCAAAGAAAGCACTATTCAATGACCACCGAAATTATCGAGCATCTCTGGATCACGCTATCCAATGGCTGCCGCCTCGGGGCGCGCATCTGGCTGCCGGAAGGGGCACGTGACACGCCCGTTCCGGCGGTGCTGGAATATATACCCTACCGCAAACGTGACGGCACCCGCACGCGTGACGAGCCGATGCACGGCTACTTCGCCCAGAACGGATATGCTTCGGTGCGCGTCGATATACGCGGATCGGCGGATTCGGACGGGCATATGGCCGACGAATACCTTGAGCAGGAGCAGGACGACGCGCTCGAAGTGATTGCCTGGATCGCAGCGCAGGAGTGGTGCAGCGGCAATATCGGGATGATGGGGAAAAGCTGGGGCGGGTTCAATTGCCTTCAGGTCGCGGCCCGGCGTCCCCCTGCGCTCAAGGCCGTGATCCCGGTCTATTTTACCGACGACCGGTTCCGCGACGATATCCATTTCATGGGCGGGTGCCTTCTGAACGACAACCTCTGGTGGGGCGCGATCATGCTGGCCTACCAATCGCGCCCCCTTACCCCCGAAATCGTCGGCGACAGGTGGCGCGACGACTGGCTCGCCCGGATCGACGCGCTGCCGTTTTTTCCTGCGCTTTGGGCCGAACATCAACGCTATGACGCCTATTGGAAGCACGGCTCGGTGCAGGAGGACTATTCCGCCATTGCCTGCCCGGTTCTGGCTTTTGGCGGCTGGGCCGACAGCTACACCAACTCGGTGCCCCGCCTGCTGGAAAATCTTTCGGTGCCTTGCCGCGGCGTGATCGGCCCCTGGGGCCATGTCTATCCGCATGATGGCCTGCCCGGCCCGGCCATCGGCTGGCTGCAAGAGGCGGTGCGTTGGTGGGACCAGTGGCTGAAAGAAATCGACACCGATGTGATGGAAGAGCCTGCCTTGCGTGCCTATATCAATGACGCGCTGCCGCCGGACGGCAGCAGGCCCGTGCAGCCCGGGCGCTGGGTCGCCGAAGCCAAATGGCCTTCGGACAAGATTACCACGACGCGGCTCTGGCTGACCGCCACGGGTCTGGGCGATGCGCCGGGCGGGGGTCACCAGACAATTCGTTCGCCGCAGAGCCACGGCAAGGCATCGGGCGAATGGATGTCTGCCGGTGTTCCGGGCGAGATGCCGACAGATCAGCGCCTCGACGATGGGGGATCGCTGAATTTCGACACCGAAATCCTTGCTGAAGATCTGGAGATCCTCGGGCGGCCCCACCTTGACGTGACACTGACTTCCGATAGTCCCGTGGCGCAAATCGTGGTGCGCCTTTGCGATGTTCTGCCTTCCGGCGAAGTGCTGCGCGTCAGCTATCAGGTGCTGAATCTCACTCACCGCGAAAGTCATGAGCATCCAACAGAGTTGGAGCCGGGTAAACCTTTCATGGTGCGGATCATGCTGAACACCTGCGGCCACCGTTTTGAAGCGGGGCATCGCATCCGGGTGTCCCTCGGCACTGCCTACTGGCCGATCATCTGGCCAGCGCCATATGCCGCGACGCTGACACTGGACCTCGCAGATGCGTGCCTGTCGCTGCCGCGCCGCGCAGGCGGCGATATACATTCGATGACGTTTCCCGATGCCGAACATGGGCCTCTCACCCCCCTGACTCAGCTTGATCCCGGATCGGTTGCGCGGACCACAACGCAGGACCATGTCACTGGCGAGACTGTCTATATCACCGACGGCGTCGGGGGCGTATTCGGCGAGGGTGTGCTGCGGTTCGACGATATCGGCATCGAGATCGCCCATTCTCTCCGCCGCGAACTGCGCATCCGCGACAATGATCCGCTATCGGCCCGCTCGATCATCGATCAGAGCTATGACACCGGTCGCGATGGCTGGCGCATCCGCACCGAAACACGGCTGGAAATGTGGTCCACCGAGACGGAGTTCCACATTAAAGGCTGGCTGCGCGTGCTTGAGAATGATGACGAGCTGCGCCAAAGGAACTGGCACGAGGTGATACCGCGCGATCTGCTCTGATGTGTAGTGATCATTTCGCAAAGCAGTGGTTTTCAGAAGTGGAATTTTCTCGGCAGAATGATCGAGATTTGGATGAAGAACGGACGATTTAGCACTTGTATCCTTCACGCGGTCGAAGGCCATCCATTTCTGGCGGCTTTCACACAGAGCGTCAGCAAGGGTGCCCGGTTTCCGGCGACCACAGCCATGATGAGCTTGTGCGGTTCCCCGGCATTTCGCAAACGATCCGCAAAGGCCCTCATGGATGGGTTGTGACGCGCGGCAACCAGAGCAGAGATATGCGCAGAAGTTGGTGACGCTTGATCAGGCGGCA
>JAUNVT010000197.1 GCA_030540655.1 Rhodobacterales bacterium
GCGGACCTGTTTGCGGCCAGCGGCAAGCCCCTGATGATCGTCAGTGACGATGGAGCCAAGCTCACCTCGACCGCGGTGGGAATTCCGGGCGCGGGAGGCTGAGCAAGTTCTTCCCATTCTTCAAGAGCATCTTTGCGGAAACCCTGCAACAGCAAGGTGGTACCCAAGGCCGGACTCGAACCGGCACGCCTCGCGGCGGGGGATTTTGAATCCCCTGCGTCTACCATTCCGCCACTTGGGCGCACTTGGCGCAGATTTAGCGAATGCACGTGACCCCGTCCAGCCCCCCATTGTACCAATTTGCAGGTTTTCATCACGCGGCCTTCGGTTTCCATGTCTGCCGGGCTTGACCGGCCTTGCCGCGCGTGGTCTGAGCCAAGGTCAGCCGACGACTTGCGGAGCGCGCCACGCCGATGATACGACGCCTGTACCAAAGCACCATCGCCATGGCCGAACACCCGCGGGCGATGTGGGTGCTCGCCGTGGTTGCATTTATTGAAAGCTCGATATTTCCCATTCCGCCAGACGTTCTGATGATACCGATGATCCTTGCCCGCCCGCATCGCGCCTGGGCAATTGCAGGGATTGCAATGCTGGCATCTGTGGTGGGCGGGCTGGCCGGTTACGCTATCGGTGCGATGGCGTTCGAACAGTTGGGACGTCCCATACTGGAAACGCTCGGTAAATCCGGTGCGATGGCCGAATTCAGCACGCGGTTCAATGATATGGGATTCTGGGCTGTGCTGGCGGCCGGCATCACTCCCTTCCCTTACAAGGTGATCACGATCATGTCCGGCTGGACCGGCATGGCGCTCAGCACATTCCTCCTGACTTCCATCCTGGCGCGCGGCTTGCGGTTTTTCATCGTGGCAGGTTTGCTGTGGAAATACGGCGCTCCGGTGCGCGGGTTCATCGAGCGGCGGCTGGGCCTCATGTTCGTGCTTTTCTTCATCTGCCTTTTCGGGGGCTTTCTTTTGGTCAGGGTGCTTTGAGCGTGTCGCGTAATGGCTGGATCGCGGTGGCGGGATTGGGATCGTTGGCATTGCTGGCGGGCGCTTTCGGTTTTCAATATCTTGGCGGGCTGGCGCCCTGCAAGATGTGCCTGTGGCAGCGCTGGCCTCATGTGGCCGCCGTGCTGGTCGCCCTGTTTGCGCTGGCATTCGGACAGTGGTCGAAGGGTTCCCTCATGCCGGCGCTGGGGGCATTGGCGGCGCTGGTTTCCGCGGGGCTGGGCGCTTATCACACCGGAGTCGAGCGTGGCTGGTGGCAGGGCCCCTCCTCCTGCTCGGGCGGTGCGGGCGGCGATCTGCTGCGCATGGACGGACCGCTCGACATGGTGATGTGCGATACGGTCGCGTGGCAGATGCTGGGTCTTTCAATGGCCGGCTGGAACATGCTGGCATCGCTTGGTCTGGCGGCGATATGGGTCATGGCCGCGCGGCGCGCAGCCTAACCCTCGGATTTTCGCGTGCTCAGCAGCAGGCTGGTTTCGCTGCTGACGATCCCGTCCATGCGCCTGATCTGGCTCAGAACGCGGTCCAGCTCCCCCAATGTTGGTGCGCCGATTTCAAGGATGATGTCCCATCGGCCGTTAGTAGTGTGGCTCGCCCGCACAGCGCCAAGGCCGGCAAGTTGGCGCAGGATACGGTCGGTGCCGCGCCCCTCGATCCCCAGCATCATCAGGCCGCGGACCGGATCGCGCGCGGCATCTCCCTTCAATACGACGGAGAAGCCTAAAATTTCACCGCTGCGCCTCAGCCGGTCCATGCGTGATCGCACGGTGGTGCGCGACACGCCCAACTGCGAGGCCAAATCTGAGAGTGACGCACGCGCATCGTGTCGCAAAGCCGAGATGAGCGCCTGATCCGTTTCGTCCATTCTGGCCGTAAATCCTTGCACTTCGTTCAATCTTCTTCCAATATGCTCGAATTGGCTAGTTCCATCCACCCCCTTTGCGCAACAGAGTGCACCCCAGTAGCAATGGGAGATCGCCATGACCGGCAAGACCTGTATTTTGATCGGAGCGCCCATCGACAGCGGCAAGCGGCGACAGGGCTGCCTGATGGGGCCTGACGCCTATCGTGTGGCGGGCATCGGCCCTGCGCTGGCGGATCTGGGTCATGACGTCATCGACATCGGCAATGTGGCGCCAGACCCGGCCGAAGCGCCCTCCGCCCTGCCCGCCCATCTCTATCAACCGGCCGAAATGATCGGGTGGACCGCTGCCCTTGCCCGCGCGGCAGCCGAAGCGCTGCCCCGGGGCCTGCCGATTTTCCTCGGCGGAGATCATGGGCTGGCGCTTGGCTCGGTGCTGGGGGCGGCCAATCACGCCGCCGCGGCAGGCAGCCCGCTTTTCGTGCTCTGGCTGGATGCGCATACCGATTACCACACACCGCAAAGCACCGAGTCGGGCAATTTGCACGGCGCGCCTTTGGGCTATGTCACCGGGCGCCCCGGCTTTCACGGCTTTCCCCACGTCGCACATCCCGTGCCGCACCGGAATATCTGCCTTCTGGGGTTGCGTTCTGTCGATCCGGAGGAACGCGAGGCCATGCAAGCCACCGAAGTCCGCTATCACGACATGCGCAGCATTGATGAAACAGGGATCGCCCGGCCTCTGACGGCTTTCCTTGAGGACGTGGCAAAGGCGAGCGGCATGCTGCACGTGTCGCTGGATGTCGATTTCCTTGACCCGTCATTCGCACCCGCCGTCGGCACCACCGTTCCCGGCGGTGCCACCATGCGCGAGGCCCATCTGGCGATGGAGATCATTTGCGATTCGGGATTGATGACGTCGCTCGATCTGGTCGAGCTGAACCCGTTTCTGGATGATCGCGGCCGCACCGCGCAGGTGATGGTGGATCTGGCCGCATCGGCACTGGGCCGACGGGTATTCGACCGGCCCACAAGAGCCTATTCATAACCGCCCGACCTGAAATTGCATTCGATAAATGAGCCGTGACATGAGTAAACTTTCTCCCTCGGACAAGGCATACGTTCCGTTCGTCAGTGTCGATAACATGATGAAACTGATCCACAGTATCGGGATCGAGCAGATGCTGACCGGCCTTGCCGACTATATCGAAGAGGATTTCAAACGCTGGGAGCTGTTTGACAAGACGCCCCGCGTTGCCAGCCATTCGGCCGAGGGCGTGATCGAGCTCATGCCGACCTCGGATGGCGAAGTTTACGGGTTCAAATATGTCAACGGCCACCCAATGAACACGCGCGAGGGGCTTCAGACGGTCACCGCTTTTGGCCTTCTGGCCGATGTCGCGAGCGGCTATCCTGTTCTGCTGAGCGAGATGACGATCCTGACCGCCCTGCGGACAGCCGCAACTTCGGCGCTGGTGGCCAGATATCTGGCGCCCAAAAGCGCGCACACGATGGCGATGATCGGAAATGGCGCACAATCTGAATTTCAAAGCCTGGCAATGAGGGCGATTGTCGGCATTACCACGGTGCGCCTTTTCGATATCGACCGGGCCGCAACGCAAAAGACGGCAAAAAACCTTGCCGGACTGGGGTTGGACGTGGTGGAATGTACCAGTGCCGAGGCCGCGATCGAGGGCGCACAGATCATCACGACCTGTACCGCCGACAAGCAATATGCAACCATCCTCACCGATAACATGATCGGCGCCGGCGTGCATATCAACGCGATCGGTGGCGATTGCCCGGGCAAGACCGAACTGGCCCCCGCCATTCTGAAACGTGCCGATATCTTTGTCGAATTTCCGCCGCAAACACGGATAGAGGGAGAAATCCAGCAAATGCCCGAGGACCACCCCGTGACCGAACTTTGGCAGGTAATGACCGGCGCCGCCACGGGCCGCACAAGCGCAACGCAGATCACCTTGTTCGATTCCGTCGGCTTTGCCACTGAGGACTTCAGTGCACTACGTTACGTGCGCGACAAGATCCAATACACTGAATTCTTTCAAGATCTCGACATGCTCGCCGATCCCGATGACCCGCGCGATCTGTTCGGAATGGTACGCCGCGCCGCACCCCAGTGATCATGCGAGCCGTTCATCGCGATATGACACCGCGGCACAAATCTCAGCTTCGCTGTCTGATCTCGCGGTTTGATGGTCCGCTCCTTTCTTGGAAAGCCGCATTCCGGGAAAAGTGCGTCATGGCAGCGCCACAACCACGCTCGCTGTCAGGCAGGCAATGCAAAGCAATATCCCGAGAGGAGGTTCGTTTCATATCGACATAGCCAGAGATCAGATTGTGGAGGGAAGCTCTCTCTTACCAGACATTGTCCGGACCAGCAAAATTGCGGTCATCCAATTCGTAGGCAAGGCAGATTACAAGACCGCTTGGGAGTTCCCCGGGCATCTGCTCAAGGCCATCCCTTGTTCCGTTCATACAATGACGTCAGGTGAAGCTGCTGCCATGACCGGCCGGGCTCCGCTCCATGTGTGACAGTGGCGCGATCCAAGGCAGCAGAACGATTGTAGGCGGACGAGGACCTTTACGACCTGAGCTGTTCCAAGCGGCTCTCCCCGCCGCCTCAAACGTAACCGGCCGATTTGCCTTGCAGTTCCCCACAAGTCCCCGGTGATGGACTTTCCGCGATGCAGGCGCGC
>JAUNVT010000198.1 GCA_030540655.1 Rhodobacterales bacterium
CTCCGGAGGTCCGATGATCTCACAAGAGATGGAGGGCAAGATGAACGACGATTTTTCGATCACGCACGGGTATTCCGCGCGAAAGCGCGCTCAGATCCAGGAGGCTGCCGGGATCATCGGCATCAATGAGGCATACCTGTCGGACATGGTCGACGCGTTCTATGCCCGCGTTCGCGTCGACGTCCGGCTCGGCCCGGTTTTCCAAGTGGAGATCGGAGAGGATTGGGGTCCGCATCTCGAACGGATGAAACGCTTCTGGGCCTCCGTCGCGCTGAATACGGGCGTCTACTCGGGCAAGCCCGTGGCCGTTCATCAAAGGCTTCACGGCGTCGAGCGGAGTGATTTTGACCGTTGGCTGGGGTTGTTTCGCGCCACGTTGGAAGACACCGCCCCGAGCCAGGAAGCAATCAACTATCTGATGCTCCGCGCAGAGCGGATCGCACTCAGCTTGAGAAACGCGATGTTTGAAAAGACCAGGGACGGGGTACCGGCCCTTCACTGAAATCCCTGAAAAGTGCGCCGGGCACGGCGTTTGGAGAAGCACGTTGGAATGACAGGAGTTGCAGCCATTGAATCCTCAAAAATCTTTCTCGAATAGTCCGTCGGCCGGGCCACGGGCACATCCGGAACGCATGATCGCCATCGCCAGCGGCAAGGGAGGCGTTGGCAAATCCACTGTGGCCGCCAACCTCGCGGTGATACTGGCGCGGCAGGGATTTCGCGTGGGGCTGGTGGATGCAGATCTTTACGGGCCGTCGATCCCTGGCATGCTGGGCATTCCCGGCGGCACTCCCCCCGCGATGACGCCCGATAAAAAGGTGATCCCGGCAGAGGCGCATGGCGTCAAGGTAATCTCGATGGGGATGCTCACCGGTGATGACAGACCGGCGATCCTGCGCGGGCCGATGGTGACCAAATACCTGCGGATGTTCGTCGCGCAGGTAGAGTGGGGAGAATTGGACATCTTGCTGCTCGACCTGCCTCCGGGCACGGGCGATACGCAACTGACGTTGGCACAGGCGTTTCCGCTGACCGGTGCCGTGGTCGTCTCGACGCCGCAGGATGTCAGCCTGAAGATCGCACGGCGCGGCTTGCGCATGTTGGAACAGGTGAACGTACCGATCCTCGGGATCGTCGAGAACATGAGCGGCTTCACCTGCCCGTCCTGTGGCGAGGTCACACATATATTTCATCGGGGTGGCGGCGAACGGATAGCGGACAGTCTCGGTGTTCCGCTGCTGGGCATCATACCGCTCGACCCGGCAATCGTAGATGGTGGCGACAGCGGCGTACCGCTGGTGGTTGCGGCTCCAGACAGCCCGGCGGCAAAGGCCTATGCCGCGATTGCCGAGACATTGGCCGTGGGTAAAGGAGCGGCAGTCGGGCTACGGGTGCCATTCAACTGGAACGTGACAACTGGAGAAGGCCGTCCCGCGCCTGCCCCTGATGCAGCGACGGACCGGCCTCTGTCGCTCGATTGCGATGCCACAGGCTTGACGATCCGGTGGGCCGACTGCACCCAGCAGATCGACCCGCGCGACCTGCGCCTCGCCTGTCGCTGCGCGGCCTGCCGCGACGAGGTCAGCGGCAAGCCGCTTCTGAACCCGGCCACGATCGCCTTGGACGTGACCCCGAACCGGATCTGGAGCGTCGGCAATTACGCGCTTGGCGTGGCTTTCAGCGACGGACACAATTCCGGCATCTACACTTGGTCCGCGCTGCGCGGGATTGAAAGTCCCGAGGCCGAAAATGTCTGACACCGTTGCGCGGCGCCGTATCAGGGCACAGGCCTCATCGCATGATCCGGTTTTGATGCGCTTCGTTCTGGACGCACCGGTTCAGGCAGGACAATCGGTCAGCTTCGACAGGTCGGGTAATGCCGCCCCCCTCGCGCGGGCGCTGTTTGCGATCAACGGCGTGAAAGGAGTTCAGGTCACAGGCGAGACGATTCTTGTGACGCGAACATCCGATCACGACTGGCAGACGCTCAAGGCACCTGTCGCCGCCGCGATCCGTCAGGTACTGGACAGCACCGACCAGCCGCTTGGAGAGGCCGCAGCGCCATCACCTGCCATGGAGGCCGACGAGGCGCTTCTGGTCGCGGTCAGGGAAATGCTCGACACGAAGGCAAACCCTTCGATCGCCGGTCATGGAGGCCATATCAGCGTCGAAAGCGTAGAGGACGGCATCGTCCGTTTACGCATGTCCGGCGGTTGTCAGGGGTGCGCCGCCTCGGCCGTGACTCTGCGGCGCGGCGTCGAGACGATGCTGCGCGCCGCCCTGCCCGCGATCCGCGAGATTGTGGACGTAACTGACCACGCCAGCGGCCAAAACCCGTATTTCCGCGGGGAAACGGGGCAGAGCCCGATCTTCACGCGGCCTGTTCCGGCCAATTCCATTGCCTGGGAAGACGGGGAATTGTCGATCGACCCGGAATATCTCGCACCGCGCCTCGGTCTGAAACCGCGGGATTTGCAAGCTGGGTTATCACGCGGTGAGATCGTCATCGAGACCAGTGATGGCCCACCGCCCAAGGGAATGCGCGTGACCGTGCGCAGCGGGCAGCGCGCCTGGGCTGCCGACGTTATGCCCGACGGAACAGCACAAGAAGTTCCGCCGCCACGTGTGCCATCGGCCGCCGAACATGCACCCTCTCTCCCGGATCGGGTACGCGCCTACCTTGAAGACTTACCCGCCGAGGATCTGCCCGTTACTTACGGGCGCCTGGCGCGCGGTCTGGGAATGTATGCGCCAGGATCGATCCGCAGGATCACCAACGCACTGGAGACCACGATGCGTGAGGACTTTGAAGCCGACCGTCCGTTCGTCGCGGCGCGTGCTGTCGGCCGAGGATCGGACAACCTGCCTGGAAAGGGTTTCTTCGAGTGCGCCCGAACCTTGGGCCGCGACCTGCGATCGGACGAGACCGAACAAGCCTTTCATCATGACCAATTGACGAAAGGCCTCAAGGCTCGGTGACGCGAGAGCATCGCAGAAACTGCTCACATCCTACATTGTCTTCGATATTCATTCGACATTGAGCGCGCGGCATCTGCATCGAAAATCCAGCGGCTCTCTTATTTCGCGAGATGGGGAAACCGATCTGTCGCATAGGCTGTGTGGCAGGCGGTGCAAGCTTCGATCATCGCGCCGAACTTCGCGTGTTGTCGTGCGCGATCACCATCGCGGGCGGCCTCGGCCAGGCTATGGGAAAGCTCGTGAAGCGCGCGATCCTGGGTCAAGAAGTCCTCTGGCACCGCCGCAATCAAATCTTGTTCGTCATCGGGCGTCATGGATTGCTCCATAATGAAGCTATCGTGGATTTGTTGTGCCAACTCGGCCACACGCGCGTCATCACCCGCGATGAGGGCCGAAAGAATATTCTTGCTTGCCTGTTCGATCGACTGCATTTCCTGGAGAAGCAGGTCCTGTAATTTCGGCGTCAAATCGAGAGAAACCGGTCCAGACTCTTGCGCCATCGCCAGACCGCTGACACCTGTGGAAATTACAATCAACGTGGCAATGGCGCTCCGGCTTCGTATCGTTCTTCCGACAGTATCTATCATGTCGCCTTCCCTCTCTTTATTGGCTGCTGTATCGCTTGAGGCTATTGTTTTCAGATAGTGATTACAAACCTGGCGGCTCGCAAAGTACAATTGCGACGACATCCTCCCAGACATGAATTTCCAAACTCGTTGCTCTGAATAGGACGCAGAGCATATGTGTATTCAAGCACCAAGCGGAACTACGGGTTGAGTTTTCTGGTCGATGCGTCTATCGTTGCCTTGGATATTTGCTATCAGGGACGGCGATTTTACATCGCTGGATGCGTCTGTGCACTGGCGGCACAACCAGTGATTTGCACCTCCGATTGAGACACTGGCTGATAGCCTCGCGGAAGGCCTTCGTATCGCAACGTGAGCGAACGAAGATAGCTCGCGTATGTGTAAGCAGAGCTCCCTTCCAGACCGAACGAAACGCCGAAGGTGGAGGCATCAATGGCACAGATCGAAGTTACAGAAGATATGCTCCAAGTCGAGGCGGATATCTTGGCCCGCGCGTTTGAGATCAGTCCGGATGATCTGAAGCGAGGCATGCGCGAAGGCACGATCACCGGCCGGGCGGAGCGTGGTGACGGTGATGACGCCGGCAGAGTTCGCCTTACATTCTACTCGTCACGGCGCCGGGTCCGCATAACCGCTGACAAGGGCGGTAAGGTCTTGGCTTGCGATGCAGCAAGAATTGAAAATTCTCCCGATCCCGATCCCGATCCCGGCGTCGCCCGCCGGGCACGGCTTGAGGCTCTTCTGGATGAGGCTCTGGATGAGAGTTTCCCTGCCAGCGATCCGATTGCTGTGGACTTTGATGCACCGGGCCGCGCCACGTCTTCTTCGAAAAAGACTGACGACGGGTAAAGGTCGTACGCCAGGGATCGCGCAAACATCGAGAGATATTGTCATGGTAGAACATTCTGATCAAGTAGACGAAGTTCCTCGCCTGAAATGGCCGCGCCGCTTTCCGGTGCCACGCGACTTTGGGGTCGCGCGAGGGTCGCGCATTACCGAAGGGAAGTCCTGGCCCGCACCTG
>JAUNVT010000199.1 GCA_030540655.1 Rhodobacterales bacterium
CCGAAGATCGACGCGGACCACCAGCGTCACCACCGGCCGCGCGCTACGCTACGCCGAGGGCTCCGCGCGCGGCCTGTTACACCAAGCGTTCGGACACAGCCACGGGCACGTGCTGGAAAGGTGCGCAGCAGAGCGAGCAATTCGCGTTCCAACCCGGCAAGCTGGCGTTTGATCTGTTCCATCCGCGCTCCGGTCCGACGCCTGGTCAACGGAAGGGTTCGGGTCTTCAAGCGGTTAAGCAGGCGCGTGCGGTCCTTGATCAGGGCCGTGCGTGCAACCTGCAACTCCTTGAGCAAAGGCTGGTTCTTGTCAGCCCCCGCGTCCGGCTCCAGATCAGGTGCCGCCCCCATCATGGCCGGAACCTGCGCATCGACCGCATCGGTCCTGACCCTTGTACCACGCGCCTGCGCAAGGCGTCGCGCTTGTAGCGGGTTGACCCTCACCAACGGCAAGACCCCGCCAAGACCCCGGCAAGGCTGCGCTCAAGGGCGGGATGGTAGGCATGGCGTGGCGTGCAGGGGGCTCTCTCTTCGCACAAGAGCCGCGATCAGCATAAGACAAGCGCGTTGCGCGCTTTCCGGTTCAGAGTTCCCATGAGGTTTGATCTGTGATTCCCTGTCTGTAGAGCAGATATGGAGGGTTGAGATGGGCAAGCCACACCCTCTGGCGCTTCGTGAGCGCGTCGCAGCTTTTGTGGAAGAAGGGCATTCGCCCCACGCGGCGGCCGCGCGGTTCCGGTAAAGTCGTCAACGATATGGTGATGCTGAAGCGCGCGGCAGGCAGGTTGGAACCGCGCCCCCGAGGCAATGGCGGTGGTCATGGCAAGTTGGTTGCCGTTCATAACCGGATCACGGCGCGGATGAAAGAGAAGCCCGATCTGACGCTGAACGATCTGGTGGGCGAATTGGCCGATGACCACGGGATCGCCATCCACCGCGTCCCGGTCTGGCGGTTCCTGCGCGGCCCCGGGCTGACACACAAGAAAGACCTGCAAGCCGTGGAACAGAAGCGGCCTGAGATCCGGCAGGCACGTCATGTCCGGATCACGCGGCGCCAACCGTTCATGCGCAACCTGTTGCCACGCATCGCTTTATCGATGAGGCCTCGCTGAAGACGAACATGGCCAGGATCACCGGATGGTCCCCCCGGAGGGGGCGCGTCTGAGCGACCATGCGCCCTTCGGCCACTGGAACATGCAGACCTTCATCGCCGCCCTGCGCCAAGGCCGGCTGGATGCGCCCTGGGTGATCGACGGGCCGATGAACCGCGACCTGTTCGAGCGTTATATCGAAACACAACTGACCCCGCCCCTGCGAACAGGCGACGTGATCATTCTCGATGACCTGTCATCACTCGACAGCCCAAAGGCCGCGGAGGCCATGAGAGCCGTCGGCGCTTGGTTCCTGTTCCTTCCGCCCTGCAGCCCCGATCCGAACCCCATCGAAATGGCGTTCGCCAAGCTCAAGGCTCCGATCCGGAGAGCCGCAGCACGGACATGGGACGTTCGCGCCAAGCGTCGCAAGCGGCAGGCTCGAGGCTAGGTTGATCATTGGCCGACCAAACACAGAAGTCCTGCCCGGAAAGCAGACCGGCCTTTGCTCCCCGACGTTGCCTACCTTGCGAGCGCCATCATCGTGCAGCCCAAATTGCAGCTGCGCGCTCTTCCGCTGATCTGCGCTGATCCGCCCGACGCCCGATTGCCTGGCCTTTGATATTTGGTACCGTCTTCTTTTTGGGGCGTAAGATCATGGAAAAATTTGTCCTCCTGCGCGACGGCAATTTCACTCGGCGGATTGAGATGGGTCCCATGCTCGGCGAACCCGCCGGCAGCACAGATTCATTGATCCGAGGGACGGCGATGTTCGGACAGATCCCGCCGGAGCCTTTGGTCGAGTTTTTTGAAATGGGCAAAAACGATATCCGCGACGCACGTCGCGACCCTTCGGTCATAGGCATGGCCTGCCCAATGCCGCTGCGGCTGATCGAGCCTTTCGCGTCCCAGACCATGGTGCAGAGTGGCCCGACATGGGGCGTCGAGGCCGTCGGCGCGACATTCGCGTCCGCCGCGCAATCTCGCGCAGGGGCAACTTCTCTCACAAAGCCATGCGTCGGATGATGTTCAAAAGTCCCATGTGTATCACTTCAATGTCCCCGCTGCGCGTCGCGCTCAGGGGAAAGGGCACATGGCTCGGATCTCAGTGGAAATATCCGTCTATCCGCCTCACTTCCGAGTAAAAATCTACACGACGAGCTTGACCATTATCGATCCGAAGAGAAATGTGTCTTGAGATACGTCAGGATCGTATTCTTGGTTTCATCATCCGGCTCATACATGCCCTGCTCCTCCACCATCCAGGTCCATAGATAATCCCACCGGGCGTCACTCAGATGTTGTTGCCGAATGATCGCGGTGGAATGGCAGGTAATGCATTGGTAATAGGTCTCTTCGGCACCTTTGCCATCAGGAAGATTGCCAAGCTCCGGATTGGGTTTCGCGTCTGATGGTGCAGAAGTCACATCGGGCGCCGCCGGGTTTGCTGCGGCGCCCATCGGATCATAGGCCTGTTGTGCCCAAGCGCTCGATCCGCCATGAATCAATGAAGCGCAGAGCACGGCTCCTAGGAATTGGAATGTCTTGTTCATAAAGGGTTCTTTTGGCTGAGGAACCAGAACCTCATCACTTGGAAGGGTCCTGGCGCAGGGATCAGGTGGCAATCAACGCGATGCGGTGCTGTATGTTGTTGCCATAGCCGCGAGGATTCCAGCCGGGCGACACAGGGGGTTGCGCCACACCATTCATATCTGTCGCACGCGCCCAGACTTCGTAATATCCTGCTTCCGGCAAGGTCACGTCCGCGCGGAACCGCTGCCATGCGAACTTGTTTTTTGGGGGGTCCAGCTTTGCGGGGATCCATGTCTGTCCAAAGTCTATGGACAGGTCCACAGAAGCGATATCGCCGCTGCCCGCCCATGCATGCCCGCGAACCTCGGATGCCTCGCCCGCCGGTGTCTGTGTACCCGTCTGCGGAAAGGTTATCAAAGATTTCACCGGCATTTCGGTCATGATCTCCATATCCTCTTCGGGCACTTCGGTTCCCGGGGCGACAGGGTAGGCTGGAAGGCGGTAGGAATAGCCGCCCATTTTCGCCCCATCATGCACCTGATCGCGTACCCAGATCCGGGTCAGATATTTCTGGGAAGTTGATCCCGGATAGCCGGGGTTCAGCAAACGAAGAGGAAATCCATGGACCGCCGGAATCGGCTTGCCGTTCATTTCCCATGCGATCATGCCGCCCTCGGCCATCGCCTTTTCGATCGGGACACCGCGTGAAATCGCTTGCTTCTCCTCGTCACCGGACAGGTGCAGGTCGTTGCCATAATGTCCCGTATAGACAGCGCTGTCCTTGACCCCGGCAGCTTTGAGAACATCACCAAGACGAACGCCGGTCCAGTCCGCGCAGCCTACGGCGCCAGTGGTCCACTGGTTGCCGGACGCGCCGGGTGTATAGAATGCCCGGCCATTTCCGCCGCATTCAACAACCAAACGCCGAGTAATTACCTCAAATTTCTCCTTGAGGTCTTCAAGGGTCAGCTCCAGCGGAGTTTCCACCTCGCCGTCAATCGTCAGTGTCCATCCTTCGGCATTCATATCGAGCGCAGTATCGGGAACGAGACCGTTGTTGCGCACAAAAAAATGCTCGTAAGGCGTGACGTCGTCGTCCAGCAAATGCGCAGGAGTTTCCGCGTTGACTGGCCTGTCATTCAACAGGATCAGACCATCCTTACCCGCCATGATATCGGGGACGTCCATACCCTGCGCCATGGCCATCAGATTGTCCTTGAAGGGAATATTCATTCCCACAAACGCCCCCACGGCTGTGAGGCCAGTGGATTTCAGGAACGCCCGGCGGGCGGGCTTTTCTGTGGTATCGACTTTCTCGGCGTTATGCGACATCATCTCGGACATTGTGGCGCTTTTCCTCAGATCGTTTCTAATTCTATTAAAGAATATGTCCCACAATGCTACCATGTCAAAGTTTAGATTCGGCCTTCAATTCCGAGCCTGTATGCGACCCTGACTGAAGGAGGGGGGGACCGCCAACAAGCCGATGAAGTGTATTCGCTACATCCCGGCACTTAACCTGGAGTACCAAACGCCTGGTGATGAATGAGCCAGAGTGTCCACGTAATCTCACAATGAAAGCCATTTCGGCTTCTGTATATTGAAGCCTTTTTTACCCCGCTTCTAAGATCATTTCTGGTCATTTCCGCCGGCCAGCCCGATACTCCCAGGCGGGCTCCGAGCGATATTTCCAGATGCCGAGCCGGGCTTTCTTCGCGGCTTTCTCATCGCGCACATAGTCGTCCCCATACTGGCGATAGGCCCAGGCCATGCCGCGCCTGACCATTTCGCGGTTCACGTCGACGTGTCCTGCCCGGCAGCGAGCCACAGTGCGGCCGTAGCGGTCAGTGTTGACGCGGGTGCAGCGCACCGGCCCGGCAGACAGGATATCGACCAGGGCCTCGGTTGCGGCTTTTCCGCAAGCGAGCGGTCCGC
>JAUNVT010000019.1:0-5671 GCA_030540655.1 Rhodobacterales bacterium
AGCCGTTTGCGTGTCTCGACCCGTTGCCCACGCCTTGACGTCAAGGCCGCGAGAAGGCGCAGACTTTCATGTGGCGCTACGCGTCCCGCATCCGGTCGAAACATCATGGACCGCGCGATGAGCTCCGCGTCGATCCGATCCGTCTTGGACCGTGTGCCCCTGCTCGCCGCGAAAGATTTGATCTGGGCGCTGATCTGGGCGGGTGGCAATTGCCGGGTCGCGATCTTGGCAATGTCGAGAGCGGAGCGCAACCGCCATTCCTGCCCGCCAGTGGCCTCGAAGCAAACGAGTGCGTCCAGTTCAAGAGCGGGTTGAGAGATTTGTCCGTGACCTTCAACATTGTTCGGCAGCCGCGCGCGCTTGCCTCTTGGCAGACAGGGAATATCAGCCAATCGCGGCTGACATCCATACCGATGATCTTTGCCTGTGATATTCTGCTCGTGCCCTCTTTCTTCTGCTCCGCGGTCCTGGCCGGCCGCATTCAACTGTTCGAGACGATGAAGAGAGACGGTGCTGGCTTGCCAGGAAACGTGGTCAATGCCACAAGGCTCAGACGCCAAACACCGTCCCGTCACCGGCCTTGGCCAAGGTCGGTGACGGGGTCAGAATAGCAAATTGGAGATACAGAAGGCTCTTCAGCCATCTGTTCCGCATCTGACACGGTCGGCGCTCCCTCGGTGCCTTCAGCGACATGGCATGTCGCGCTTGCCGGATGGCAGGGGTGACAGCCAGAGCGGCAGCCGTTCAAGTGATATCCTATCGATTCCCCGGCAGGGCATTGCAAGGCAATGCTTCGAGAAGGGGCTTCTTTCATATCGACATCGCCAAGTTCAAACGGTGGAATCTGCAAGATATGGACTTCAGAGACAGATCGATTCATTCTGAATCCGATCCACCAGATGCCGAGACTGAACAGCTAGTCCATATCGAAACCAAGATGTTTTGCCACGGTAAAGATATCCTTGTCGCCCCGGCCGCACATATTCATGATGATGAGGTGATCCTTGGGCAGATCCGGCGCGATCTTCATCACTTGCGCCAGCGCGTGGCTGGGCTCCAGCGCGGGAATGATCCCCTCCTGCGCGCAACTGAGCTGAAACGCCTCAAGCGCCTCCTTGTCGGTAATTGCGACATATTGTGCGCGGCCGATATCGTGTAGCCAGCTATGTTCGGGTCCAACGCCGGGATAATCCAGCCCGGCCGAGATTGAATAGCCTTCAAGGATCTGGCCATCATCGTCCTGAAGCAGATAGGTGCGGTTGCCATGCAGCACGCCTGGCCGACCGCCTGTCAATGACGCGCAATGCTCCATCTTGGCATTCACGCCCTTGCCGCCTGCCTCGACCCCGATGATGCCGACATCCTTGTCGTCAAGGAAGGGATAGAAGAGGCCCATCGCGTTCGATCCGCCGCCGATTGCAGCGACCAGCGTGTCGGGAAGGCGTCCTTCGGCATCCATGATCTGCTGCTTGGCTTCCTTGCCGATGATGCTCTGGAAATCGCGCACCATTGCGGGGTAGGGGTGAGGTCCGGCGACGGTGCCGATGCAATAGAACGTGTCGCGCACATTCGTCACCCAGTCACGCAGCGCGTCGTTCATCGCATCCTTCAGCGTGCCGCGTCCGGAAGTGACGGGGATAACCTCGGCCCCCAGGAGACGCATCCGGAACACATTGGGCTTTTGCCGCTCAACGTCATGCGCGCCCATGTAGACCACGCATTTAAGGCCGAATTTGGCGCAGACCGTGGCCGTCGCAACGCCGTGCTGGCCAGCGCCGGTTTCGGCTATGATGCGCGTTTTGCCCATGCGGCGCGCCAGAATGATCTGGCCCAGCACGTTGTTGATCTTATGCGCGCCGGTGTGGTTCAACTCGTCCCGCTTGAGATAGATCTTGGCGCCGCCCAGATGTTGAGTCAGGCGTTCCGCGTAATAAAGCGGGCTGGGGCGACCGACATAATGGGTCCACAAATCGTGCATTTCCGCCCAGAAGCTGTCATCCGTCTTGGCATGCTCGTATTGCTGTTCCAGCTCCAGGATCAGCGGCATCAGCGTTTCGGAGACAAAACGCCCGCCGAAATTCCCAAAGCGACCCTTCTCATCGGGACCGGTCATGAATGAGTTGAATAGATCGTTCATATCGCTGGCCTCTCCCGTGATGCGCATGTCTAGCTGAATATGGGACGGGGAATAAGTTTTCCAGAGCAAAAGCGAGGTGCCGTCAGCGTCGTGCGGCCTCTGCAAATGCGCGCATCAGGTCGACATCCTTGACACCCGGCGTGGATTCAATGCCAGACGAGACGTCAAGCTGCGCCGCACCCGTGCGACGCACCGCCTCTGCGGCGTTCCGGGGGGTCAGCCCGCCCGCCAACATCCAGGGCAGAGACCAGGTGCGCCCCGCGATCAGCGACCAGTCAAAGCTGAGCGCGTTTCCGCCGGGCAGGGCCGCGCCCTTTGGCGGCTTGGCGTCTATCAGGAGCTGATCGGCAACCGCAGCGTATTGCTCTATCCCTGCCAGATCTTCGCGCATGGCGATGCCGATGGCCTTCATCACGGGCAGGCCATAGCGCGCGCGGATCTGCGCCACGCGCGCCGGCGTCTCCCTTCCGTGCAGTTGCAGCATATCGAGCGGCACCGCGGCCATCAGCGTGTCCATCTGAGCGTCATCCGCATCAACAGTCAGCGCCACCTTGATCAGCCCGGGCGCCGCCTCCCGCGCGAGCGCAGCGGCCGCACTCGGGCTGACATTGCGCGGAGACCGCGGAAAGAACACGAAACCGATGTAATCGGCCCCTGCCGCCGCTGCAGCGGCAACCTCCGCGGGCTGCGTCAGGCCGCACATCTTGATACGGACGTCGCGAACCATGGCGCCGGTCAGCGGCCCGTGTCGAGAAGGGCGATCACCTCGTCGCTGCCTTCGTGTTTGTCGCGCTTGAGACGTGTGATTTCAGCCCGCAGACGGGCCATTTCACGCGCCTGCGCCGCTGCTGCCGCCCGTTCTCCGGCTTCGCGGATCCATTCCCAGATGAAACCCAGGATGAGGCCCGCCAGAATGGCGGCAAAGATCACCACAAAAAGCGGCACTTCGGTTGCAGGGCTGAGCGCGGTGAATCGGTTCAGCTCGCCCGGAACAAGCCGGACAGGAACGGTGATCCGGTTTGCCAGCGCGATAAGGATCAGGGCCAGCGCGAAGATGGCGATGGAGACGTAGCGAATATAGCGCATCATTTACTTTCCGTTAAGCCGGTCCCGAAGGAGCTTGCCTGTCTTGAAGAACGGCACATGTTTTTCTTCCACCGGGACAGATTCGCCCGTGCGCGGGTTTCGTCCGGTGCGCGCATCGCGTTTCTTCACTGAAAAAGCGCCGAAACCGCGCAGTTCTACCCGGTTTCCTGACGCCATCGCATCAGTGATCTCGTTAAAGAACGTGTTCACGATCCGCTCCACATCCCGTTGATAGAGGTGCGGGTTCTCATCAGCAATTTTCTGAATCAACTCCGATCGGATCATCGGCATAGCCCCCCGGTTGTGTGCTCTTGGCAATTGCGCCGCCATGGACACTATATGTACAAACTGCGGAAACAAAAACACAAACCGCGACACGGCGCCAAAAAATAGAGCAATAATCCGCGCGTAAGAGGAGAGAGGCCTTCCTGATCTTCTTCCGTCGATTCGTCTGCGCTGGCTTGAGCGCGCGAAAAAGGGCCAGATCCGCATCCGCGCACCAAAGTAATATTTCGCCGCAGGGGCTACGATTCCGCACCCCAAGAAATATTGCGCAAGATTAATCCAAAGCGCCTGCGTCAAATGTATAATAGTTGCGCTGCACCTGCAAAGTGAATAGGACGGCTGCAAGTTTGAAAGGATCGCACCATGGCCCATGACGGACAAATCGAAATGAAAACAGATGCCGTAGTTCTGGAAAATCTCACCGACCTCACCCGCGCCAGCCTTGCCCCCGTGGCGTCCCTGCTGGAGACGGCGAAAACCCGCGTGAAGGATCTTGTGTCCGAGGGTGGCCGCGTGTCGAATGCGCTGGTCGAGCAGCATCAGACGGCGGCGCATGGTCTGGCGTGGATTGCTACCTATACCGAGGCGCTGAACCAGATGCAGGCATGGGCTGACCGCCTGCAGGCTGACGACAAGTTTGGCGAGGTCGAGACGCTGATTCACCAGATCGCGTTCGGGGAATACCTGTCGCAGATCCTGGGCGGCATCCCCATGAGCCAGGGCGAAATCCTGCGTCTGACAGATGTCAGCATGGACACGGCCGATATGAGCGGGCTTGCAACGCCAGAAATCATGACTCTCACCCAAGGCGGCAACACGCAGGAGGCGCGGACACGCCTTGTGCAACTGATGCAGGAGCGTGCGGCGGAGATTACCGTGGGCCGCACCGGGCTTGATGACGAGCTGGAAATGATTCGAGAGCAGTTCCGTCGCTATGCCATCGACAGGGTCGAGCCGCATGCCCATGACTGGCACCTGAAGGACGAGCTCATCCCGATGGAAGTCATCGAGGAACTGGCCGAAATGGGCGTGTTCGGCCTGACAATCCCTGAAGAATTTGGCGGTCTGGGACTATCAAAAGCGTCGATGGTTGTCGTCTCAGAGGAGTTGAGCCGTGGCTATATCGGCGTCGGCTCGCTTGGCACGCGCAGCGAAATCGCAGCTGAGCTGATCATCTGCGGGGGGACTGACGCGCAAAAGGCGCAGTGGCTGCCCAAACTGGCAAGCGCCGAGATTCTACCGACGGCCGTGTTTACGGAACCCAATACCGGCTCGGATCTGGGCAGCTTGCGCACCCGCGCCGCCAAGGACGGCGATGATTACCGCATCACGGGTAACAAGACATGGATCACCCATGCCGCCCGCACGCAGGTCATGACGCTGCTGGCGCGTACGGATCCGGCCAGCACCGATCACAAGGGCCTGTCGATGTTCCTGGCGGAAAAAGAACCCGGCACTGACGAGGCGCCGTTCCCCACCGAGGGCATGAGCGGCGGCGAAATCGAAGTCTTGGGCTATCGCGGGATGAAGGAATACGAACTCGCCTTCGACAATTTCCACGTCAAGGGCGAGAATCTTTTGGGCGGCGAAGAAGGCAAAGGCTTCAAGCAATTGATGGAGACGTTCGAATCCGCGCGTATCCAGACTGCGGCCCGGGCTATCGGCGTCGCGCAATCGGCGCTGGATGTGTCGATGCAATATGCACAGGACCGCAAGCAGTTTGGCAAATCCCTGATCGAATTCCCGCGCGTCTCGGGCAAACTGGCCATCATGGCTGTTGAAATCATGATCGCCCGCCAGCTGACTTATTTCAGCGCATGGGAAAAGGACGAGGGCCGTCGTTGCGACGTGGAGGCCGGTATGGCCAAGCTGCTGGGCGCGCGCGTGGCATGGGCAGCCGCCGATAACGGCTTGCAGATCCATGGCGGCAATGGCTTCGCGCTGGAATACAAGATCAGCCGGATTCTGTGTGACGCGCGCATCCTCAACATTTTCGAGGGCGCGGCAGAAATTCAGGCACAGGTCATCGCCCGTCGTCTTCTGGGCTGACCCTGTATGCGGCATCGCCAATAGAAGCGGTGCCGCTTGCTCTGGCCGAAACCGGGCCACAGTTGCAAACTATCGAAGCTCCATGCCCGCACATGCCTATCGCCGCTATGCCAT
>JAUNVT010000019.1:5771-34148 GCA_030540655.1 Rhodobacterales bacterium
CAGTTGCAAACTATCGAAGCTCCATGCCCGCACATGCCTATCGCCGCTATGCCATTTATTACACGCCGCCGCCCGGACCATTGGCCAGGTTTGGGGCCGAATGGCTGGGATGGGATGTCGAAAAGGGGAGTTTTCCAGATTCGCGGCGGGTAATCCCCGGCCTTGGGACCAGTATAGACAGTCTGACCGAAAAGCCGCGGCGATACGGATTCCATGCCACGGTCAAATCGCCATTCCGACTCGCCAAGGATCACTCTGAGCGGACGCTGATCACAGCTCTTTCGACCTTCTGTAGCAAGCATACTGCGGTTGGCACATGCGGCTTGGAGGTCGCGCGCCTTGGCGGCTTTGCCGCACTTGTGCCTGCTGGAGATGCACGGGATTTGAACGACTTGGCAGCGCAGGTGGTGGAGGATCTGGATCTTTATCGATCCGAGGAGACGGAAGCGGAGATTGCGCGCCGCGACACGATATTTCTCAGTGACGCGCAACGGGATAACCTGCGCCGTTGGGGATATCCCTATGTATTGGATTCCTATCGATTCCATATGACCTTGACCGGCGCGCATGGCCATGCCCAAGCCGAAAGAACCCGCGCCGTGCTGGCAGATTACATGGCGCCACTTCTCCCCCGCCCATTCACACTGGAGTCCCTGAGCCTTGTCGGCGAGAATACAGACGGGCGATTCAAGTTAATTCAAAGATTTAATTTAGGCAGGTAAGGCTTTATTTTAAATAAATTTAAGAGCAGCCACTATTGTCCTTCTCAATCCTCTTGGCGAAACGATCAGTGAACCTCGCGCGGGCATCGGGCAATGGCCTGTGGCCCTGTTCGGCCGCCACCCTGTTATGTAGAAAATGGCCTGTCGTGCGAAGTCCTTGCGCAATCTCGGCATCCGGCGCGCTGCCGTGGCCCAACATGCAGGGCGGCAGGGGGAGCAGGCGATCCGCCCATTCGCCTGCTCCAATGCGCGACACTGCACGGCCTGTGCGAGGAGATACATAACTCAAATCGTTGGCCCCGGTCCCGCGCACTGCACAGGCAGACAGATCGAGCCCAAACCCGAGTTCCTGAAGCAACAGCATTTCCCAGCGCAGATAGGCCAGCGGCCATGCGTCGTGCGCGCCCATCAGATCCAGCAGGGTTTCGGTGTGCTGGTAAAGAACCGGATGCGCCTCGCGCTCGGGTAATGAGAATAGCAGGAGCGCCATTACAGAATTGAGCCCGGCCAGCGCCAGTCGGTTGTCCATCACGAGGGACATGCGGCTGCGCACAGGCTCGACCGTAAATGTGCCGATATGATCGTCCAGCCGCGCCCGCCAAGTCAGATCCAGCTGGGCTCCCGGCTGCAATACCGGCGCCAGCCGCCGCGATGCGCCGCCGCGCACGAGCCCTGCATGGCGGCCACGCTCGGGCGTCAGGACATCGACAATCACCGAGCTTTCGCCATGCGGGCGCGTCGACAACAAGATCCCCTCATCGCGCCATTCCATCGCTGCCCGACCCCGCCCCGCATATATTCCAAAGTTAAGCTGGCCCCGTCACTCGGCAAGGCCGGGCTCATCCAGCAGGTGGCGCCCCGCGCGATCTTCAACCTCGACAACCCAAAGATCGGGATCGAATCCGCGCTGGCGCGCAATGGCGGCATCAGTCTCCGCTTCGGGCCCCGATATCAACATATCCCATTTGCGCGCGCCGCTGCTCAAATCAAAGCTCCGCATGTAGACGGCGGCCCTGCCATCCAGCGTATTCAGCTTGACCAGCACTGCACCGGAGCCGTCATCGCCGTGGGCGGTGACGAAGGCCGGAATATCCACGCCGCGCAGTCGGGCAAGGTAGGCTTGGACCCAGAATTGTGCCGTCAGGCGCATGGGGCAGGGCAGGGAACTGTTATCAATTCCCGTCCTTGAAATTAAGTCCCATCTCCGAGTAACGCTCGGCCTCCTCGAGCCAGTTGGGACGCACCTTGATCTGCAAAAACAAATGGACGCGCCGGCCAAGGAACTCCTCCAACTCGGCACGGGCGGCCGCGCCGACGGATTTGATTGTCTCCCCCTTGTGGCCGAGGACGATGCCTTTGTGGCCGTCGCGCATGACATAGATCAGCTGATCAATCCGTGCCGATCCGTCAGCGCGCTCTTCCCAGTTTTCCGTCTCGACGGTCAATTGATAGGGCAGTTCCTGATGCAGGCGCAGCGTCAACTTCTCGCGGGTGATTTCGGCAGCGATCATGCGAAGCGGCAGATCGGCGATCTGGTCCTCGGGATATAGCCACGGGCCCTCGGGCATCTGACTCGCCAGCCAACTGCGCAGCGTATCGGTGCCATGACCCTTTTCGGCCGAGATCATGTAGGTTTCGTCAAAAGGAAAGCGGTCGTTCATGTCCTTGGTCAACGCCAGAAGGACGGGCGACTGCACACGGTCGATCTTGTTGATCGCCAGCGCGACCTTGCGCCCCTTGGTAACATCGCCGAGATTTTCAAGAATACGCTCGACGCCCTCGGTGATGCCGCGATGCGCCTCGATCATCAGAACCACCACATCGGCATCCGCCGCGCCGCCCCAGGCGGCTGCCACCATCGCGCGGTCAAGGCGGCGGCGCGGTTTGAAAAGGCCGGGCGTGTCAACAAAGACAAGCTGCACATCCCCTTCGACTGCCACGCCGCGGATACGGGCGCGCGTTGTCTGTACCTTATGCGTCACAATGCTGACCTTGGCGCCAACCATGCGATTCAGCAGGGTGGATTTTCCTGCATTGGGCTCGCCGATCAGGGCTACGAATCCGGCGCGTGTGCTCATGGGCTGTGTTCCATCATTTGCAAGCTGCAGA
Organism: Rhodobacterales bacterium; assembly: GCA_030540655.1. GTDB lineage: Bacteria > Pseudomonadota > Alphaproteobacteria > Rhodobacterales > Rhodobacteraceae > Roseovarius. The sequence continues at coordinate 8,603 of JAUNVT010000019.1, forward strand.
CCTACCCGATCAACGCGCCTTTGCCCAGAGGGCGCAACGCGCGCGCTCAGCGTGTCGGAACAGGCTCGTCGCCGCGATAGTCGTAAAAGCCCCGTCCGCTCTTGCGCCCCAGCCAGCCCGCCTCGACATATTTGGTCAGAAGTGGGCAGGGGCGATATTTCGTATCGGCAAGCCCGTCATGAAGGACGTTCATGATGGCAAGGCAGGTGTCCAGCCCGATGAAATCAGCCAGTTCCAGCGGCCCCATGGGGTGGTTTGCGCCCAGCTTCATCGACTGATCGATCGAGAGGACGCTGCCGACCCCTTCATAGAGCGTATAGACCGCCTCGTTAATCATCGGCATGAGGATGCGGTTGACGATGAAACCTGGAAAGTCTTCGGCGGAAGCAGCAGTTTTTCCAAGGGATTCAACGACCTTCAGACATGAATCATAGGTTTCCTTGCTGGTGGCGATGCCGCGTATCAACTCGACCAGGCTCATCACCGGCACAGGATTCATGAAATGGAATCCCATGAATTTTTCCGGCCTGTCGGTGCGGCTGGCCAGCCGCGTGATCGAAATGGACGACGTGTTCGACGTCAGGATTGTATCCTGCTTCAGATGGGGCAGAAGATCTTCGAATATGGCCTGTTTGACCGTTTCACGCTCGGTTGCCGCTTCGATCACCAGATCACTGCGACCCAGATCGCTCAGTTTCAGCGTCGTGGTCATGCGATCCAATGCGGCGTCCTTGTCGGATTGGCCGATTTTTTCCCGACTGACCTGCCGGTCGAGATTTTTGCGTATGATTGCAAGTGCATTGTCCAATGCGTCCTGGCTGACATCGGTCAGTAGCACCCGATAGCCCGCCAGCGCCATGACATGCGCAATACCGTTGCCCATTTGGCCTGCGCCGACGATGCCAATTGTCTGGATGTCCATATGACTGCCCCATCTGATGGTTTGCGGCACAATAGGCCCCCGTGCCGGTGGGCCGCAAGGGGCGCAGTGACCCAGCATCTGTGGAAAGTTTTCAGTAAATGCGACGTTTAGCGATTCCTAAATGGGTCAGAACGATTCTGGAACACAGGTGGACCGAAAGGGAACAGAAATTGACTGATGAGACTCACGCCGTGACGCCTCTGGATTACGCGCCGTGCCGCTATGGCGATTCCAAACTTTTGTTTCGGGGCCCTAGGAGGAGCATGCATGGGCAATATGCGGCCTTTCTGGGGGGAACGGAAACATTCGGGAAATTCGTAGAGGAGCCTTTTCCCGCCTTGGTCGAGGCTCAAATCGGGCTGCCTTGCATCAACCTGGGCTGGCCTAATGCAGGGCTGGATGTAATGGTGCAAGATAGTGCAATTATGGGCGTCGCCGCAGGCGCGGCGGTTACGGTCCTGCAGGTGCCGGGGGCACAGAGCCTGTCAAACAGGTTCTACTCCGTGCATCCCCGCCGCAATGATCGTTTCGTGGAAGCATCGCCATTTCTGCGCGCGATTTACCCCGATGTGGATTTTACCGACTTCCATTTCGTGCGCCATCTTCTGTGTCACCTGTACGATCTTTCGCCGGACCGATTTGCGTTGGTGCGGGAGGAATTGCAGGCGGCTTGGGTTGTCAGGATGATGCAACTTTTGCGGCGGATCGACGGACCCGTGCTGCTGCTCTGGATGTCCCCGCAGGCGATACCGACGAGCTCGGATGATCCGCGAAATGTCTCCACGCCCGCGCTGGTCACTCGTGCAATGCTGGACGCGGTGACGGGATCAGCCGTTCGGCTCGTGGATGCAACACTGAGTTCGGGCGCCCTGTCCGCCGGCCGCGCAGGCATGATCTATTCGGAGTTTGAGGCTCACATCGCTGCTGAAGTGCCGGGACCTGCGGCACATGATGAGGTCGCGCTGCGCCTCGCGCCGCTGATGGTTCGTTTTGCATAGACCTGGCCTGGAACATAAAAAAGCCCGCCATGTCATGGCGAGCCTTGGAAATGTGCAGCACTTGAGTGAATCAGCTCAGCTTTTTCGTCAGTTCGGGCACCGCTTCGAACAGATCAGCGACGAGGCCGTAATCGGCAACCTGAAAGATCGGCGCCTCTTCGTCCTTGTTGATCGCTACGATCACCTTGCTATCCTTCATCCCGGCCAGATGCTGGATCGCACCCGATATACCGACCGCGACATAAAGATCGGGCGCAACCACCTTGCCGGTCTGCCCAACCTGCCAGTCATTCGGCGCATAGCCGGAATCGACGGCCGCGCGCGATGCGCCGACAGCGGCGCCCAGCGCGTCAGCCAATGCTTCTATCATGGCAAAGTCTTCCTTGCTACCAATGCCGCGCCCGCCGGACACCACCACTCCGGCCGATGTCAGCTCGGGCCGGTCAGAGGCGGCAACCTTGTCTTCGATCCACTCGCTGAGGGCAGGATCATCGGCGGCCGCAATCGTCTCGACCGGGGCGGAGCCGCCGTCGGGAGCGGCATCGAAAGTCGAGGTGCGAATGCTGACCACCTTCTTGCCATCGGTGGATTTCACCGTCTGGATGGCGTTGCCGGCATAGATCGGGCGCTCGAACGTTTCTGCATCCACGATCCCTGATACGTCCGAGATCACCATCACGTCCAGAAGGGCCGCCACGCGCGGCAGAACGTTTTTCGCATCGGTCGTGGCGGGGGCGACGATATGATCGTAATCGCCCGCCAGTGACACGATCAGCGCCGCCGTAGGCTCGGCAAGACGGTGGCCAAGCGACGGGTCTTCGGCAACCAGAACTTTAGCAACGCCCGAAATCCTGGATGCAGCCTCGCCCGCTGCGGCGGCAGAGGCCCCGCAGCAGAGCGCAGTAACATCGCCCAGTTTGGCAGCCGCAGTGACCGCCTTGGATGTGGCGTCGACGTTCAGTTCGCCATCGGTGACTTCGGCAAGGAGAAGAACAGTCATCACACAGCCCCCGCTTCTTTGAGTTTCGTGACCAGTTCATCCACCGAGCCGACCATTTCGCCTGCCTTGCGCGTTGCAGGCTCGGCCGTGCCGGTCACCGTCAGGCGCGGCGTGACATCGACGCCGTAATCAGCGGCGGTCTTTTCATCGAGCGGTTTTTTCTTGGCCTTCATGATGTTCGGCAGCGACGCATAGCGCGGCTCGTTCAGGCGCAGATCCACGGTGACAATGCTGGGCATCCTGACCTTGATCGTCTGCAACCCGCCATCGACCTCGCGCGTGACCAGCGCATGATCGCCTTCTATATCAAGGGAAGAAGCGAAGGTGCCTTGCGACCAACCCAGCAGCGCCGCCAGCATCTGACCGGTGGCGTTCATGTCATTGTCGATCGCCTGCTTGCCCGCCAGCACGATGCCGGGCTGCTCCTCATCGACGATGGCTTTCAGGATCTTCGCCACCGCCAGAGGCTCGATATCTGTGTTCACGTCATCGGAGGCGACGACCAGAATGGCCCGGTCTGCGCCCATGGCGAGCGCGGTGCGCAGAGTTTCCTGAGCCTGCTTTACCCCGATCGAGACGGCCACAACCTCTTCGACCTTGCCGGCTTCCTTCAGACGAATGGCCTCTTCGACCGCAATCTCATCGAACGGGTTCATCGACATTTTGACATTGGCAAGATCGACACCGCTTCCATCCGCCTTGACGCGGACTTTGACGTTATAATCGATCACGCGTTTGACAGGCACGAGCACCTTCATTGGCATAATCTCCTCGGATTGACGAAAAGCCGCGCGACGACTTTTCAAAAACGCTCTCTGGCGCGTTGATATAGAAAGGGCGAAGCGGAAAACAGCGTAAAATCGTCACTTTGTGTGGCGCAGGCGGCGCGCGAGGGCGCGTGCGGTTCAGCGGTTGGCGCCCGGAACCCACAGAACGTCACCCTTGCCACCGTCATTGGCCATCCGGGCCGCGACAAAGAACCAGTCGCTCAGGCGATTGAGGTATTTAACGGCAGCGGGATTCAGCTCTTCAGTTTCGGACAGTTCCGTCGCGCCCCGTTCGGCCCGCCGGCAGACGGTGCGGCATAGATGCAGATGCGCGGCAAGTTCAGTGCCACCCGGCAGGATGAAGCTGCGCAGCGGCTCCAGCACCTTGGTCATCATGTCGATCTCGGCCTCCAGCCGCTCGACCTGGGTGGGCGAAAGGCGCAGCGGCGGATATTCGGCGGTCGCGTCCTTGTCCATGTCCGGGCGGCACAGGTCGGCACCCAGATCGAACAGATCGTTCTGGATACGCGACATTGCCTCATCCGTCTCACCGGTGGCGAACAGCCTTGCCAGCCCCACGGTCGAGTTCACCTCGTCAACATTGCCGTAGGACGCAACGCGCGCGGAATGTTTATGCGTGCGGCTGCCATCGCCCAGCGCGGTGGTGCCGGCATCGCCGGTGCGGGTATAGATCTTGTTGAGAACGACCATGGTCATTGCCCTCCGTATTGTTTGCGGATCGTCACGAAAGCCAGGATCAGCGCGACTGCAATGAATTGCGCGATGATGCGCCAGCGCATGTATTTATTTGCGCGCTTGGCATTGTTCAGGCCTTCCTTGCCAAAGGTGCTGATACCAATTGCAAGGATTACTGCCACGACGAGGCACGCGCCAGCGACCAGCAGAAATAAAGGATCGTTCAGCATGCGGATCTCCGGAATGGCTTTGGCATCGGATGTAGCCCTCTTGAGCGCAAAGCGAAACGGTAATTCGTGCGTTGCATCAGGCGCGTGACAGGATCCAGTCCAGAGCGCGCGTCGGCAGGAGGCGCCGGGCAACACCCATTACGTGGGTGGGCACTGTGACGTAATACCGCGCATGGGGGCGGCGGGACTCGACCGCGTGAACCAGTTTGGCGGTAACGGCGGAGGGGGGCAACTCGAACCGGTCAGGCCCTGATTCGGCGTAGAGGCGATGTTGCAGGAGGGTCCGGTAATCTGTCTCACGGGCCGAATTTCCCCAATCGATCCAGCGCTCGAAATGCGGAATTGAGTTGCGGCGGATACACGATGTTACCGGCCCCGGCTCGATCAGGCAGACCCTTATGCCGGTGCCGCGCAATTCGATCCGCATTGTGTCGGTCAGCCCCTCGACCGCGAATTTCGTCGCGTTATAAGCGCCGCGCCACGGCAGCGTCACCAGCCCCAGAACGGAAGAGCATTGCACGATGCGCCCGTGCCCCTGCGCGCGCATCACCGGGATCACCCGCCGCGTCAGTTCGTGCCAGCCGAAAAGATTGGTTTGGAAAATCTCGCGCAGCGCGTCCGTCGGCAAGTCTTCGACCAGACCGGGGCAGGCATGAGCGCCATTGTTGAACAGCGCATCCAGCCTGCCGTCCGTGGCCGCCATGACGTCCGCCAGCGCTGATTCGATGCTTGCCTCGTCTGCGTAATCTATGAGCGGGCTGTCCAGCCCCTGGGATTGCAGGCGAGCACAATCCTGCGGTTTGCGGCAGGCGGCGAATACGCGCCAACCACGCGCCGCCAGCCCGTGTGCGGCATCATACCCGATTCCCGAGGAGCACCCGGTGATCAGGATCGTGCGGCGGGTGCCCCCAGTATTCAGCGTCAAGTCAGGATGCCTCAGTTATGTGCGGTGATCAGCCAATCGGCCATCCAGCCGGTTTGTCCTGTCTGCACGTTGCGCAATTCGACCCACGCGCCGCGGCGGTCCAGCACCTCGACTTGGGTGCCACGCGCCAATTGCTCCAGCGGGCCGAATTCGGTGCCCGGTCCGCTGCGCATATTGGCGCTGCTTCCCACGACGCTGCGGATATCGGCCTCTTGCCGCGAGGTAATTATGGCGTCCTCGATGGGCACGCGGCTGACATCGCGGACGAGGGTTTCGGCGCTGAACGTTCCAAGAGCATCGACAGGGCGGGGGTGTATCGCAGGGGCATCGCTGAACGTCTCGCGGGCCGGGGCAAGCGTCAGTTCCGTTCCGTCCGGAGCGCCGCCTTCTGACAGGCCCTGATACACTTGGGCAAGGGCGGTCCCGCCCGTGTCCGTATCTTTGGGGGCGCCATGGTCAAACCGCTTCTTTTTTCGGGATGGGTCAGGCTTGATGCGCGGTTCTGCACTGACAACCTGCGGATCTGTATCAGCATCCGACGCGACGACGACGCGGGGCGCGGCAAACAGAGACGTTTCGCGCATCACGACCTGAAGCGAGCCCGGTGCAGGCTTGTATGAGGCGCCACCGCTGAGCTGGTAAAACGCGAAACCCAGAAAACCGAAACTGACCAAGACAAAGCGCCACATCCCTGCAACCCCCAACGCATAAGCCCGTCAAGGCTGGCAGGCCCTGAACATGAAATACGAGCATGAAATAAATGTAGCATGATTCGCACTGCCACATCTCGACAAACCACAGCATCGCCGCCGACAGATGCTTTACGAGGAAGGGCGCCGCAGCTATGACCGCTCCCATGAGCGACAAGACCAAGACACCACGGCCCCCCGGGGGCGACATTCCCCAAGCGGTGCCTGAACCACTGCGCCGCGCCATTGGGGACCGCTACCTGACCTATGCGCTCAGCACGATCATGCATCGCGCACTCCCGGACGCGCGCGACGGGCTGAAGCCCGTGCATCGCCGTATTCTCTATGCAATGCGCGAGCTGCGTCTAAGTTCCACCGGCGGCTTCAGGAAATCGGCCAAGATCAGCGGCGATGTGATGGGTAACTATCACCCGCATGGCGACGCGGCGATTTATGACGCGATGGCGCGGCTCGCGCAGGATTTCGCGGTGCGCTACCCGCTGGTCGACGGGCAGGGGAATTTCGGCAATATCGACGGCGATAATCCGGCTGCCGCGCGCTATACCGAAGCCCGGATGACTGCCGCCGCCGAGGCGCTGCTACAGGGGCTGGACGAAAACGCCGTCGATTTCAGGGATAATTACGACGGCACGCTCACCGAACCTGTCGTGCTGCCCGCAAGCTTTCCCAACCTTCTGGCAAACGGGTCGAGTGGCATTGCGGTGGGCATGGCGACCAACATTCCCCCCCATAACATCGCCGAGCTGATCGACGCCTGCCTTCACCTGATCAAGGCGCCGGACGCGCATGACGATACGCTGCTCAAATACGTGCCCGGCCCTGACTTCCCGACCGGCGGCGTCATCGTGGAGCCGCCCGAGAATATCGCGCAAGCCTATCGCACCGGGCGGGGCGCGTTCCGGCTGCGCTGCAAATGGGAGATTGAGGATCTGGGCCGGGGCCAGTGGCAGATCGTCGTCACGGAAATCCCCTATCAGGTGCAGAAATCCCGTCTGATCGAGAAGATCGCCGAGATCATTCAGCTGAAGAAAATTCCGATCCTTGCCGATGTTCGGGATGAAAGCGCTGAGGATATCCGCCTCGTTCTGGAGCCGCGCAGCAAGACTGTCGCACCCGAGCTTCTGATGGGCATGATGTATCGCAACTCTGACCTTGAGGTACGATTTTCGCTGAATATGAACGTCTTGATAGACGGGGTTACACCAAAAGTCTGCTCCATGAAGGAGGTGCTGCGCGCCTTCCTCGATTTCCGCCGCGACGTTCTTCAGCGCCGCACCGTCTACCGGATGGAGAAGATCGACCACCGGCTTGAGATTTTGGAAGGGCTGATCGTGGCCTTTTTGAATCTTGACCGGGTGATTGACATCATCCGGTATGATGAGGCGCCCAAAGCGGCACTGATGCGCGAGGATTGGGGTCGGGATTTCGTGCGTGCGAGGGATGAGGCCGATTATGTCCCGCCTGCAAAGGGCGGTGCGGCTGGGCTGAGCGATCTTCAGGCCGAATCGATTCTGAACATGCGCCTGCGCAGCCTGCGCCGGCTCGAAGAGATGGAGCTGCTGAAGGAACAGGCCGCCCTGCTGGAGGAACGCGCCGGACTTCAGGACCTGCTGGAGCATCCGGAACTGCAATGGGGCGCGGTCGCGGGCCAGTTGCGCGACGTCAAGAAGCTGTTTGGCAAAACCTCAAAGGGCGGCGCGCGCCGCACCCAGTTCGCCGTGGCGGGCGTAGTCGAAGACGTTCCGCTGGAAGCGATGATTGACCGCGAACCCATCACGGTGGTGTGCAGTCAGATGGGCTGGATCCGTGCGCTGACCGGCCATATAGATCTGACCCGCGAGCTGAAATTCAAGGATGGCGACGGGCCGCGTTTCCTGTTTCACGCCGAGACCACAGACAGGCTTCTGGTATTCGCCGGCAATGGACGGTTCTATACGATTCCTGCCTCCAACCTGCCCGGCGGGCGCGGCATGGGCGAGCCGCTGCGCCTGATGGTTGATCTGCCGAATGAGGCCGAGATTGTGGATATCCTTATTCACAGGCCAGGCCGCAAGCTGCTGGTTGCCTCCAGCGCCGGAGACGGATTCATTGTTCCCGAGGATGAGGTGTTGGCGCAGACGCGTGGCGGCAAACAGGTACTGAACGTGCGCAGCCCGACCCGCGCCACTGTGTGCCGCCCTGTAACAGGCGATCACGTGGCCGTTGTGGGTGAGAACCGTAAGGTGCTGGTCTTTCCGCTGTCTGAGCTGCCCGAGATGACACGCGGCAAGGGCGTCAGGCTGCAAAAATACAAGGACGGCGGGCTGAGCGACGCCACCACCTTCAGCCTTGACGCCGGGTTGGCATGGCGCGATCCCGCCGGGCGCACCCGCACGGAAGCGGCGCTGGAGGAATGGACGGCCAAACGCGCCAGTTCCGGCCGGATGGCGCCGCGCGGTTTTCCACGCGACAACAAGTTCAATTGACGGGCAGGGGCCTTGCAAACGCCTATTCCAAGGCGTTGCCTTGCTTGATCGTGCCGCTGCCCGCGCTTTCCCCGTCCTGAAACCACTCCAGCTTGTTGCCGTCAACTTCAGCCTGATAGCAGCCGAGATCGGTTCCGGGATAACAGACGCCGTCTTCCGTTATCTCATAGGCGCCGCCGCCCGAAGCGTCCTGATAGGTCCCATCCTCAGCGAAGTAGCTCGCATAGCCGCCGCCGCCCATATTCCCGTTGAAGGTATTGCCGACCAGCGCCTCGCGCAATTCGTCGGCGGTGGAGGCGGCCATGGCGCCGCCTGCCGCTCCAAGAGCAAATACGGCGGTCAGCGCCGGAAGATGTATGAGTCGGATTGCCATTTCTTGTCTCCGTTGTTGACAGGTGCGATAGATAAATCGTCAGGAAGCAGGGCGATCAATGTCGCTTATATGGGCTCGGCAGTCAGCCACACGCCCCCTTCGGGCCGCAGGGTCAGGATCATGACGGGATCGGGATCGCGCCCCTCGACCGGCGCGAACCGGAACCGCCCCAAAAGGGTAGCCAGAATGATAACCACCTCTTGCAGCGCAAAGCTGGCGCCGATGCAGATGCGGGGGCCGTCGCCGAAGGGCAGGTAGGTATAGCGCCGCACATCCTTGCGGTTCGCAAACCGCTCGGGACGAAAGGCGTCGGGATCCTCCCACAGCTGGTGGTGACGGTGGAGCGCGTAGATCGGCACGATGACCGTATCGCCGCGCCGGATCTCGCGCCCGCAGAGCGTATCGTCGGCCAGCGCGCTGCGCGACACCATTGCCGCGGGTGGATAAAGGCGCAGCGCCTCGTCCGCGATCTGGCGTATATAGGGAAGGTTTGCCACATCGTCGCCAGTCGCAGGGCTGTCCCCGCAGACGGCGCGAATTTCGGCGCGGGCCTTGTCCTGCACGCGCGGGTCAAAGGCGCAGAGATATAGCGACCAGGCCAAGGTCAGGGCCGTCGTTTCGTGCCCCGCGACGATGAAGGTCAGCAGGTTGTGGCGCAGCTCGGCGGTGTTCATCCGGCGTTTCGTTTCCGGGTCTTCGCCCTCAAGCAACAGGTCCAGCAGGTCCGGGACGTCGCCGGGCCCGCGCTGGCGCCGCGCCTCGACAGCTTCATCGGCGACGGATTTCATCTGTTTCATCGCAGAGCCGGATATGATCCGCCCCGGCCGCGGCACCCAATCGGGAAGGCCCAGAATATCAAAAAGCGAGATCTTCCCGGCTTCGGCAATATAGGCGTCGAGCGCCCGATGCACCGCGCCCGGATCAAAGCTGCCATCGCCGGAAAATGTCACCTCGCCAATGACATCGAACGTGGTGCGCACCATATCGGCGGCGACGTCCACCGCGCGCGGGCCTGCCGCGGCAATCCGCTCGGCGCTGCGGGTTGCGGCGGCGGTCATGATGGGCGCGAGATTCATCACGTTTCTATGCGAGAAAACCGGGGCGGCGGCGCGTCGCTGCCAGCGCCAATGCGCGCCTTCAGCGATGAACATGCTTTCCCCGATCGCCGGGCGCAGCAGGTTCTTGGTGACCATGGATTTAGGATAATTGCCCTCATTCTCCAGCAGAACACGGCGCAGCGCGCCGGGATCCATCACCATGTGCCAGCGTTTGCCGGTGCGCCCCGATACCATCGGCTGACGGGTGGCAAGATCGGGGATGATGCTCACCACGTTGCGGCGGACGGCATTCAGGCTGCCGAATATACCCATGCGCTGCGTGACGAGGGGCACGCGGACAGGGAGGGCTGGATCGGTTTCTGTTGTCATACGCCCAATATAGGCGACGCCCCGCGCCCGGCAAATGAAGCAGGCAATTCATTGCGCGTTCATCGCGCGGCGCGGTGTGGCAGCCAGAATCCGGTCCAAAGATGCAGAATGCTAAATGTGCGCAGGTAACGGTGATCGCACGGGTTTGTTGAATCGCTACCGTGCTCGTGACTCATCCGAATTCGAGAAGCGCAGGTGAAGACCCAAGCGGCAAAAGGCCGCTTCCAACAGCACGCTTGAGAAAAGGCTGAGCACCCGTGTTAGCGATTATGAGATCTGGCTACGATTGATGGCTTGATTCCCGGTAAAAGGTCGCGTAATCCGTCCCGTATTGCAGGGGTATAGCTCAGCTGGTAGAGCGACGGTCTCCAAAACCGTAGGTCCCGGGTTCGAGCCCTGGTGCCCCTGCCAATCCCAACATTATCCGCCACGCTGTCTTTATTTCGTCTAAGATTTTGTCCAAGCGAAAACTCATTTTGCGCGACACGTGGAATGTGGAATAGAGATATCTGGCCAAGGCTTTGCGGCGCTGTCGCGCCGTTCCTGATCGACCGGCATTGCAAAATTTGACGCCGCGTACCAGTAAGTGCTGGAATGGACCTGCCAAAGATTAGGTCAAGGGGCATCTGGAAAAGGGCAGGCGGTAAAATGTTGATCAGGTTGAGATATTGGACTGCCCTCTTGGTCGTTGGCGGTATCGCTTTTGGTGTATGGGCGCATTTGCACAAGGATTCCGAACCGGGGAGCAGCGCTGTAACAGACAGGCAGCGCGACAATGGGCATGGCAAGGTCGATGTTGAGGATGCTCTCGAAGCGCCGCAAACGGCAGGGAATGCACCTCTGAACAAGCCAGAAAACAGCGTCACATGGTCACGGGTGGTAGGCGCCGGGGATAGTATGTCGCTGCTGCTTGCGAAGGCGGGCCTGGACACGGATGCCATTACCGAAGTGAGCCGCGCAATCGCATCTGAGTTCGATCTGCGTCACCTGAAACCAGGATACAGCCTCACCCTGACGATGTCCGAGCAGGGCGCGCCAAAGGCCGCCATGCTGGAGATCGACAACGGGTTTCGCATTCTGGCGACTTTCGGTGCCGCGCCACATGTGGAAAGGCTGGCACCTGATCTCGACAGCATAAGGCGTGCGGGTGAAGCAACTGTGAAAAGCTCCATCTTTGCCGCACTGGATGATGCCGGTATCCCGACTAGGTTTGCGACCGATCTTGAGTTGATCCTCGCCGAGACCTTCGATCTGCGTTCAGCGCTGGCTGGCGGCGAGCGCATACGTCTGATGTGGCGCGAACACCGCTCAGGGGACCGTGTGGTGGGTGAACCGACAATCGATTTTGCTCAGTTTGACCTGGCCGACAGGCGCTATGAAATCCTTTGGCCGGATGACAAGTCGCGGCGGACCCGGATCTTCCAGGACGGAGAGCTTGTCAAGACGTTCGACCAGCCAATCCGGGGCGCAAGGCTCAGTTCATCCTTCGGGCTGCGCAAACATCCCATCCACGGATATGTGCGGATGCATAGCGGTGTGGATTTCGCGGCCGACCATGGCGCGGTTGTTGTCGCGACGCAGGTGGGCACGATTAAGTTCATGGGCAAGCGCAGTGGGTATGGTCATGTGGTCGAACTGGATCATGGCAATAACATCCAGACGCTTTACGCCCACCTGAGCGCTGTGAACGAGGCGCTGCAGGTCGGCCAGCGCGTCGCCGCCGGATCGGAAATCGGGCGTGCCGGATCGACAGGTACCTCAACCGCGCCGCATCTTCATTACGAGATTCATGTAGATGGCAAGCCTGTCTCTCCTCTTGCCGACACGCGTTTGCGCGGTCCGGGCAATGGGGCGCCGCGCAGGGTAAAAGGTTTGGTAAGCGTGGACATCATGCAAAGCGAACTTGACCGGCTCCTCGAATCGAGTGGATGACCGGAAGAAAAGCTTCGGGCGATCCGGCCGGGTTGGCCAATGCGCGCCCTTGAATTTGTCACGTTCGGCTTGTATGTGCGCGACCAAAGGGTCTGCGCCGCGCAGGGCCGCCCGATCAGGAAAGAAGACAGCGCATGGCACGCACCAATCCGGTTCAGTTCGTTCAGCAGGTTCGCTCCGAAGTCTCGAAGGTCGTCTGGCCGACGCGCCGCGAAGTGCTTTTGACCACCGTCATGGTGTTCATCATGGCCGCACTGACAGCGATCTTCTTTGCGCTGGTGGATTTGGGCATTCGCAGCGGGTTGCAGGCCGTTCTGGGTCTATTTGGCTGATCGCGTTGGTTCGGGCGGCCTTTGTGAATGCTGCCTCTTGAACTTGCGGGAGATGCCGGATAGGTGCTTCTCAATTCTGCAACATGGCGCGCGGCGAATCGAGCCTCGCGCCGATTTTGTTTGACACGCGTCCGGCAGGACGCTGCGCCGGACTGGCGCGGCCAGCCGGGCAGGACATGAATTTCCGGCCATGGCGCCGGTCGATACGGAGAATGGCTCAGCATGGCAAAGCGGTGGTACTCGGTGAGCGTTCTGTCGAATTTCGAGAAGAAGATCGCTGAGCAGATCAGGACGTCGGTCGTGGAAAATGGCCTTCAGGATGATATTGACGAAGTGCTGGTTCCAACCGAGGAAGTGATCGAGGTGCGCCGCGGCAAGAAAGTGACGGCCGAGCGGCGTTTCATGCCGGGTTACGTCCTGGTGCGCATGGAAATGTCGGACAAGGGCTATCACATGATCAACTCGATCAACCGCGTGACCGGATTTCTTGGCCCGCAAGGGCGCCCGATGCCGATGCGCGATTCCGAAGTGCAGGCCATTCTGGGCCGCGTTCAGGAGGGTGAGGACAGCCCGCGTACCCTGATCCACTTTGAAATCGGCGAAAAGGTGAAGGTGAATGATGGTCCGTTCGAGGGCTTTGACGGGTCGGTCGAGAATATCGATGACGAGCAGCAGCGCCTGAAGGTGTCGGTGTCGATCTTTGGCCGGGAAACCCCGGTCGAACTGGAATTCACGCAGGTTTCCAAACAATAGGGGCCGCGCGATACGCCCGGATCCGTCCGGGCATCCTGTGGGAGGCAAGGGGGCCGCGGCACCCGGAACCGTACCACGCAACCAAAGTCGGCCGCGGGGCGCGCCCCAAGGCTTGTTGACATGGAAGGAGAGGCCTCATGGCCAAGAAACTCGCCGGGAAGATGAAGCTGCAGGTGAAAGCCGGGCAAGCCAACCCCAGCCCACCCGTCGGCCCTGCACTGGGTCAGCGCGGCATCAATATCATGGAGTTCTGCAAGGCGTTCAACGCTAAGACGCAGGATCTGGAACCGGGCGCGCCGTGCCCGACCGTGATCACCTATTACCAGGACAAGTCCTTCGAGATGGAAATCAAGACGCCTCCGGCGGCTTATTACCTCAAGAAGGCGGCCAAGCTGTCTTCGGGCGGCAAGACCCCCGGCCGCGACACCGTCGGTTCCGTAACGGTCAAGCAGGTCCGCGAGATCGCCGAAGCCAAGTGGAAAGACCTGAACGCAAACGACGTGGACTCCGCGATGAAGATCATCGTCGGCAGCGCACGCTCCATGGGCATCGAGGTGAAGTAAGATGGCGAAAATTGGAAAACGCGCACGCGCGGCCCGCGAAGCCTTTGCCGACAAGTCCAACCTCAGCGTTGAGGATGCGGTGGCGCTGGTCAAGGGCAACGCCAAGGCAAAATTCGATGAAACCATCGAAATTGCGATGAACCTGGGCGTCGATCCGCGCCATGCGGACCAGATGGTGCGCGGCGTCGTCGGTCTGCCGAATGGCACCGGCAAGGATGTCCGTGTCGCTGTCTTTGCTCGGGGCGCGAAGGCCGAGGAGGCCGAGAAGGCCGGTGCCGATATTGTGGGTGCCGAGGATCTGATGGAAATCGTGCAGGGCGGCAAGATCGATTTTGACCGCTGCATCGCAACACCGGACATGATGCCCGTCGTGGGCCGTCTGGGCAAGGTGCTGGGGCCGCGCAACCTGATGCCGAACCCGAAGATCGGGACGGTGACGATGGATGTGGCGCAGGCTGTGAAGGACGCCAAGGGTGGCCAGGTGCAGTTCAAGGCTGAAAAGGCTGGCGTGGTTCACGCAGGCGTTGGCAAGGCATCCTTTGATCAGGCGAAGCTGGTCGAGAATATCCGCGCCTTCATCGGTGCAGTGCAAAAGGCCAAACCGACCGGTGCAAAGGGATCTTATCTCAAGCGTATCTCACTGACCTCTACCATGGGGCCCGGCGTGACAATTGATGTCGCCGACGCCGCATCGGAGTAATCGAGAGATGTGTTGAACGGGAAGAGGGCATTGCGCTGCAATCACGCCTTCTACCGTCCAGAACATAGCCTATATCAGGCCTGCCGCGAACACTGCGGCAGGCCTTTTTTCTGCTATTTCGCCGGTTATTGCGTGTGCAATATGAGAGAAAGTCTCGGTAGCCTTCGCGCATACCTACACAGATAATAAATGTGCAAGCCTGACATTTTCTGCCATCGGTGCGGAATACTCAAGCCGCATCAGTTGCATAGTTATCAACATACCGCCGCACTCGCAGCCTTCTCCAGCATGGAAGTGAGTGTTTCAAGCCGCGTTGAAACAAACCCAAATAAGCAGCGATCGCGTAGAGGTTGATCCATCCCGTAGCCCACGTGAGCAGGAAAGATGTGGCCACATACGCGGCCATTCTGCATCGCCCTTGCTGACGTCGAAACAGCCGGCACAGAAAATTTTTTTGCGGCAGGGGCTTGGCAATGGGGCGTGAAACCGCTAAGGGCTGCACTGTGCAGATGGCATGGGATTTACGTTCCGTGGTGGCTGCGCGTTTCGTCCAAGAAGGTGGGGGGGCCGATAGTCCTTAATATCCTGCCTGAGGCGGGAGTGACAAGATCAGCCGGACCGCACGTGTCTGGATGCGTCGACGATGCCCCGTTTTACAGGACCAAATGCCGGGCCCGATTGCCCGGCTGAACTGAGCCGGGGGAATTTCCCTCGAATATTGGAGTGAAACTGTGGATAGAGCCCAGAAAGAGAAAGTGGTCGGGGAACTCGGCCAGATCTTCGAAAGCTCTGGCGTCGTAGTGGTTGCCCATTACACCGGACTGACAGTTGCGGAAATGCAGGATCTGAGGGCGCGCGCACGTGCGGCCGAGGCATCCGTACGCGTTGCCAAGAACAAGCTCGCCAAGATCGCCCTTGACGGCAAGCCCTGCGCATCCATTGCAGGCTACCTGACGGGCATGACCGTTCTGACCTATTCCGAGGATCCCGTGGCAGCCGCCAAGGTGACCGAGGATTTCGCCAAGGGGAACCCCAAGTTCCAGATCCTCGGCGGGGCAATGGGGGAGAACGCTCTGGACCGTGCCGGCGTCGAAGCCGTGTCGAAGATGCCCTCGCGCGACGAGCTTATCGCTCAGATCGCAAGCTGCATCGGCGCACCTGGTTCGAGCATTGCCGGTGCAATTGGCGCGCCTGCTTCGAATATCGCAAGCATCCTTACCACGATCGAGGAAAAGGCCGAAGCGGCCTGACGCAACCTGGAAATTCCGGCAAGGGCATTTGCCCTGTCGTTGGAACACATCTAAAACGGAAAGCATGGAAAAATGGCTGATCTGAAGAAACTCGCAGAAGAGATCGTTGGTCTTACACTGCTGGAAGCACAAGAATTGAAGACC
Source organism: Rhodobacterales bacterium (assembly GCA_030540655.1). Classification (GTDB taxonomy): domain Bacteria; phylum Pseudomonadota; class Alphaproteobacteria; order Rhodobacterales; family Rhodobacteraceae; genus Roseovarius. Next base: position 24,790 of record JAUNVT010000019.1, read on the forward strand.
ATCCTGAAGGACGAGTACGGCATCGAGCCCGCAGCAGGCGGCGCAGTGATGATGGCGGGTCCCGCAGATGCTGGCGGCGCGGCTGCAGAAGAGCAGACAGAATTCGACGTCATCCTGAAATCGGCCGGCGCCTCCAAGATCAACGTGATCAAGGAAGTCCGCGCAATAACCGGTCTGGGCTTGAAAGAAGCCAAGGATCTGGTCGATGCAGGCGGAAAGGCCGTCAAGGAGCAAGTCTCCAAGGATGAGGCAGACGACATCAAGGCCAAACTGGAAGCAGTTGGCGCCGAAGTCGAACTGAAGTAATTGCAAGGGAGCCGGCCGGGAACTTCGGTTCTTAGTCTGACCCCTTCTGATATGGCTGGATCCGGATTTTCCGGGTCCAGCCGAACCTGTCTTGGACAGGTCCCCTTGCGCCAGTTGGACGCCGGTCACGATACCGGCACCGGATGTTGCGGCGCAGGGCAGGGGGCTTATCTCAGGCGAGGTTCGTGTGATCGGGAGGCCGTCTTTGGGACGACGGCCATGAATGGATCGCACCCCGCCCTCTCTGATGGCCGCGCGGCTGGAGCCCGACAGCGCGTGCAGCCGTTGAGAAATGAAAGGTGACCAGACACATGGCTCAATCCTATCTTGGCCAGAAACGTTTGCGCAAATACTTCGGTAAAATCCGCGAAGTTCTCGAGATGCCGAACCTTATCGAGGTTCAGAAATCCTCGTATGACCTTTTCCTGCGCTCCGGCGATCAGGCGACGCCGATGGACGGTGAGGGGATCAAGGGCGTGTTCCAGTCGGTTTTCCCGATCTCGGATTTCAACGAGACGAGCGTGATCGAGTTTGTCAGTTATGATCTGGAAAAGCCGAAATACGATGTCGAGGAGTGCATGCAGCGCGACATGACCTATTCAGCCCCGCTGAAGGTCACGCTGCGCCTTATCGTTTTCGATATCGACGAAGATACTGGCGCCAAATCGGTCAAGGATATCAAGGAGCAGGACGTATTCATGGGCGATATGCCTCTGATGACGCCCAACGGAACCTTTGTGGTCAACGGCACAGAACGGGTCATCGTGTCGCAGATGCACCGCAGCCCCGGCGTGTTTTTCGATCATGACAAAGGCAAGACGCACAGCTCAGGCAAGCTCCTGTTCGCGTGCCGCATCATTCCCTATCGTGGATCTTGGCTTGATTTCGAATTCGACGCGAAAGATATCGTGTTCGCGCGGATCGACCGCCGCCGCAAACTGCCTGTAACCACGCTGCTTTATTCCATGGGTCTGGATCAGGAAGGCATCATGGATGCCTATTATGACACGATCCAGTTCAAGCTGGAGAAGGGCAAGGGCTGGATCACCAAGTTCTTCCCCGAGCGCGTGCGCGGCACCCGTCCCACCTATGATCTGGTCGATGCCAAAACGGGCGAGATCCTGGCCGAGGCCGGCAAGAAGGTAACGCCCCGTGCCGTCAAGAAGCTGATCGACGAAGGCAGCGTAACTGAACTTCTGGTTCCCTTCGAACACATCGTTGGCAAGTTTGCGGCCAAGGACATCATCAACGAAGAAACCGGCGCGATCTATGTCGAGGCTGGCGGCGAGCTGACGCTGGAGCGCGACAAGGACGGCGAGATCACCGGCGGCACGCTACAGGATCTGCTGGATGCCGGCGTCACCGACATTCCGGTGCTGGATATCGACAACATCAATGTCGGCCCCTACATCCGCAACACGATGGCAGCAGACAAGAACATGAGCCGGGAAACCGCGCTAATGGATATCTACCGCGTGATGCGCCCTGGTGAGCCACCCACCGAGGAGGCGGCTGCCGCGCTTTTCAATACGCTGTTCTTTGACAGCGAGCGCTATGATCTTTCGGCCGTTGGTCGGGTCAAGATGAACATGCGTCTTGATCTGGATGCCGAGGATACGGTGCGCACGCTGCGCCGCGAAGATATCGTTGCCTGCATCAAGGCACTGGTGGATCTGCGCGACGGCAAGGGTGATATTGACGATATCGACCATCTGGGCAACCGCCGCGTGCGCTCGGTCGGCGAGTTGATGGAGAACCAGTATCGCGTTGGCCTCTTGCGGATGGAGCGTGCGATCAAGGAGCGGATGAGTTCTGTCGAGATTGACACGGTCATGCCGCAGGATCTGATCAATGCGAAACCCGCCGCTGCTGCGGTGCGGGAGTTCTTTGGCTCCAGCCAGCTGTCGCAGTTCATGGACCAGACCAACCCTTTGTCCGAGGTGACGCACAAGCGTCGTCTTTCGGCGCTTGGGCCCGGCGGTCTGACACGCGAGCGCGCGGGCTTCGAGGTGCGCGACGTGCATCCCACGCATTACGGTCGCATGTGCCCCATCGAGACGCCGGAAGGGCCGAATATCGGTCTCATCAACTCGCTGGCAACCTTTGCGCGGGTGAACAAATACGGCTTTATTGAAACACCCTACCGCAAGGTCGTTGACGGTCAGGTGACGGATGATGTGCAGTACATGTCCGCAACCGAGGAAATGCGCCACACCATCGCGCAGGCAAACGCCAATCTGGATGACGGCGGCCGTTTTGTTAACGATCTCGTCAGCACGCGACAGTCGGGCGATTACATGCTGGCTCCGAACGAGCAGGTCGATCTGATCGACGTCTCGCCGAAGCAGCTCGTTTCGGTGGCGGCCTCGCTGATCCCGTTCCTCGAGAATGACGATGCTAACCGCGCTTTGATGGGCTCCAACATGATGCGTCAGGCCCTGCCGCTGATCAAGGCCGAGGCGCCTCTGGTTGGTACGGGAATCGAGGGCGTTGTTGCCCGCGACTCGGGCGCGGCGATCATGGCGCGGCGTGCTGGTGTCATTGACCAGGTGGATGCGCAGCGTATCGTTGTGCGCGCCACCGAGGATATGGAGCCGGGCGATCCGGGCGTCGACATCTACCGCCTGCGCAAGTTCCAGCGGTCGAACCAGAACAGCTGCATCAACCAGCGCCCGCTGGTCAAGGTAGGCGATACCGTGGGCAAGGACGAGGTCATCGCCGATGGCCCCGCGACCGACATGGGCGAGCTTGCCGTGGGCAGGAACGTTATCGTCGCGTTCATGCCTTGGAACGGCTATAATTACGAGGACTCGATCCTGATTTCCGAACGGATTTCCCGCGATGATGTCTTCACCTCGATCCATATCGAGGAATTTGAAGTTGCAGCAAGGGATACCAAGCTGGGGCCGGAAGAGATCACCCGCGACATTCCCAACGTGGGCGAGGAGGCGCTTCGCAACCTTGATGAGGCGGGTATCGTCTATATCGGCGCGGACGTAGAGCCGGGCGATATTCTTGTGGGCAAGATCACTCCGAAGGGCGAGTCTCCCATGACGCCCGAGGAAAAGCTGCTGCGCGCCATCTTTGGCGAAAAGGCCAGCGACGTGCGCGATACGTCCCTGCGTGTGAAGCCGGGAGATTTCGGCACGGTGGTCGAGGTGCGTGTTTTCAACCGCCATGGTGTGGAAAAGGACGAGCGCGCGCTTCAGATCGAGCGTGAGGAGATCGAGCGTCTGGCGCGCGACCGTGACGACGAGCTGGCGATTCTGGATCGCAACATCTATGCGCGTCTGCGCACGATGATTGCTGGCAAAACGGCCGTCAAAGGGCCCAAGGGCGTGAAATCCAATTCGGAGATCACCGAGGATCTGCTGGGCACGCTGACCAAGGGCCAGTGGTGGCAGCTTGCGCTGAAGGAAGAAGCTGACGCGCAGGTCATGGAGGCACTGCACGCGCAATACGAGGCGCAGAAGCGTGCCTTGGACGCGCGGTTCGAGGATAAGGTTGAAAAGGTGCGCCGTGGCGACGACCTGCCGCCCGGCGTCATGAAGATGGTCAAGGTGTTCATCGCAGTGAAGCGCAAGCTGCAACCGGGAGATAAGATGGCGGGGCGTCACGGCAACAAGGGCGTTATTTCCAAGGTGGTTCCCATGGAGGATATGCCGTTCCTCGCCGATGGCACACCGGTCGATTTCTGCCTCAACCCGCTGGGCGTTCCCAGCCGGATGAACGTAGGCCAGATCCTTGAAACCCATATGGGCTGGGCCGCACGCGGGTTCGGCATCAAGATCGACGATGCACTTCACGCCTATCGCCGCGATGGTGATCTGACCCCTGTGCGCGAGGCGATGCAGCTTGCGTATGGAGACGATGTCTACGAAGAGGGCATCAAGAACATGGACGAGGCACATCTGATCGAGGCGGCCAGCAACGTGACCGGTGGTGTGCCCATCGCCACGCCGGTCTTTGATGGCGCCAAGGAAGCGGACGTGAATGAGGCGCTCAGCCGCGCGGGGTTTGACACGTCTGGCCAGTCGATCCTGTTTGATGGCCGCACCGGCGAGCAGTTTGCCCGCCCTGTGACCGTGGGCATGAAGTATCTGCTGAAGCTGCATCACCTGGTCGATGACAAGATCCACGCGCGCTCGACCGGGCCCTACAGCCTGGTGACCCAGCAGCCGCTGGGCGGCAAGGCGCAGTTCGGCGGACAGCGTTTCGGTGAGATGGAGGTCTGGGCACTGGAAGCTTACGGCGCCGCCTACACTCTGCAGGAGATGCTGACGGTCAAGTCCGACGACGTTGCAGGCCGCACCAAGGTCTATGAAAGCATCGTCAAGGGCGAGGACGGTTTTGAAGCTGGCGTACCGGAATCGTTCAATGTGCTGGTCAAGGAGGTCCGGGGTCTGGGCCTCAATATGGAACTTCTGGATTCGGAAGGGGAAGGCTAGGAAATTCACGTGAATTTTCCCGCTCCGATTTTCCAGCGAAGATCGGGGCGTTTCCCTTTTCGGTCTACACAAATTTCGAGGTGACTAAATGAACCAGGAACTGACAAACAACCCGTTCAATCCTATGACGCCGACGCAGACCTTTGACGAGATCAGGGTGTCGCTGGCGTCGCCGGAGCGTATCCTGTCGTGGTCCTATGGCGAGATCAAGAAGCCTGAGACGATCAACTACCGCACGTTCAAGCCCGAGCGGGACGGCCTGTTCTGCGCGCGCATCTTTGGCCCGATCAAGGATTACGAGTGCCTGTGCGGCAAATACAAGCGCATGAAATACCGCGGCGTCGTCTGCGAGAAATGCGGCGTTGAAGTCACGTTGCAAAAGGTCCGCCGCGAGCGGATGGGCCATATCGAACTGGCGGCGCCCTGTGCCCATATCTGGTTCCTGAAATCGCTGCCAAGCCGCATCGGCCTGATGCTGGACATGACGTTGCGCGATCTGGAGCGGGTTCTCTATTTCGAAAATTACGTGGTGATCGAGCCGGGCCTGACGGACCTCACCTATGGCCAGATGCTGACTGAAGAAGAATTCATGGACGCGCAGGATGCTTACGGCATCGACGCCTTCACCGCCAATATTGGTGCCGAGGCCATCCGCGACATGCTGGCTCAAATTGATCTTGAATCCGAGGCCGAAAACCTGCGCGCCGATCTGGCCGAGGCCACGGGCGAACTGAAACCCAAGAAGATCATCAAGCGTCTCAAGATCGTCGAGAGCTTCCTTGAATCCGGTAACCGGCCGGAATGGATGGTGATGACGGTGATCCCGGTCATCCCGCCAGAACTGCGTCCGCTGGTGCCGCTGGATGGTGGCCGCTTTGCCACGTCCGATCTCAACGATCTTTATCGCCGGGTCATCAACCGGAACAACCGCCTGAAGCGTCTTATCGAGTTGCGCGCGCCCGATATCATCGTGCGCAACGAAAAGCGGATGTTGCAGGAATCGGTCGATGCTCTTTTTGACAATGGCCGCCGCGGCCGCGTGATCACCGGCGCCAACAAGCGTCCGCTGAAATCGCTCTCGGACATGCTGAAGGGCAAGCAGGGCCGCTTCCGCCAGAACCTTCTGGGCAAGCGGGTCGATTTCTCGGGGCGGTCCGTCATTGTGACCGGGCCGGAGCTCAAGCTGCATCAATGCGGCCTGCCTAAAAAGATGGCGCTGGAGCTGTTCAAGCCGTTCATTTATTCCCGGTTGGAAGCCAAGGGGCTCAGTTCGACTGTCAAACAGGCAAAGAAGCTGGTCGAGAAGGAACGGCCCGAGGTGTGGGACATTCTGGATGAGGTCATCCGCGAACATCCCGTCATGCTGAACCGCGCGCCGACGCTGCACCGTCTGGGCATCCAGGCGTTCGAGCCGATCCTGATCGAAGGCAAGGCGATCCAGTTGCATCCGCTGGTCTGCTCCGCTTTCAACGCTGACTTTGACGGTGACCAGATGGCGGTTCATGTGCCTCTGAGCCTCGAGGCACAGCTGGAATGCCGCGTGCTGATGATGTCGACAAACAACGTTCTGTCGCCCGCCAACGGTGCACCGATCATCGTGCCGTCGCAGGACATGATCCTGGGGCTGTACTATACCACGCTGGAACGTGCCGGCATGAAGGGCGAGGGCATGAAGTTCTCCTCCATCGACGAGGTCCAGCACGCGCTGGACAGCGGCGAGGTACATCTGCACGCTCACATCACCGCCCGCATTCCGCAGCTGGATGCCGAGGGCAATCAGGTGTTCGAGCGTGTCGAGACCACGCCTGGCCGCGTGCGGCTGGGTGCGCTTTTGCCGAAAAACGCCAAGGCGCCGTTCAGTCTGGTCAACCGTCTTCTGCGCAAGAAGGAGGTGCAGCAGGTCATTGACACCGTCTACCGTTATTGCGGGCAGAAGGAGTCGGTCATTTTCTGTGATCAGATCATGACAATGGGCTTCCGCGAAGCGTTCCGCGCGGGCATATCCTTTGGAAAGGATGACATGGTCGTTCCGGACAACAAATGGGAGATCGTCGGCGAGACGCGCGATCAGGTAAAAGGCTTCGAACAGCAATATATGGACGGCCTGATCACTCAGGGCGAGAAGTACAACAAGGTCGTGGATGCCTGGTCGAAGTGCAACGATCAGGTCACCGAGGCGATGATGAACAACATCTCCTCCGGCAAGACTGATGAAAATGGTGCCGAGGCCGAGCCGAACTCGGTCTACATGATGGCTCATTCGGGCGCACGTGGATCCGTGACGCAAATGAAGCAGCTGGGCGGCATGCGCGGCCTTATGGCCAAGCCGAACGGCGACATCATTGAGACGCCGATTATCTCGAACTTCAAGGAAGGGCTGACCGTTCTTGAATACTTCAACTCGACCCACGGCGCCCGCAAGGGTCTGTCCGATACGGCGCTGAAAACTGCGAACTCGGGCTATTTGACACGCCGTTTGGTGGACGTGGCGCAGGATTGCATTGTGCGAGAGCATGATTGCGGCACTACCCGCGCGATCACCACTGAAGCGGCCGTCAACGACGGGGAGGTGGTCTCGTCGATTGGCGAGCGGCTCCTAGGCCGGGTGGCGGCAGAGGATATCCTGCGTCCCGGCACGGAGGAGGTTCTGGTAAAGGAAGGCCAGTTGATCGACGAACTGGCGGCAGACGCGGTCGAAGAGGCCGCCGTGCAGACTGCGCGCATCCGTTCGCCCCTGACTTGTGAGGCCGAAGATGGCGTTTGCGCCATGTGCTACGGGCGCGACCTGGCGCGTGGGACGATGGTCAACCAGGGCGAGGCTGTCGGCATCATTGCCGCGCAGTCCATCGGGGAGCCCGGCACACAGCTGACGATGCGGACATTCCACATCGGCGGCGTTGCGCAAGGTGGCCAGCAGTCGTTCCTAGAGGCAAGTCAGGCGGGCAAGATCGCTTTCGATGGCGAGCAGACGCTGGAAAATTCCTCGGGCGATCTGCTGGTGATGGGCCGCAACATGAAGTTGCTCATTCTGGGCGAGGGCGATGCTGAATTGGCCAGCCACAAGGTGGGATACGGCTCCAAGCTGCACGTCAGGGCAGGTGATACAGTCGGGCGGGGCGACAAGCTGTTCGAGTGGGATCCCTATACCCTGCCGATCATCGCCGAGAAGTCCGGCACGGCCAAATTTGTCGACCTCGTGACCGGTGTTGCCGTGCGCGACGAGACGGATGACGCCACCGGCATGACCCAGAAGATCGTGATGGACTGGCGCGCCGCTCCCAAGGGCAACGAGCTGAAGCCCGAGATTTTCATCGTGGGCGAAGATGGCGAGCCGATGCGCAACGATGCGGGTAACCCCGTGACCTATGCGATGTCGGTGGATGCGATCCTGAGCATTGATGAGGGCGATGAGGTCAAGATGGGCGACGTCGTCGCACGGATCCCGCGCGAGGGTGCCAAGACGAAGGACATCACAGGCGGTCTGCCGCGTGTGGCCGAACTCTTCGAGGCGCGCCGCCCAAAGGACCACGCGATCATTGCCGAAATCGACGGCTATGTGCGCTATGGGAAGGACTACAAGAACAAGCGCCGTATCTCCATCGAGCCAACGGACGAGTCGCTCGCAACCGTCGAATACATGGTGCCAAAGGGCAAGCATATCCCGGTGCATGAAGGCGATTTCGTGCAGAAGGGCGACTACATCATGGACGGCAACCCCGCACCGCATGACATCCTCAGCATTCTGGGTGTCGAAGCGCTGGCGGACTACATGATTGACGAAGTTCAGGATGTGTATCGTCTGCAAGGTGTGCGGATCAACGACAAGCATATCGAAGTCATCGTGCGTCAGATGCTTCAGAAGTGGGAAATCCTGGATAGCGGCCAGACGACCCTTTTGAAGGGCGAACATGTCGACAAGGCCGAGTTCGACGCTGCCAACGAAAAGGCGCTGGCCAGAAATGTGCGTCCTGCGCAGGGCGAGCCGATTCTTCTGGGCATCACCAAGGCGTCGTTGCAAACCCGCAGCTTCATCTCGGCGGCGTCCTTCCAGGAGACGACCCGCGTGCTGACCGAAGCATCGGTTCAGGGCAAGCGGGACAAGCTCGTGGGCCTGAAGGAGAACGTCATCGTTGGCCGCCTGATTCCTGCGGGCACCGGTGGCGCGACCCAGGATATGCGGACAATCGCTGCGACCCGCGACAACGTTGTCATCGAGGCCCGCCGTGAAGAGGCTGCGGCTGCTGCAGCCTTGGCTGCTCCGGTTATGGAAGATGAGGGCGAGACGCTGGCAACCACCCCCGGAAGCCGCGACCTTTGATCGATGAAAGCACTCTCGAAAGGCCCCACTGAAATGCGGGTTCTTCACTAGGCGTGTGAGAGGGTACCGGCTGATGACTGCCTCCGCAAAAAAATTGCGGGGGCATTTTTATCAATGAAAAGGATCTGCGCGGCACCGTCTCGCGGGACGGCGTCCGCGAGGTTCCGGGCCTCTGGATTGCCGGGAGCGAGGGCGCCAGATTCTGGCTCTGAGTGATGAACGGGCTGAAGAACCGGGGCGTGCGGGACGTCCTGATTGCCGCCCGGGATGGCCTCAAGGGCTTTCCG
>JAUNVT010000200.1 GCA_030540655.1 Rhodobacterales bacterium
CCAAACGGGACGTGGCGCCAAGCCTTGGTCATTGGTCGCACAAGGGCCTCGACAACCGCGCCGAGAACAGCCACCTGCCATTTCGAAAGCGGGAACGAGCGATGCAAAGCTTCCGGTCACCCGGCGGATTACAGCGTTTCGTCTCAATTCATTCCGCTACCCGAAATTGTTTTGCCGTTCCATCCAGACGCCGCACCGCCCTGACTATCCGATATCACCGAATGGAAGCTGTCGAAGCCTGGACAACCGCAGCCGACATTGCCTGAACCAGCAGAAACCGGCGGTTCTTGCAAGGCGCGGAAATTAGCGTGACAATACCTGCTGAACGCAATGCCGAAAGCGGTACAAGCCAAGGCCAAGGCGCATCTGCACGATATCTCCCTCTCGTGACATTGCTGCGCAATGCACTGCCGGGCAGCGGGCAGGCCGAGACAAAGGCTGAAGCCAACACCGCTTTCGATTTCTTCGTCGAAACCTATGGCGTGAAATACGACAAGGCGGTGGCCAAACTGGTCAAGAACCGGGACGCGCTGCTGACCTTCTACGACTACCCGGCCGAGCACTGGAAACATATCCGGGCGTCAAATCCGATCGAGAGTACGGCCTGGAGCCACGCCGCACGGCGGAGAAGGCGCTGGTGGCGGTTATCCAGGAAGCCTATGTCCAGGGCGTCTCTACGCGATCGGTGGACGATCTGGTGAAGACCATGGGCGCGGGCGGTATGTCAAAAAGCCGGGCCGACGGTCGGCGCACCTGTTTGCAAATTATTTTGCGTTCGGAAAAAACAACTGCTGGCCGTCGACCTTGTATGCGGCAATCGCGGCCTGGCCTTCTTCGGACAGCACCCAGTCGATGAACTGCTGGCCAAGATCTGCCTTTACATTGGGATGCTTTTCCGGATTCACGAGGATAATGCCATACTGGTTGAACAATTCGGGGTCACTCTCGACCGCTATGTTGTAATCGCCCTTGTTGCCAAAGCTGATCCAGGTCCCGCGGTCTGTCATGATATAGGCATTCATGCCGATGCCGGTGTTCAATGTCGCCCCCATCCCCGAGCCGGTCTCACTATACCAGCCGCCCGACGCGGCATCCACGTCAACGCCTGCTTTCTTCCACAGGCGAAGCTCCGCCTTGTTGGTGCCGCTGTCATCGCCGCGCGACGCAAAGGCAGATTCGGTCTCGGCAATCTTGGCCATGGCGGCTGCCGCATCGCTCATGCCGTCAATGCCAGCCGGATCGGAGGGAGGCCCGACGATGATGAAATCATTATACATGACGTCATGGCGGCTCACCCCGTCCCCATCGGCGACGAACTTCTCCTCTGCCGGTTTGGCATGGACAAACAGCACGTCTCCGTCGCCATTGGCTGCATTCTTGAGCGCCTGACCGGTGCCGACCGCAACAACCCGCACCTCGATACCGGTCTTCTTTGCGAACATCGGCAGGATGTAATCGAACAGCCCCGAGTTCTGGGTCGATGTCGTTGATTGCACGACGATGAATTTGTCCTGCGCCGCTGCGGGGCCGGACAGGCCGAGCGCCAGGAGGCCTGCTGCGGCAAAGCCAAGGAAACTGCGTCTGAACATGATCATACTCCTTTGTGATACTGTGTCTTACTTTCGGATGGAACGAAAAGGCGCCCCCCGAGCCATGCCTGGGCGGCTTCTGATGTCGGCTCTTCCAACACCTGCTCGACAGGCCCGGTCTCAGCGATACGTCCGCCATGGAGAAAAATCAGGTCATCGCCCAACCTGCGGGCCTGGCCCGGGTCATGGGTCACCAGCACGATTGTGGTGCCGCTGCCGCGGGCCTCTTGTATCAGTCGCTCAATCGCAAGGATCGAGGCCGGATCAAGGCTTGCGGTCGGCTCATCGAGAAACAGCATGCGCGGCGCGCTGATCATGGCGCGGGCCATGGCAAGCCGCTGTTGCTCTCCGCCAGACAAAACGCGGGCGGGCTGGTCTTTCAGCGCATCCATGCGGGCGAGGGTGATGGCTTCGGCCTCCCGCGCCTTGCCTTCAGCCCCCCGGATGCCGAGCACGGTCAGCGCAAAGCGCAGATTTGCCGCGACAGAGCGGCGCAGCATCACCGGGCGTTGAAATACCATTGCCTGTTCCTGCCGCGCGGCACCGTCCAGTGGTTGCCCAAGCCATGATATCGTCCCGTCAGTCGGGGTGATCAGGCCATGTAGCAGCCTCAAGAGCAGGCTCTTGCCGCTGCCATTGGCACCCATGATCACCGTGCAGCGGCCCGGCCATATATCCAGATCAATCTCATTGATCAGCCGCTGCCCGCCCGCGTCAAAGCATAGACCCCGTGCCGACAGAAGCGGCGCGGGCGCCACAGCGCTATGGCCGCGTATTTCGGTAAGAGCCTCAGACATAAGCAGACCTTGATGCCGTCCCGCGAATAGCCATCAAAAGGCCGTTCACGATTACTGCAATCGTCAGCAGAATAAGGCCGAGCGCCAGTGCCAGCTGCAGATTTCCCTTTGATGTTTCCAGCGCGATCGTGGTGGTCATCACACGGGTGACGTGATTGATATTGCCGCCGACGATAATGACCGCGCCAACCTCGGCCACCGCACGTCCGAACCCCGCCAACGCAACCGTCAGCAAGCTATAGCGCGCGTCCCAGAGCAGTGCCAGAACACGGTCCAGCGGGCCGACGCCGAGCGAGGCAAACTGTTCCGCATATTCTCCATTAAGGTCTTCGATCACCTGCCGCGTCAGGGCCGCGATGATGGGCGTCACCAGAATGGTTTGCGCCACGATCATCGCGGTAGGGGTGTAAAGCAGGCCCAGCACCCCGAGTGGGCCTGACGCCGACAGCATCAGGTAGACCAGCAATCCCACGACCACCGGCGGCAGGCCCATCAGCGTATTCAGCGCAACGATCACGCCAGTGCGTAACGGAAAGCGGAACGCGCCGATCACAGCCCCGAGGGGCAGCCCGATGAGGCAGGCTGCGGCAACCGCCGTCAGGGTCACCTGCAACGATAGCACGATAATCTCGATCACATCTGCATCCCAGGACAGGATAAGTGCCACCGCCTCAAACAAGATGGCCGAAAAACTCTCCATCTACGCTCTCCTTCCCAATCTTGGGAAAAGTTGCATAATCATGCATGAGAAGCCATGGCTATAATCGTGCGCCTCTGGTGGCGCGGCTGGCCGAGGATGGCTGATGCGGTAATCTGTAGAACTAACGGATAGCAATTGATACGAAATGGCCCGGTCGAGCCTCTACATCAGCGAACGGCTCCGCTCTTTGAGTGGCGAACTTTCCGGTGCGCTTGGAGATCTTGGGACGTTTCTGCCTTATGTCATTGCGATCACCGGCGCAGGTGTTCTGGCCCCCACGCCGGTTTTCCTCGGGTTCGCGGCAGGTTACGCGCTGGTGGCGTTGGTCTACAAGGCACCCATCGCTGTTCAGCCGATGAAGGCAGTCGGCGCGCTTGTCATTGCCGGAAGCCTGACTGCGCCCGAAATCGCATGGACAGGCGCGACCATCGGAGCCTTTCTGCTGATGTTCTCCGCAAGCGCCCGGCTTGACAAGGTTGCACGGGCCATTCCGCAATCTGTCGTGACCGGGCTGCAGGTCGGGCTTGGGCTGATGCTGGGAATGGTTGCTGTTGGGCTGATGGCCGCACAATGGGTGCTGGCGATCCCTGCGCTGGCGGTGCTTGCGCTATCGTTGATCTGGGGCCGCGGGCCTTGGGCCGTGATCGTCGTGGGCGCGTCAGCTCTGCTTGCCCCTGCAAGCGATCCGGTCCTTGTCATTGCCGCGCCATATGCTGATGTCTCGATCCGTGCGGTACTGTCTGGAATCGCAGCGCAATTGCCCCTGACGCTGCTTAACGCGGTTGTCGTTGCAGCGGCGGTGACGCGGTCGCTTTATCCGTCCCGCGCTTCATTGGTAAGTCAGCGTAGGCTGGCGGCGACCAGCGGGGCGCTTAACCTGTTGTTGGTGCCGTTTGGTGCCCTGCCGATGTGCCATGGCGCGGGCGGCATTGCCGCGCATCACAGGTTCGGCGCCCGCGGGATCGGCGCGCCTCTGACCATGGCGGCATTATGTGTGGCGGCGGCGCTGACCGGGCAGGATGTGATGCGATGGCTCACGATGATTCCGATGCCCGTGGTCGGCGCCCTGCTTGCCTATGCGGCGGCTGATCTGGTGCTGAGCCGCCGAATGTTCGATGCCAGAGCCGACTGTCGCCCCGTTATCGGAGTTGCCGCGATAATGACCGTGGCACTGGGTGCCGGGGCGGGTTTGGTCGCCGGACTGGCGGCCGAAGCAGTGCGGGTGCAGCTCCGCCGCAGGCGCCAAATCATAGATACACAAAGATAAATCAGCAAGGACCTGCTCATGACCACCAGCACTTCAAATATACGCGTTGTCACATTAACCACTTCCGATTGCCGGGTCCACGATTTGAAGGTAGCTGG
>JAUNVT010000020.1:0-1118 GCA_030540655.1 Rhodobacterales bacterium
CTCATCCGCATCTACCTATCTTTATAGAGAAAGCAAGGGGTGAACTTGCCAATTACTATGCATCTGCAGCATAGCGCCCAAGCTGCTACAACATGGATTGAAGTTAACACCCGAAACCTGCCTCCTTCAGCATTCCCGCCTGTCAAGATTTTGCTTCATCTTTTATGGGGGGATCAGGAACTGTCAGCCCCTTTGCCGCCTGCCTTGGATACGTTTTCAATATTGCATTGACGAAATGTTGAAATGGCGGGCGCCCCCGTCACGCCTGAAGATGTCAGCCGTAACGGGGATTTGGCAGGTACGTGCGATCAGGATGACCCGGCGGACTAATCCGGCGCCCCCAGAGCCGTCCGCATAGGCGAAGCTTGTCCGCGCGCCGACTTATGGGGAACCCCCTATTCAAAGGCCGTGGGACCCTCAAACCTCCATCGCCGGGCTGACGCAGGATGCGCTGATTGCCTCCCGTTTTTCTCAAGAGGCCATGGAAAACCGGGCTTTCAATACCTGTGTCGAGCAAGGGCTCGTGCTACAGTGCATCTGAGGAGTTGCCCTCATCCTTACACCCTTGTCCTTATAAAATTGCCAAGGTTAAAGAAGGGGTCATGCGCAAAGCGTGCTGCGGGTTCCTCTTTCTGCCCTCCTACTCTCCGCATCTGAACACGGTTGAGAAAAACCGTTGCAAGGATCACGGCTCTCCTTCGACCTACCGGCGCGCGCAGCTTCACACAGATGTTCAAAGCCATCGCCGAACTCCGCGATCACTTCCTTTCCCAAGAAGCTTGAACCTCCTTCAAGGCCGCCGGATATGCCGCAGGCTAGAGGCGAGATGTTAAGTCCACTACGTAAAAACTAAATGAAACGATGAAACTGCAACGTCAAAAGTCCGGACCCGTCCACAGAAAATCCATTGCGGCAAGTTTCAATAAGATTGCTCAGGCCGCTGTCGGACCTTGCAATGGCATGACCGTCAGATCGCCTTCGCGCCGTGCCTGCAGCGCCTGTGCGGCAGCCAGTGACGCAGCGGCGGTCGTGAAATACGGGATCTTGTCGTAAAGCGCGACCGAGCGGATTTCGCGGCTGTCCTCCACCGAAAGCGCGCCTTCGGTCGTGTTCATTAC
>JAUNVT010000020.1:1218-33439 GCA_030540655.1 Rhodobacterales bacterium
GACGACGCCCGCGCCCATCTGCGCCTTGAGGAACGCGCGGGCAAAGCTGACATCCCAGCCCATTACCTCGCCGGTAGAGCGCATTTCTGGGCCAAGGATGGTATCGACCCCGGGGAAACGGGCGAAGGGCATGACCGCCTCCTTGACCGAAAACCAAGGCATCGCATAATCGGCCAGCGTCATCTGATCGGCCATCGGCAGGCTTCCCGGTGTTGCACCCGAGGGATAGTCGCCACGATGCGGGAAATTGCTCAGCGGCTCGCCCGCCATCAGCCGCGCGGCGATGGAGGCGATGGCGCTGTCGGTCGCCTTGGCCACGAAAGGCACGGTCCGGCTGGCGCGGGGGTTCACCTCGATCAGGTAAATCTCGCCGTCCTTGACCGCAAACTGCACGTTCATCAGGCCGACCACCTTCAGTGCGCGGGCCAGCAAGACAGTTTGCCGCTCAATCTCCGCAATGATATCCGCGTTCAGCGTGTGTGGCGGGATCGAGCAGGCACTGTCGCCGGAATGCACACCCGCTTCCTCGATATGTTCCATGATGCCAGCCACGTGGACGTTATCGCCATCGCAGAGCGCATCGACGTCACATTCGATCGCGCCCGTCAGATAACTGTCCAGCAGCACAGGGCTTTTGCCGGAAACCACGACCGCCTCGGCGATGTAGCGCCTGAGCTGCGGCATGTCGCGCACGATTTCCATCGCGCGTCCGCCCAGCACGTAGGAAGGGCGGATAACAAGGGGAAAGCCGACATGCTGTGCAATTTCAAAGGCCTGCGCATCGGTCGAGGCGATCCCGTTCACCGGCTGTTTCAGCCCCAGACGGTTGACCAGGTCCTGAAACCGCTCGCGATCCTCGGCCAGGTCAATGGCGTCGGGCGAGGTGCCAAGAATCGGAATTCCTTCGGCTTCCAACGCATTGGCCAGCTTGAGCGGGGTCTGCCCGCCAAACTGCACGATCACGCCGTGCAGCGTACCGTTCTGCTGCTCGGTGGCGAGGATCTCCATCACGTGCTCGAATGTCAGCGGCTCGAAATAAAGCCGGTCAGACGTGTCATAATCGGTCGAAACCGTTTCCGGATTGCAGTTGATCATGATCGTCTCATAACCCGCATCCGACAGGGCATAGCAGGCGTGACAGCAGCAATAGTCGAACTCGATTCCCTGACCGATCCGGTTGGGCCCGCCGCCAAGGATCACAACCTTTTTCGCCTCCGTAGGGCGCGCCTCGCATTCTACGTCGCCCATCATCGGTGCCTCGTAGGTCGAGTACATATAGGGGGTCTGCGCCTCGAATTCGGCGGCGCAGGTGTCGATTCGCTTGAAGACGGCAGTGACCCCTGCGGCGCGGCGTGCAGCGCGCACCTGCGCCTCCGTCGCGCCCGTCAGCGCGGCAAGCCGCGCATCGGTAAATCCCATCATCTTGAGGCGGCGCAGACCTGCGGCATCTTCTGGCAGGCCGGTTTCGCGAACCTCTTCCTCAACCTCGACAATCTCGCGGATGCGGGTCAGAAACCATGGATCATACATGGTGACGGCGTGGATATCGTCATCCGAAAGCCCATGCCGCATGGCTTGGGCAATCACGCGAATGCGGTCGGGTGTCTGTTTGGCCAGCGCGCGGGTGACAGCGGCAATATCGGGCGCACCCTCGATTTCGATCTCGTCAAAGCCGGTCAGGCCGGTTTCAAGCGAAGCCAGCGCCTTTTGCAACGACTCGTGGATGGTGCGGCCGATGGCCATGACCTCGCCAACCGATTTCATGGCGGTGGTCAGATGCGGCTCGGAGCCGGCGAATTTTTCGAACGCAAACCGCGGGATCTTCGTGACCACGTAATCGATCGAGGGCTCGAAACTGGCAGGGGTCACCTGAGTGATATCATTGTCCAGTTCGTCCAGCGTATAGCCCACGGCCAGCTTGGCCGCAATCTTTGCAATCGGAAACCCGGTCGCCTTGGAGGCAAGGGCAGAGGAGCGTGACACGCGCGGGTTCATTTCAATTACCACCATGCGCCCGTCAGCAGGGTTGATCGCCCATTGCACGTTCGATCCGCCGGTTTCGACGCCGATCTCGCGCAGAACGGCGATGCTTTGATTGCGCATCACCTGATATTCCTTGTCCGTCAGGGTCAGCGCAGGGGCCACGGTGATCGAATCGCCCGTATGCACGCCCATCGGATCGACGTTTTCGATGGCGCAGACGATGATCGCGTTATCGGCACTGTCGCGCACGACCTCCATTTCGAACTCTTTCCAGCCCAGAAGAGATTCGTCGATCAGGATCTGACCGACCGGGGAAGCGTCCAGCCCGGTCTTGCAGTAATATTCGTAATCCGCGCGGTTGTAAGCGACGCCGCCGCCGGTGCCGCCAAGCGTGAAGGCGGGGCGGATGATCGCGGGAAGGCCAACATAATCAATGGCATCCATGCATTCCTGCATGGTATTGGCGATGGTCGCCTTGGGGTTCTCGATCCCCAGACGGTCCATCGCCTCGCGGAACAGTTTGCGATCCTCGGCCATTTCGATGGCATCGCGGTTCGCACCGATCAGCTCGACGCCGAATTTTTCCAGCACGCCCATATCGGCCACTGCCAGCGCCGTGTTCAGCCCGGTCTGGCCGCCCATCGTGGGCAGCAGCGCGTCCGGGCGCTCCTTCTCGATGATCTTGGCGACAATTTCGGGGGTGATCGGTTCGATATAGGTGGCATCGGCCAGGCCGGGGTCTGTCATGATCGTCGCGGGATTGGAATTGACGAGGATGACGCGGTACCCTTCCTCGCGCAATGCCTTGCACGCTTGGGCACCGGAATAGTCGAACTCGCAGGCCTGCCCGATGATGATGGGCCCGGCCCCGATGATCATGATGGATGAAATATCGTCGCGCTTTGGCATATCCGGAGTCCCCGCTTGGCAGCTGTGGTTGCGCAGGCCCGCCGGAGCATCGCATCGCTCGGGGCGGACGCGCAAATTGTGGCGGTTATATCCATGCCGCGCCCCGGCGCAAGGGGCGCGCAGCGCTTGTGATTTCAACTTCTGTTGTCACTTGGCCGCGAAACGCACTATGTCGCGCCAAGGATGGCGACCCACGCAGGAGACATGCAGGTGGAAATACGCTTCGATCATGGGCCGGTAGGGCCGGACGGGGATGGGAGCTGCCTGTTCGCGGCTCCGCGCCGGATGATCATGGCGCGGGACTTGCATGATGTGCCGGGTGCGCTCGCCGCGCTGGATACGGCGCGCGCGGGCGGCGCGTGGTTGGCCGGCTACGCCAGTTATGAGTTGGGATATGCGCTAGAGCCACGCCTCGCGCCGTTGATGCCCGCCTGCCGCCGCCTGCCATTGCTGGCCTTCGGTGTCTTTGATGCGCCTGTGCTTGCGCCCGATCTGCCGGATGCAGGGGGGAGCCTGTCGGAATTCACACCGCAGTGGAATGAGGAGCGGTATGCCGAAGCGTTCGCGGCCGTTCATGCCTATATCGGCGCGGGCGATTTCTATCAGGCCAACCTGACCTTTCCGCTGGAGGGAACGGCATCGGGTGATCCGGCCGCGCTTTACGCTGCCCTGGTCGCGGCGCAGCCGGTCCGTTACGGCGCTCTGGTGACGCAGCCCGGCCTGCCATCGCTGCTGTCCCGCTCGCCCGAGCTGTTTTTTCGCACCGATGGGGCAGCGCACATCCAGACCCGTCCGATGAAGGGTACCCAGCCGCGCAGCGCCGACCCGGCCGAGGATGCGCGCCGCCGCAGTTTTCTGGCGCAGGATGAAAAAAACCGCGCGGAAAACCTGATGATCGTGGACCTTCTGCGTAATGATCTGAGCCGGGTCTGCACCCCCGGCAGCGTCACCGTGCCTGAGCTCTTCACAATTGAAAGCTACAGCACCGTCCACCAGATGACCTCGCTCATTTCCGGGCAAATGAGGCCGGATACGGGGCTGGCTGCGCTTTTCGCTGCCTTGTTTCCCTGCGGGTCGATCACCGGCGCGCCCAAGATGCGCGCGATGCAGGTGCTGCGCGATCTGGAAGGGGGCGCGCGGGATATCTATTGCGGCTCCATCGGCTGGGCTGCGCCGGACGGGCGCGCCGAATTCAACGTGGCCATCCGTACCCTCCTTCTGGACGGCGCTCGCGTCACGCTCAATGTCGGTGGCGGCGTTGTATATGACAGCACGGCCGCGGCCGAATATGAGGAGGCGCTGTGGAAAACCCGCTTTGCCCGCCCGCTGATCCGGGATTCGCACTGATCGAAACAATGCTGTGGACCCCCGGGGCCGGCATCCATCACCGCCCGCGCCATATGGCAAGGCTGCGGCGTTCAGCCCGAACCTTCGGTATCGTGCCGCAAGGGGTAGCGGCTTTGCTGGACGCGGTTGCCGCAGACACCCCCCTGCGCCTGCGCCTGACCGTCGATGCGGCCGGAGAGGCAAGATTGGCGCAGACACCGTTTCAGGTATGCGGACCCGATACGCACTGGCGTGTCGCCATCCACCCCGCGTGTCTGGACCCGTCTGACCCTTGGCTGCGGCACAAGACGACGCGCCGCGCCCTTTATGACCGCGCCCGTGCAAAGCTCCCGCCGGGTATCGACGAATGGATTTTTCTGAACACCGATGGTGCGTTGTGCGAGGGTACGATCACGAACATTTATGTTCGCGAGGACGACATCCTGCTTACCCCGCCGCGCGCCTGCGGTCTTCTGCCGGGAATAGGGCGCGAGGTTCTTATTGCCGCGGGGCAGGCGCGGCCGGCCCGCATTACTCCCGAGGATATAGGGGCGGGGCGAATTCTTTACGTCGGGAACGCGCTGCGCGGCCTGATCCGCGCTGAACTGGTATAAACCTCTGGCTGATCGCTTAGCGGGCCATTTCCATGCTCAGTTGGTACTGCGATAAATGTAGTCGCGGGTGATTGGCACCGCGTCGAGCCGCCGCGCCAACTGCACCTGAAATACAACCCTGCGATCCAGCCTGAACGACATCTCGCACACTTTCAGGTATAGCCTCCACATGCGGCAGAACCGATCGTCATAAAGTTTGCGCGCCTCTTCGATACGGGCGGTGAACCGGTCATACCAATGGCGCAATGTTTCGGCATAATGCAGGCGCCAGACCTCAAGATCGGTCGTGATCAGGCTGGACCTCTCTATTGCCGCGCTCATTTCCGACATGGACGGAACATAGCCGCCCGGAAAAATATATTTGCGGATCCACGGGCTTGTCACACCCGGCGGATCGCCGCGGCCAATGGTGTGAATCAGCGCAATGCCATCTTCCGTCAGCAAATTGTCCAGCTTGCGGAAATATTCCTGATAATGCGGGGCGCCGACATGTTCGAACATTCCCACCGAAACAATACGGTCGAATTGGCCCTCCACCTTGCGGTAATCTATCAGATCAAACCGTGCGCGGTCCTGCAACCCTTCGGCTTGGGCACGCTGATTGGCGATCTTGTACTGCTCCTCGCTGAGGGTGACACCCACCACCTCGGCACCATGATCGCGCGCCAATGTCAGCCCCATCCCGCCCCAGCCGCAACCGATATCCAGAACGCGCATGCCCGGCCTCACGCGGAGCTTCGCCGCAATATGCGCCTTCTTGGCCTTCTGCGCGTCGCCCAGCGACATGCCCTCATGGGCGAAATATGCGCAGGAATACTGACGATCCTCGTCCAGAAAAAGATCATAGAGCTTGCCGGACAGATCATAGTGATGCGCGACATTCGCGCGCGATCGGCCCGCCGGATTGAATTGCTGCATCCAGCGCCCCATTGAATGCAGCCTTTCCAGCAAACGCCTGCGCCTTGAGGAAGGCTGAGCGTTGACATTCGTGATGCCAAACCGCAGCAGCCCTTCCAGATCATCCTCCTCAATGGTCAGATCCCCGTCCACATACCCCTCGCAAAGCCCCATTTCGGGCGACAGAACGAGGCGCCGCAGCAGAGCAGGGTTGTGCATTGCAATGGCCACGTCAGGACCGGGAGCATCACCGCTATAGGTTGTCGTACTACCGCCCGGAAAGGTGACGACAATACGCCCCCTCCGCACGAATTTCTGAAGGAAACGATCCAGCGCGTTTTTCCACATTGTCCCGCCAATCTTGGTTAATGCCCTGTATGGCAACGCATCGAACAGCCTCCTGGTTTCTCAACGCCGGAAAAAGAACCCGGTATGGTCATAAAAGGGCCTTGTGCCGGCCCTTGACTTTGCGGTGCCGGGCATGTGTATCGGCGCAAAGACGCGACAGCCCCCCGCCGGGGGGGGCCGCAGAAAAGGATCCGCCAATGCACCCGTATCGCAGCCACACTTGCGCCGACCTGACCAAATCAGATGTGGGCAATATCGTGCGCCTGTCGGGCTGGGTGCATCGCATCCGGGATCACGGCGGCGTCCTTTTTATCGATCTGCGTGACCATTATGGAATCACCCAGCTGATTTGCGACCCTGACAGTACTGTTTTTGATCAGGTCGAGGCGGTGCGCAGCGAGTGGTGCATCCGCATCGATGGGGTGGTGAAGGCGCGCGACGCGGCGTTGGTGAACCCCAGGCTGCCTACCGGCGAGGTGGAGGTATTCATCCGCGACGTCGAAGTTCTGGGCGCATCAAGGGAACTGCCGCTGATGGTGTTCGGCGATCAGGACTATCCCGAGGAAACCCGTCTGAAACACCGTTATCTTGACCTGCGCCGTGAAGCGATGCAGCGCAACATGACCCTGCGCAGTGATGTCGTTGCATCGATGCGCAGGCGGATGTGGGACCAGAATTTCCGGGAATATCAGACGCCGATCATCACCGCTTCCTCGCCCGAGGGCGCGCGGGACTTCCTCGTGCCATCGCGCCTGCATCCGGGCAAATTTTACGCGCTGCCTCAGGCGCCGCAACTGTTCAAGCAACTGATCATGGTGTCAGGTTTCGACAAGTATTTTCAGATCGCGCCCTGTTTCCGGGACGAGGATCCGCGCGCTGACCGCTCGCCAACCGATTTCTATCAGCTTGACCTCGAGATGTCCTTTGTCACCCAAGAGGATGTTTTCGCGACGATCCAGCCGGTCATACAAGGCATTTTCGAAGAATTTGGCGGCGACCGCACTGTCGATGCCCAGTGGCCGCAGATCAGCTATGCCGATGCCGCGCTGTGGTACGGCACCGACAAGCCTGACCTGCGCAACCCGATCAAGATGCAGGTCGTCAGCGATCATTTCCGCGGCTCCGGCTTTGCGATCTTCGCGAGGCTGCTGGAGCAGGAGGGCACCGAAATCCGCGCCATTCCGGCGCCCGGAGGCGGAAGCCGCAAGTTCTGCGACCGGATGAACGCATTTGCCCAAAAGGAAGGCTTGCCCGGCATGGGCTATATCTTCTGGCGCAAGGGTGATGAGGGAATGGAGGCTGCAGGCCCCTTGGCGAAAAACATCGGGCCTGAGCGGACAGAAGCAATCCGCCAGCAGCTGGGTCTGGGCGTCGGCGACGCCGCATTTTTTCTCGGAGGCAAGCCGTCCGGCTTCGAGCGGGTTGCAGGCAAGGCCCGCACAGAGATCGGCACCGAACTGAAACTGACGGACGAAAACCGCTTTGCCTTCGCTTGGATTGTTGATTTCCCGATGTATGAGGCGGACGAGGAAACCGGCAGGATCGATTTCTCGCACAATCCGTTTTCAATGCCGCAAGGCGGGCTGGAGGCGCTGGAAGGTGATCCACTGAAAGTGCTGGGATATCAGTATGATCTGGCTTGCAATGGATATGAGTTGGTCTCGGGCGCGATCCGCAACCATCGGCTGGATGTCATGATCGCAGCGTTTCAGAAAGCAGGCTATGATGAGGCCGAAGTGCGCAGCCGCTTTGGCGGTCTGGTGCAGGCGTTTCAATATGGCGCGCCGCCCCACGGCGGATGTGCGGCAGGAATAGACCGCATCGTCATGCTGCTGGCAGATGAGGCCAACATTCGCGAGGTCATCATGTTCCCGATGAACCAGCGCGCCGAGGATCTGATGATGAACGCGCCCAGCGCACCTACATCCGACCAGCTGATGGAGCTTGGCCTGAGGGTTATTCCGCAGGAGTGACGATGGCTTGGTTTTGCAGGGCCGGGAGGGGGGCATCTGTTTGCTGCCAGGTTTCCGGCCCGTCCCTCCTTGAACGGCAGCGCCTGTTACATTGGTCTCAATGCGGGATCATCCGAGGCACGAACCAGCCGCGTCAGATCGCTGAGCGCGGATGTCTGCCGCCCATCCGCGTCGAAATTTGATGGGTTGAGCCACAGACGAAACGCTTCGTCCAGCGCAGGCCATTCAGCATCGATGGCGGCAAACCAGGCGGTGTCGCGGTTGCGCCCCTTAACGACGGTGGCTTGTCGAAAAACGCCCTCATAACTCAGTCCGAGGCGCTGCGCAGCGCGCCGTGATGGCGTGTTCAGAGCATCACATTTCCATTCATACCGCCGAAAACCTGCCTTGAACGCCCACGCCATCATCAGATACATCGCCTCGGTAGCTGCGATCCTACGCTGCAGTTGCGGCGACATCGCAATATAACCAACTTCGATCGACCCGGCAGCGGGCTTTACGCGCAGGTAGGACGCAAAGCCGCCATAGGCTTCGCGATCCTTATCGTATATGGCGAAAAAGACGTAATCGGGCGAATTGGTGATGTCGCGAACCCATTTATGGAACTGCGCGGCAGAAGCGAACGGACCGGCGGGCATATAGTCCCACAGGCTGTCATGGCCGTCGAAGGCCTGAAAAAGCAGCGCAGCGTGGGTGTCTGCGTCCAGCGGCTCCAGCCGCGCATGGGTGCCCTCCAAATGCATCGCAGACGGGGCGGCCGGGGCGGTCCAACCATCAAGTTTCATGCCGCGGGGGCGGGAGTCGGTCATTGCTTGGCCTCATTTGAGCTTTGACGTATAATATGATCCAAGCAAAACAAGGAAAGCGGATTCTTGTTAACTGTCCCTTCGAAGGCCGGTTATATGGCAACTTGTCTTGCAAGCCGCTCTTGCAAAAGATTTGCGATCCGCGCCACGGGGGACTCAAGACCCGCCCCATTGCACCGCGCGTCCGCCAGCGCATCGGCGGCCAGCGCCAATTGCCCGTCGTCGGCCGAGCGCGCAACGCCGCCGAGAAACTGCGCCACATAATCCAGCACCTGCCCGCCCTCCTGCGCGTCAAGCAGATTTGACACGTGCATCATGTCGTCGCGATAGGCCAACGGATCGGGGTGTATCACATCATCGCGCAGTTTTCGCGGCCCGTTGGGCTGGCGATCACGAGGCAGCGTGGCCAGCACGGTTTGCTGAAATACGCCCAGATTGACCAAGGGCTTGGCTAAAAAGGCATCGGCACCGGCCGCGATGGCTGAGCTTTCGGCCTCGTCACAGCCGCTGGTCGCGATGATCGACGTGACGCGGGATTCAGATGCCGCCAGTTCCCGGACCAGATCCAGCCCCGAACCATCGGGCAGTCCCAGATCGATGATCATCACTGTCGGGCGATACACGGCCAGATGTCGCCTTGCGGATCTCAAACGATCGGCCCGCCGAATGCGCGCGCCGGAATGCAGGCACATCAGCCGGACTGCATCGCAGGCATAAAGACTGTCTTCGACCACCAGAACCGTCATGCCAAGCAACGGCCGCGCGGCGGTGGGATTGTTGAGCGGTGTCAGAACCGGAAGATCGTCCATCAGTAAATCTCCTTTGGCAACGTCCGGATCAGGGTTAACCAGAACTGGCTAACGCAAGGTTAACGACCGAGGTTAATTTGCGGGCCGCGTTAATAGATGGGTGGCATTGTCGCGCCGGGTTGCCTCGGGCGCAGGGGCGCGCGATAACGGACGTCAGCCCCATCTGAGAAAGGATTCCCCATGATCGGACGCCTCAACCACGTAGCCATTGCCGTTCCGGACCTCGACGCGGCCATCGCGCAGTATAGCGGCGCGCTCGGCGCTGATGTTGGCGCGCCACAGGACGAGCCCGACCACGGAGTGACCGTTGTTTTCATTAATCTTCCCAACACGAAGATCGAGCTTCTTTATCCTTTGGGCGAAGCCAGTCCGATTGCCGGCTTTCTGAAAAAGAATCCGTCGGGCGGCATCCATCATGTCTGCTACGAAGTTGATGATATCGCCGCCGCGCGCGACCGTCTGACCGCGTCGGGTGCCCGCGTGCTGGGCGATGGCACGCCAAAGATCGGCGCGCATGGCAAGCCGGTCCTGTTCCTGCACCCCAAGGATTTCAATGGCTGCCTGATCGAGCTGGAGCAGGTCTGATGGGACCGGTTACCGGGCTTATCCTTTACGCGGTCATCTGGTGGATGGTCTTTCTGGTTGCGATTCCGCTTCGCCTGCAAACCCAGGGCGAAGCGGGCGCAGTGGTGCCCGGCACACACCAGGGATCACCGCACCGCCATGATCTGAGAAAAAAAGCCTTGATCACGACGGCCGTGTCCGCGCTTATCTGGCTGGTAACTGCCTGGATCATCGTGACGGGTCAGATCACGCTGAGCGACATTGATCTGTTTACCCGGTTCGGCCCTGATCCGATTGGAGGGCATGGTATAGGTGAGTGAACGTGGCTGCTCCCAAAATGGGAATTAGCAGATTGAGTAGCGGCACGCTGAGCGGCACCGCCATCAACACGCCCGCCAGCCAGATCCGCCAAGGGTGGCGCATCCGCAGTGCACGCGCGCCATCGCGGCCCAGCCGCCGCATCGCGGCCAGTTGAAAATACTCGCGCCCAAGCAGAAATCCGTTGAGGGCCCAGAAGATACCCAGTGCCGCGAAGGGCATCGCGATATAAAGCGCCAATGCCAACAGGTTCGCCCCGATCATCAATCCAAGGAAGG
The DNA here is from genome assembly GCA_030540655.1 of Rhodobacterales bacterium. Taxonomy (GTDB): domain Bacteria; phylum Pseudomonadota; class Alphaproteobacteria; order Rhodobacterales; family Rhodobacteraceae; genus Roseovarius. Next base: position 12,044 of record JAUNVT010000020.1, read on the forward strand.
CGAAGGTGTCGCGGATCGTCTCGCTCCATGGCAGCGGCGCGACTGGAGGGAGCGCCGGATAATGCTGCGCCTCGACAGCCGCTGCGATATCTTCCAGAAAGAGCGATGAGATGGCGGACGCCACCGGCACCATCAGAAAGACGGACATGATCAGCATCGCAACAAGACTGGTCCAGCCCAAAAGATTGCTGACCCAGGTCACCTCGCCAATCAGGGGCAGCGTTACCCCGTCGCCCGTAAGCCACGAAATAAGTATCAGCACCCCCACATAGGCGGCAAAGAGAAGCGCGACTGTCAGAACCAGACCCAGGAACAGCACCCTGCGGAACCGACGGTCGCCCATCTGCGCCAATGCCTTGGCAAAGCTTGAGAAGATCACTTATCGAGCCAGGTAATCAGAGCCTCGATATCAGGGCGGGGGCGTTCGGAGGGAGCATCCGTTTCAGTGCCCAGATGGATCAGGCCCGCGACACGTTCATTCGCATCAAGGCCCAGCGTATCACTGACAAAGCTGCGGTCGTGGACGGGCCAACCGGTCAGCCAGTTCGCGCCCCAGCCCGAGACGAGCGCCGCATTGAGCAGTCCGAGACATACAGCGCCTGCCGAATAGGTCTGCTCAATGCCCGGGATCTTGCCCGAGGCTTGCTGTACTTCGATCACGGCGACGACCAGATCGGCCTCATCATACTGTCGGCGGGCCTTGGCAATGGCCTTCTCCTCCAGCTGCGCAGCGCCATCGCAGCTGGCCACAGCCGAGGACAGACGCTCCAGCGCCGCGCGCTCCAGAACGATGAAGCGCCACGGCTCCAGCTTGCCATGGTCGGGCACGCGGACCGCTGCGGTCAGCAAAGGAATCAGTTCCGCACGGGTCGGCACCGGCAGGCCCAGCGTCTTGGCAGGGCGCGAGCGCCGCGTTTGCAAAAATTCCATCGCTTGGGGATTGGGGGCGGGCATGGCATATCTCCGGGCATTACTGTCAGGCCCCTATGTCGGGCGGCGCTGCGCTACGGTCAAGGGGGGGAGGCTCAGGGGGCGCGGGTATAAACCCCCTCGGGCAGGTTCAGCGCGGCGCCGAGGTCGCGCAGCTGCGCCATCGACAGGGTGATGCTATGCTTCCGGTCGTTTTCCGGGTCGAACTGGGTAATTGTTACCACATCCTCGAACGCGTGGATGATGACATCCTCCCGCAAAGGCGCGAAATCATCGACCAGCGTGATCACGGTCGCGTCGAATTCGTGTTCGATTGAAAACATTCCCAAACCTCCTGCGCTGCGAGCGGGGCCAAGTCTGATCCCATCAGCGACGCCTTGCAAGAGCAGTGCAAAGCTGCTGGCTCTTGGCGCGGCGGGTGGATAAACTGCGCCGGAGCAGCCTATCGGAGATACTACATGCGTAAACTGACGCTTCTATGCGTTCTGGCCCTTGCCGCTTGCGACGTGGTTGACGTCACGCCCGCGCAGCAGGGCGCTGCCCCGTCCCGTCCCACCATATCCACGCCTACCTCCGCCAAACTGTCTCAGTTCGAATCCGTCGTCGCGGCTGTCGAACCCGTGGCAGAGCGGGAATGCCGGGCGCGCGCACAGAATCTCAACTGCGATTTCCGCTTTGTCGTGGATGACCGTCCGGGCCAGCCTGCAAACGCCTTCCAGACGGTCGATGCGCAGGGGCGTCCGATTCTTGCCTTCAATCTCGCGCTGATTGCCGAGGTCCGCAACCGGGATGAGCTTGCCTTCGTCATGGGGCATGAGGCGGCGCATCACATCAGCGGCCATCTGGACCGCCAGCGCAACAACGCGATGGCGGGCGCGATCCTGCTGGGTGGCCTCGCCTCGATCACCGGCGCGAGCCAGGGCGCGGTGCAAACCGCAACTGACATGGGCGCAGGGCTGGGCGCGCGCACCTATTCCAAGGATTACGAATTGGAAGCCGACGCGCTGGGCACGATTATCACCCGCCGCGCGGGATTTGATCCGGTGCGCGGCGCCGCCTTCTTTACCCAGATCGCCGATCCGGGCGACCGGTTCCTAGGCACACACCCGCCCAATTCCAGGCGGATCGAGACGGTGCGCCGGGTCAACGACAGTCTCTGATGCGGCAGCTTACCGGCATCGTCAGCGACCGGGGATCGAAATATGCGGTCTCCGGTGGCCCCGCCGCCACGCGGGAGGAGGTAGACGCTTTCCTCAAGGATCTGAAGCGGGACAAGAAGTTCGCCAAGGCCACACATAATACCTGGGGCATTCTGTTGCCGGACGGCACCCCGCTCAAAGGCGACGATGGCGAGGCGGGGGCGGGGATGGTCATCATCCGCATGCTGGAGCGCGCCGAGGTAACGGGCCAGATCATTGTCGTCACCCGTTGGTATGGCGGAAAACAACTGGGTGGTGACAGGTTTCGCCATGTGCAGACCTGCGTCGACGCGTGGCTGGAGGGGTATCAGCGCGGCCTATGATCCGGCGACCGTGCCCCACAGATCATATTCGCCCGCCTCGTCAACCAGCACATGCAGGATATCCCCCACGGCGATACCCTCTGTTCCCTCATCAATGAACAGATTGCCATCGATCTCAGGCGCGTCAGCCCTGGTCCGGCAGGTGGCGATCCCATCCTCGTCGATATCGTCGACGATCACTTCCTGCACCGATCCGACCTTGGCGGCGAGTTTATCAACGGAGATCGCCTGCGCCTTTGCCATGAAGCGATCCCAGCGGTCCTGCTTGACCGCGGCCGGCACATGATCCGGCAGATCGTTTGAGCGCGCCCCTGCCACATTTTCATACTGAAAACAGCCCACGCGATCCAGTTGCGCCTCGTCCAGCCAGTCCAGCAAGGTCTGGAATTCCGCTTCCGTCTCGCCGGGATAGCCGACAATAAACGTGCTGCGCAGCGTGATCTCAGGGCAGATGGCGCGCCATGCGGCGATCTCGTCCAGAGTCCTCGCGGCCGCAGCAGGGCGGGCCATGCGGCGCAGCACATCGGGGTGGGCGTGCTGGAAGGGGATGTCGAGATAGGGCAACACCAGCCCGTCGGCCATCAGCGGGATGAGGTTGCGCACATGCGGGTAGGGATAGACGTAATGCAACCGCACCCATGCCCCAAGGCTGCCCAGATCGCGCGCCAGATCGATGATATGGGCGCGGTGGCCGCGCTCCTCGGCATGTTTGATATCGACGCCATAGGCCGAGGTATCCTGGCTGATCACCAGCAATTCGCGCACGCCGCTATCCACCAGTTTTTCAGCTTCTCGCAGGACCGCATGGGCCGGGCGCGAGGCCAGTTTTCCGCGCATGTCCGGGATGATGCAGAACTTGCACTTGTGATTGCAACCCTCTGATATCTTTAGATAAGAGTAATGACGGGGCGTCAGGCTGACGGCGGACTGCGGGAGCAGGTCGATGAAGGGATCGGGCCGGGGCGGTACGGTGGCATGAACCGCGTCCAGCACCTGTTCGTACTGGTGCGGGCCGGTGACAGCCAGCACGCGCGGATGCGCGCCTGTTATATAATCGGGCTCGGCACCAAGGCAGCCGGTCACGATCACGCGGCCGTTCTCCTGCAAGGCCTCGCCAATCGCGCTCAGGCTTTCGACCTTGGCGCTGTCCAGAAACCCGCATGTATTTACGATCACTGCATCGGCGCCGGTATAGTCGGGCGATATGCCATACCCTTCGGCGCGGAGCCGCGTGAGGATGCGCTCGCTATCCACCAGTGCCTTGGGGCAGCCCAGTGACACCATGCCGATGGTCGGCTGGCCGTCACGTATGGGGCTGGAGGTCAGGCGGGCGCGGGCCAGATCGGGGCGAAGATCGGGGGGGTTCATGCTCATCGGACGCATATAGACGACGCAAGGGCCTTGCAAAAGGGGCAAACTGTTGCTGCGGCCCGCTGGCCTGCATACACTCGCGCAAAAAGCCGTAAACGGCAGAGAGCAGTGACATGAAATTTATTCTGAAACTTGTCGGATTTGTCCTGATCGGGGCGCTTGTCGCGCTGGGTGCGCTGTTTTTCCTGCCGGGTGAGCGGATTGCGCGTATCGCGGCGGAGCGGATCAGCGAAGTGACCGGCCGCGAAGTGACGATGAATGGCGACACATCAATCAGCTTTTACCCCGTTTTGGGAATCAGCACCGGCCAGACCACCATCGCAAATGCGGATTGGGCCACGGGCGGGCCGATGCTGAGCGCCGGCAGCCTCAAGGTGGGGATCGACCCGATCGCACTTCTCCGCGGCGAAATACGGATCACGGAGATGGAAGTCATCCAGCCGCATATCGTTATCGAACGGGACAAGGAGGGGCGCGGAAACTGGCAGATCGCCGTCGATGGCGGCGCAACCTCGGAACAGGCTAGCACCTCGGCCGCGAGCGATGCGAAATCCGATCATCTGACGCTGACGCTGGACAAGGCAGTGATCAAGGATGCATCGGTCACCTATATCGATCACGCCTCGGGGATGCAGCAGCAGATGACAGGGGCGGAACTGGAGATGCGCTGGCCCGATTACGAGGGCGAAGCGACATTCAATGCCGTGCTGCGCCCCGCAGGACGCGATGTTCGCATTGCCGGCCGGGTGGGCCAGTTCGGGCCCTTTCTGGAAGGCGCGGTGTCGCCGGTCGATCTGACCCTGACCACAGATGACGGCACGGTCACGATCAAGGGCCGCGCGACAACGGCGCCGCTGCTCGAAGGGCAGCTTTCGGCGGATATCTCCAGCACTGCGTCTTTTGCAGCCGCGCTGGGCCTGCCTGCCATTATGCCCCCCAAGGGTTTGGGGCGCTCGATCAGGACGGAAGCTGCGATCAACCTGAGTGAAGACCTGCGGGTTTCACTTCGCGATCTGGCGCTGGATCTGGGGGGCAACAGCGTGACCGGCGCGGTGGATGTTGTGACCTCCGGTGCCCGTCCGCGCATAACGGCCCAATTGAAAACGGGTGCGCTGGACCTGACCGGGATGACGGCAGACGGCGCGGCGGGCGCCGGGGGCGGGACCGGCAACACAGGCAGCACGGTCAACACAGACAACATCGGTGACGCTGCAGCGGCTGGCGAGGAGGGATGGTCCACCGCGCCGATCGACGCTTCGGCGCTGGGCCTTGCCGACGCAGAGATCAAGCTGACAGCCGACAGCATCGATCTCGGGCAATTCAAATTCGGCGCAGCGCGCATCTTGCTGACCATCGACAATTCCCGTGCGGTGGCGGAACTGCAGGAATTACAAGGCTACGGCGGCAGCCTCACTGGACAGGTTGTGGCCAATAACCGTGCGGATCTGTCCGTCGGCGGCAATGTGACCGCAGACGGGATCGACATGGAGGCGCTGCTGACCGATGCCGCCGGGATTACCCGGTTCGCTACCACCGGCACCGCCAGTGTCGATTTTCTGGGCTCGGGCCAATCGGTCGATGCAATCATGCGCAGCCTTGGCGGCAACCTGAAGCTGTCCACTGGCCGCGGTGTGATCAGCGGCTTTGATCTGGACCGGTTGATGCGCACCGGTGATGGAAGTGGCGGCACGACGGTCTTTGAAGAACTGAGCGCCAGCTTTGCGATCAAGGATGGTGACATGCGCGGCGATGATCTGACAATGACGATGCCGCTGGCCACTGCGACCGGAAAGGGCCGCATCGGACTTGGGGCGCGCGATATTGATTATCTCTTCACGCCGGTATTGCTGAGTGGCGAAAATACCAAGGGGCTCGCCATCCCTGTGCGGATACGCGGCCGCTGGTCAAGCCCAGCCATCCGGCCCGATCTGGAAAAAGCCATCGACCTCAATTTCAAAGAAGAGCGAAAGAAGCTGGAAAAGAACGTCCGCAAAGAGGTGGACCGGGAGATCGACAAGTTTGTCGAAAAGGAGTTGGGCGTGCAAGTGGAGGACGGCCAGTCCGTCGAAGATGCAATAAAGGAGGACGTGAAGAAACGCGCTGCGAAGGAGCTGTTCAAGCTGTTCAAATAGCGCGACGCGCGCCCCATGATAGAACAGGCACGCGTTCCGATATCAATGCCTTGACAAAACAGGCAGGTTTCAGCGGCGCCGGTCGCGGCGTGAGCTCATCGGCTGAAAGGCAACACCGACATGAGCCTCGCAATAAGGCTTGCCTGCCTGGGATGGCAGGCCGCAAAACCAGAAATCATCCGTGGCCGGATCCCCGACCGGCCATTTGCAGGTGCGCGACGTCAATTCCATCAGCGAAAGCCTTTTCGCCTTCTTTTCAACTTCAGTGACCTTGGCCAGGGCCTTGGGATCAATCTCGTTGGCAGAAGGCTGGGGGGGCAGGGGCTGCCCTGCGGGAATGATGGGTTTGATTCGCGTCACCGGGGCGCGCACTTCTTCTTCCGGCTCTTGTTCGGGTTCGGGGGCGGGTTGCTCCGCAGCGGCCTGAGCGGGCTTTGCTGCAGGTTTCGGCGGTGCCTTTGCGGTCGGAGCGGCCTCGACCTCGGGCTCGGCAGGCGCAGGCTGTGCAGGCGCGGCCGCAGCGCCGCCATTGCGGTTCGACAGACCCAGACGATGCACCTTGCCGATCACCGCGTTACGCGTGACGCCGCCCAGCTCCTTGGCGATCTGGCTGGCCGACTGGCCCTCCCCCCACATTTTCTTCAGCAACTCGACGCGATCATCGCTCCAGGACATGGGCAGGTTCCTATCATCAAGGGCGCCGCATCGATGGCGCCGCCCTGCAAATTTCTTGAACCCCCTATTTTAATCACTCCGGGCTGAGTTACAAGGCACGCAAACGCACAGAACGCACAGGCGGCCGCAGTTGCGGCACAAGCGGATCTTTCAGGAGCCAATCATGCATGATTTCGCAAAAATGGGCACACGCCGTTTCGGGCGCATCAACTGGCTGGGGCTGGCGACGCTTTGCTCGCGCGAGATCCAGCGCTTCCTCACGGTCTGGACGCAGACGCTGCTGGCGCCGCTGGCCACCGCATTCCTGTTCCTGCTGATTTTCACCATCGCGATCGGGCCCGCGCGCGGTGACGTGATGGGGGTGCCGTTCACAAATTTCATCGCTCCGGGCATTCTGATGATGACCGTGATCCAGAATGCGTTTGCCAACTCCTCTTCCTCAATCGTGATCGGCAAGGTGCAGGGCAACATCATCGATACGCTGATGCCCCCCCTCAGCCCGGCTGAACTGGTGGTGGGGTATCTAGTGGGCGCCATCGCGCGGGGGCTGGTTGTAGCTGCTGTCATCGCGCTGGGGCTGATCCTGTTTCTGGGGCTCATTCCGCTCCATCCCTTCATGCTTCTTGGATATGTGATCCTGGGATCGGCCTTCATGGGCGCGGTGGGGATGGTGGCAGGAATATTTGCCAATAAATTCGACCAGATGGCGGCCATTACCAACTTCATCGTCACGCCGCTCGCTTTCCTGTCAGGCACGTTCTACTCGGTCGATGCGCTGCCTCCGGTGCTGAATGAAATCACCCATTTCAATCCGATCTTCTACCTCATCGACGGGTTGCGTTACGCAATGCTGGGCGTATCAGACAGCGTGCCTGCCCTTGGCGCCGCATTCTCTTTGGGGGCGACAATCGCGGTCAGCGGGCTTGCGCTGCTCATGTTTGCGCGGGGCTACCGGCTCAAGGCGTGATGCCTGCCGATTGACAGCGGCGGGCGGCTGAGTCACTCCTTGCCTCTTATCATTCCCAAGGAAGCCGTCATGATCCCCTCTATCTTGCCAACATATAACCGCGCTCCCCTGACTTTCGTGAAGGGCGAGGGCAGCTGGCTGATCGAGGCGGATGGCCGCCGTTTTCTGGATATGGGCGCGGGTATCGCGGTCAATGCGCTGGGTCATGCGCATCCGGCGCTGGTGGCGGCGCTGACGGCGCAGGCGCAGGATCTGTGGCATACGTCGAACCTCTATAACATACCGGCCCAGCAGGATCTGGCGGACCGGCTGGTCGAGGCGACATTTGCCGATACCGTGTTTTTTACCAATTCCGGCACCGAGGCGTGCGAACTGGCAGTGAAAATGGCGCGCCGCCATTTCTTTGACGCAGGCCAGCCCGAGCGCACGGACATCATCGCGTTCGAGGGCTCGTTTCACGGCCGCTCGGCGGCGGCCATCGCCGCTGCCGGGTCGGAGAAGATGACAACGGGATTTGGCCCGCTTCTGCCCGGTTTCGTTCACCTGCCTTGGGGTAACCATGATGCATTGCATGCCGCGATAACCGATACCACCGCGGCGATCCTGATCGAGCCTGTGCAGGGCGAGGGCGGAATTCGCCCGCTGCCGGACGTCTGCCTGAAGGGGTTGCGCGATCTGTGCGATGAACGCGGCATCCTGCTGATCCTGGACGAGGTGCAATGCGGCATGGGTCGCACCGGGCGCCTCTTCGCGCATGAATGGGCCGGGGTTGCCCCTGATATCATGATGGTGGCCAAGGGCATCGGCGGCGGCTTCCCTCTTGGTGCTGTACTGGCCACGGAACATGCCGCCAGCGCCATGGTCGCAGGGACGCATGGTTCGACCTATGGCGGCAACCCGCTTGCCTGCGCCGTGGGCCTCGCCGTGATGGACGAGATCGTCAATGAGGAGTTTCTGGACGATGTGCGCGCGCGGGCGGGTAATATGCGGCAAAGGCTTGAGGCGCTTGTCGCTGGCCATCCGGACGTGTTCGAGGAAGTGCGCGGATCGGGCCTGATGCTGGGGCTGAAATGCAAGGCGCCGAACCTTGATGTGCTGAACGCTTGTTACGATCAGATGCTTTGCGCTGTGCCTGCCGCCGATAATGTCCTGCGCCTTCTGCCGCCGCTGAACATCACCGAGGCGGACATGGCCGAGGCATGTGCGCGCCTGGGCCGCGCGGCAGAGGCCGTTTCTTCCAGTTGAAAATGCCCTTGGGGCGATACACCGCCGGGACCGGCAACAGGGACAGATCATGAATCATTTCCTCGACATCCACAAAACCGATCCTGCCGCCCTGCGCAGCATCATAAGCAGCGCGGCGGCGATGAAATCGGCCCGTGCGGGCCGCTCGCGCGGTGCGCCCGATGATGACCAGCCGCTGGCGGGGCAGATGGTTGCGCTGATTTTCGAGAAGCCATCGACGCGCACGCGCGTCAGCTTTGACGTCGGCGTGCGGCAGATGGGCGGGCAGACGATGCTGCTGTCGGGGCAGGAAATGCAACTGGGCCATGGCGAGACGATTGCCGATACGGCCCGCGTGCTCAGCCGCTATGTCGATCTGATCATGATCCGCACCTTTGACGAATCAGTCCTGATCGAAATGGCGGAATATGCCGATGTTCCGGTAATAAACGGGCTGACCGATCGTACCCATCCCTGCCAGATCATGGCCGATATTCTGACATATGAAGAACATCGCGGCCCGATCAAAGGCAAGAAGGTGGTTTGGTCCGGCGACGGAAATAATGTCTGCGCCTCTTTTGTGCATGCCGCCGGACAGTTCGGGTTCGACATGGTCTTTACCGGCCCCGCGCAGCTGGACCCCGAGCCTGAATTTGTCGCCGCCGCGCGGAGGGCCGGCGTGCAGATCGACATCGAACGCGATCCGCACAAGGCCGTGGACGGGGCCGATCTGGTGGTGACGGACACTTGGGTCAGCATGCATGACAGCCAGTCAACCAAGGAGCGGCGCCACAATATGCTGCGCCCCTATCAGGTGAACGAGGCGTTGATGGCAGCGGCCAGGCCCGATGCGCTGTTCATGCATTGCCTGCCCGCCCACCGCGAGGAGGAGGCGACCAGCGCCGTGATGGACGGGCCGCATTCGGTTGTCTTTGACGAGGCCGAGAACCGGCTGCATGCCCAGAAAGCAATCATGCGCTGGTGCCTGGGGCTCTGACAGCCGGCCTTGCCTTCAGTGCAGCAGGGACAGCAGCGCGAAGATGATGCTCGACATCACCGCAGCGGCGGGCACAGTGATGACCCATGCGGCCACGATGGTCATAAAATGGCTGCGGCGCACCAGCTTGCGATGCTGGCGTTCGTCCGGCTCCACGTCAGGGGCTTCGCTGCTTCCGGACAGATTCTTCCGCCGCCGCCGTTCCATGTGCCACTCGCGATAAAAGCCGACGCCGAAAACGCCCCCGACCGCGATATGGGTGGAACTGACCGGAAGACCCAGCCAACTGGCCAGAATTACCGTCATTGCGGCCGACAGCGCGACGCAATAGGCGCGCATCGGGTTCAGCTTGGTGATCTGGCTTCCGACCATCCGGATCAGCTTGGGCCCGAACAGGAACAGACCGAAGGAAATACCCAGCGCGCCGATCACCATGACCCAGGTGGGGATATGGACATCGCCGCCCAGATCGCCCGCCTGCACCGCATGTACGATGGCCGCAAGCGGGCCCACCGCGTTCGCCACATCATTGGCCCCATGCGCGAATGACAGCAGCGCGGCGGAAAAGATCAGCGGCAGCCCGAAGAGCACCTTGACCGATTTCTTGCGGTTCTCCATGCCTTCGGATTTGCGGCGAATGAGCGGGCGCGTCGCAGCCCATGTCGTGAACCCCAGCACGATGCCGATCAATACGGCGGTGGTCAGGGTGACCTCGACCACGCTTTTCAGCCCCTTGAGGGCGAGATAGGCCGCGAAAGTGCCGGCCATGATCCCGACCAGAATGGGCACCCATTTGCGGGATGCGGCGATCTTGTCCTCTCGGTAAAGGATGCGGCTCTTGATCAGGGCAAGGAACGCCGCCGCGATGATGCCGCCCATCAGGGGCGAGATGACCCAACTGGCGGCGATGGTCGCCATCGTGGACCAGTTCACCGCCGCAAACCCCGCCGCCGCGACGCCTGCGCCCATGACCCCGCCGACGACTGAATGGGTGGTCGATACGGGCGCGCCGATCTTGGTCGCCAGATTGACCCAGAGCGCGGCCGATATCAGCGCGGCCATCATCGCCCAGACAAACACGCGCGTCTCCGCCACTCCGGCGGGATCGATGATCCCCTTCGAGATGGTCGAGACAACATCGCCTCCGGCCAGCAGCGCGCCCGCGCTCTCGAATACGACAGCAATGATGATCGCGCCGCCCATCGAAAGCGCGCCCGCACCCACCGCCGGGCCCATATTGTTTGCCACATCGTTTGCGCCGATATTCAGCGCCATATAGGCACCGAACACGGCGGCGGCCACGACTATGGCCACGGTGGATGTCTGCGAGAAGAACACGGCAGCGGCGATCCCCGCCAGCACGATGAAGGCGAGCGCGACGCCAGTAGCGATCAGCGGGCGGGTGACATAGGCAACCGCCGTCTCGACATGCGAGATGCGGCTAAGATCCTTGTCGATCGTGCTCCAGTTGCTTGTATCGGGGGTTTTGGCCAAGTTGCATCCGCCTTGATGTGTCGTTGCCAGAAGATCGCTCGAACACCTGTCCCGTGGCAAAATGGAACAGGCGTCAGCAGTTCCGACGTTGGGCGCCTATTGCCACAGGTCTTGCGCCGTTTATACCAAAAAACACCTCTGGCGGTGGCGAAAGGCCGCCCATCCGGCGGTTGCCGGGTTCACAGTGCGCGGAGTATCGCCTGAAGTCCCCTTTCGCGTACCATGGTTGCGGCCTTGGCGGGGCTGACCCAGGCGCGGCGGCGCTGGGTGCTTTCGGGAAATGTTTCGGACATCTGATCGACATGCAGTTTATAGACCTGCACCGCGACCGCCAGATCATACCCGGCCTCCTGCGTCTTGCCATAGTCAAAGCTGCCGATCGGCGTTGCGGCAGGCTGCGGACCGGTAACCCCCGCCTCCTCCCAGGCTTCACGCAGGGCCAGTTCAGGCCCCGAAAGACCTTCGGCGGGCCAGCCCTTGGGAATGACCCAGCGCCCGGTATCGCGGCTGGTGATCAGCAGGACCTCGATGCCGTCGCCCTCCTTTGCCTCGCGCCAGCACAGCGCCGCCACCTGATGTTCGCGCGGTCGGCGCAGAAGCGGCTGGACCAGTTCGGTCCACGCCTTTTTCAATGGATTTATCATTTTGGATGCCTCACCGCTGTATGGTTGTTTTTATATGCGATTGACTCAATCTACTTCGCATTGCACGCGCATGCAAACGACCCCGCGGTGATTCGCCCGGCATATATCGCTATTTGCGCGGCTTGGCGCGCAAGGTGGGATCAGCCTCGCGCGGATCCTCGGGCCAGGGATGACGGGGATAGCGTCCGCGCATGTCGCGCCGCACATCGGCATAGGAACTGTCCCAGAAACCCGGTATGTCCTGCGTCGTCTGCACAGGACGCCCCGCAGGCGACAGCAGGGTGACCCGCAAGGGGGTGAGGCCCAGCATCGGATGGCTGGTCTGGCCGAACATTTCCTGAAGGCGCAGCTGAATTTCAGGCGGGCTGGCTGCGTAGTCGATGGGAATTTCGCGGCCCAGCGGGGTGGTGAATCTCGCGGGCGCCAGCGCGTCCAGCGCCTGCATCGCGTCCCAATCCAGTTGCGCGCGCAAGGCCTCCAGAATGTCAAACCGGCGCCAGTCCTGCGCCGAGGTCACGCCGTCAAGGTATGGCAGGAGCCATGCCTCCAGGCGATCCAGCAGAGCGGCATCCGCCATATCCGGCAGGTCCATCCCCGCCGCACGGCCCAGCGCAACGCGGGCGGCAAAACGTCGGGCCGCATCGCTCCAGATCAGGCCGATCTCGCGCACCCCGTCCAGCATGGCGAGCCGTGTCGCGTCAGGCGGCGCGTTCTTCCACTGGCGATCCTCCAGCACCAGCGCACCAAAGCGTTGCTGCTGGCGCGCAAGCACCCGGCCCTCGCGGCGCGACCAGATGCAGACATCGTGCCAAGCGATCTGCGCGTCATAAAGCGCGCGCAGCGATGCGTCGCTCAGCGCAATGGCCTGCCGGATACGCGCCTCGCGGGGGTTCCCGTCGGTATCGGTCACCACGATCAGCCTTTGGCTCGCCAAACCATCGGCGGTGTCCAGCACCGCGCCCTTGCCCCCCGACAGCAGATAGCGTGGCGCATCGCCCGGGCGGCGCAGCCCGATCCGGTCGGGATAGGCCAGTGCGGCCATTTCGGCATCGCTGAAGCGGGTGCCCGAGGGGGTTGCGGCGCTGCGCAGGCGGCGCGCCTCCTGCGCGATCCTTTGCAGCACGGCGCGGCTGGCCGGGTAGGGGTGCGCGGCCTTGGGTTGATGGATTGCCTTCAGCCGCAGGGCCAGATCGGCGGGCGCGCTGCGTGGCAAGGGGTCACGTTCGGAGAGCAGTGCCGCCAGCGGTGCCGCAGCCGGCCCGGCCAGCGCCAGCATATGTGCAAGACGCGGATGCAGGGGCAGGGCGGCCAGCGCGCGGCCATGGGCGGTGATATGACCGGAGTGATCCAGCGCGCCCAGCATCCGCAAAAGCGCCTGCGCCTCGGCATAGCTGCCCGGATTTGGCTGGGTCAGCAGCGGGATCCGGTCGGGCGGTGCGCCCCACAGCGCCAGCTCCAGCGCAAGCGGCGCCAGATCCGCAGCCTCGATTTCGGCAGGCGGAAAGGCGGGCAGCGCACCCTCTTCGCCGCGCGTCCACATCCGGTAGCAAATGCCGGGCGCCACCCGCCCCGCGCGCCCCTGCCGCTGCGTCGCCTCGGCACGGCTGACGGGTTCGGTCACCAGCCGCGTCATGCCAGAGCCCGGATCGAACCGCGCGCGGCGGGCGCGGCCGCCATCGACCACGGTGCGGATGCCTTCGATGGTCAGCGACGTCTCGGCGATCGAGGTGGCCAGCACGATCTTGCGGGCGGTATCTTCGGGGGCGATTGCGGCGCGCTGGGCTACGAACTCCATCGCGCCGTAAAGCGGCCGGATCACGCAGCCGCCGGGCAGGCGCGGGGCCAGAAGCCCCTCCAGCCGCCGGATCTCTCCCTCGCCCGGCAGAAACACCAGAACGCCTCCCCTGGTCTGTTCAACCGCAGTGCAGGTCAGATCAGCCAGCGCTGCCTCGAACCTTTGCGTCCGGGGCAGGGGGCGGTCCAGCCAGCGCGTTTCCACCTCGAAAGCGCGCCCCTGGGAGGTGATCAGCGGCGCGCCGCCCATCAGTGCCGCGACAGGGGCCGCGTCCAGCGTGGCCGACATCGCCAGCAGCATCAGGTCGGGGCGCAGCGCGCCCGCAATCTCCAGACACAGCGCCAGCCCCAGATCGCCGTCGAGGCTGCGTTCGTGAAATTCGTCGAATATGACCGCACCCACGCCCGCCAGTTCGGGATCGGACTGGATGCGCCGGGTCAGGATGCCTGTCGTCACCACCTCGATCCTTGTCGCGCCGGACACCTGAGCCTCGCCGCGCACGCGGTAGCCTACGGTCTGACCTACCTTCTCGCCGAGGCTTTGCGCCATACGCTCGGCTGCGGCGCGGGCGGCCAGGCGGCGCGGCTCCAGCATGACGATGCGGCCCGGAACCAGCCCCGCCTCCAGCAAGGCCAGCGGAACCCGCGTCGTCTTGCCCGCGCCCGGCGGCGCCTGCAGGACAGCGCGGCGGCGGCTGCGCAGCGCGCGCAGAAGGTCAGGCAGAGCTTCGGTGATGGGCAATTCGTGGATCATCTACCCGCGCGCCGGTTTTCCGGGGCCGGTGGCAAGGGAGAGGTCGAATATGTGCATGGGCAAGCGGCCTCGGTCATTGGATCTGCGTGCGGGCTGGACAAAGCCCCACCCGGCACGGCAGATAGGTGCGCAAGACCGCAGATAAGGACAAGAGCAGCCATGAGCATCGACATTGCACAGCTTGAGAGCGGAATTGTCAAAGGGGATCGGCGTGCGCTGTCGCGCGGCATCACCTTGGTCGAGAGCACGCGCGCCGACCATCGCGCCGCTGCCGCGCAGTTGATCGAGGCGCTGAAAGGCCCCACAGGCGTGCCCCGGCAGGCGCTGCGAATCGGGCTGTCCGGCACGCCGGGGGTGGGCAAATCGACATTCATCGAAAACTTTGGCGGTATGCTCACCGCCAAGGGACTGCGCGTGGCGGTGCTGGCGGTCGATCCCAGTTCGGCCCGCTCGGGAGGCTCGATCCTGGGTGACAAGACGCGGATGGACCTGCTGAGCCGTGATCCGAATGCGTTCATCCGGCCGTCACCCAGTCAGACCCATCTGGGCGGTGTGGGGCGCCGGTCTCGCGAGGCGGTGGCTCTTTGCGAGGCAGCGGGGTTCGACGTCGTTCTGATCGAAACCGTTGGCGTCGGACAATCCGAGACAGTGGTCGCGGAAATGTCTGACCTTTTCGTCCTGTTGCTGGCGCCTGCAGGGGGAGATGAACTGCAAGGCGTCAAGCGCGGGATCATGGAAATTGCGGATATCATTCTGATCAACAAGGCCGATGGCGATCTGAAGCACGCGGCCCGCCGCACCTGCGCCGATTATTCCGGCGCCTTGCGCCTGCTGCGCAAACGCCCGCAGGACCCCAAGGGGTTTCCCAAGGCGATGATGGTTTCGGCGCTGGAAAATTCCGGCTTGGAAACTGCGTGGGACGAAATGTGCGCCCTGACCGACTGGCGGCGCGAAAACGGGCACTGGGAGGCGCGCCGCGCCGAACAGGCGCGCTACTGGTTTCAGGAGGAGGTGCGGCAAGCGCTCCTGGCGCAGTTGGGGACCCATGACGCCCGCGCGGCGATGCGCGAGTTGGGAGATGAGGTTGCGCAGGGACGCACCACGCCAGCAATTGCGGCTGAGAACCTTTTGCAGCGGATCGGCGCCGGTCGTCCGGCTGAATAAGGGCAGGGACAGGCTTTGCGTGCCGCATGATCGCGCGGCCTGCAAAAGCGGGGCGGGGCTCTTGACGGGCGGAGCGATTCCGCTTATCCACCGCCAAGATAATTCAGGGCGTGGCCTGCGGGCGGCGTCTGCCGGGTTCGGAAATGCATATTTCGAATCGTTGAAAAACACGGGCCGACTGGCCTTCACCTGCAAGACGAGGATGACACCATGTCGCGCCGCTGCGAATTGACCGGAAAAGGCCCGATGGTTGGCAATAACTCCAGCCACGCCAATAACAAGACCAAACGTCGGTATCTGCCGAACCTCAACGATGTGACACTTCAGTCCGAGACGTTGAACCGCGGCATCAAGCTGCGCATCAGCTCGCACGCGCTTCGCAGCGTCGATCACCGCGGCGGTCTGGATGCTTATCTGGCCAAGGCCAAGGGGCCGGAGCTGTCCGCCACTGCGTTGAAGGTGAAGAAAGAGATTGCGAAGGCTCAGGCCACTACAGCCTGATCTGCAATTGCAGCTATATTCCGAAGTGGCCCTGTCAGTGATGGCAGGGCCGCTTCCATTTCAGCTATTCCCTATGTTGCGCGGACACGTCATATTCCCGGGATGAGCCGGAAGCTTCATCCTGTTGCCATGTTAGCGCTTGCGCTGACAATAGGGCTGACAAGCAAGATGATGGTGCATGTGCGCACATCCGCCAGTCCCTCAGGCGTCATGGAAATCTGCACCGGCGCCGGCATTCGGCCTGTGTCCACAAGCGAAGATGATGCGCCGAAAGCTGCCGGGCACATGTGTTCCGACTGTGTGCTGGTGGCGATCGGGGATGTTCTGCGCACGCCATCCGCCCCGCCATATCTGCCAAGGCTGTCGCGATTAGATGCGCCGCGAATTTCCGCGCGTGCTGCATCTGTGACACGAGTGCCAGCCTCTGCCCGGTCACCGCCGTTCTGGATTTGACTCCGAACGCCAATCCTTACCATCAGCTTATGAAGGAGAGACAGATGTCTTTCACATTCCGTACCCTTGCAACGACTGCGGCTATCGCTTTCGCCTTGCCTGCCGCTGCCCAGAATATCGAGGTGACAGGGGTGTATGCGCGCAGCGCGTCCCCTAACGCAGAAACCGGCGCGGTGTTCATGCAGATTGTAAACAATGGCGAGGCGGCGGACCGTCTGATCGACGTTGCATCCCCTGCAGCCGATCTTGTGCAACTCCATACCCACAGCGAGGGCGACGACGGCGTCATGAAAATGGAACATGTCGAGGAAGGGTTCGAGGTGCCTGCTGGCGGCACGCTTACTCTGGAGCGGGGCGGCAAGCACGTGATGTTGATGGGCCTCAACTCCCCGCTGAAGCAGGACGAAATGGTGCCGATCACCCTGACCTTCGAGAAGGAAGGCGATATGGCGCTGGAGGTGCCTGTCGATCTGGATCGCAAGCCGGGTGACAGCATGGAAATGGACCATGAGATGGATCACGACATGGAGCATGATGACCACGCGACCGACAGCGAATAACGCTGATCTCGGTGTGTAGGAGGCGGCAAGAAATGCCCGCCGCGTTTCAGGAACATGGCCGTCGCCGATTTGTTTTTCGGCGACGGCGGCTCTCGTCAATGCAGGATGTCTGGAAACACGCTGCGGTCGTCAGGCTGTCTGGCGATTGCCAGCGCGGCACCAGCCTGTGCCTTCAGGCGGCATTGCTGGATTCAAAGCAGCTTCAGGTCTGCGGCCATCTGGCGGCCATCGCGGCCTTCCTCCAGGGCGAAGCTGATCTTCTGGTCATCTGCAAGACCGGTCAACCCTGAACGTTCCACAGCCGAGATATGCACGAACACATCCTTGCCGCCATCATCGGGCGCGATAAACCCATAACCTTTGGTCGAATTAAACCATTTCACGGTGCCAGTCGGCATGGTGATCTCCTTCCACTTCAAGCGCGTATGCGGAGCATACGGCCCCACATACATCTTCAATATTCGCGCCAAGCCAGCAAAGATCAAGTAAAAGGCAGGTACAGCGATGCGCTCCTGCCCGATATGGGCTATGCCAGCGCAGGGCGTCGGGCCCCAGCAAAACAGGGAGGGAGATGTGATCATATATGGGTTGAAGGCCTGCGACACCTGCCGCAAGGCGACCAAGGCGCTGGAGCAGAGCAGATTGCAGGACATACGCGAGGCGCCTGTGCCCGAGGAGACGCTGACCGCAGCACTGGCGCAATTTGGCGAGGCGCTGATCAACCGGCGCTCAACAACCTGGCGGACCTTACCCGAGGCGGACCGGAATGCGGCTCCGCTGGATCTGATCGCAGAGCATCCGGCTGTAATGAAACGACCGCTGATTGATGCGGATGGCGCCCTGTATCTGGGATGGGGCAAGGATGTGCAGGCGGCTCTGCTCGGGGCGTGATGGAGCAGGGGGCAGGCTGCGGTTAAGATACGCGGCTGCGAAATATGCGGCCGCGTATCGGGTGGAGTCCTATTTCAGCAGGTCGGGCGGCGTAGCCTCGCGGCCCAAGTCGCGCACCACCTCATCCAATGGGCGCACGCTGGATTGCTTTTCTCCCAGACGTCTCAGGGATACGGTACGGTCCTCAATCTCGCGATGGCCGCAGGCCAGAATGACGGGCACCTTGCCAACGGAATGTTCGCGCACCTTGTAGTTGATCTTCTCGTTACGCACGTCCGCCTCGGCCCGCACACCGGCGGCTTGCAGGGCGGCAACGACTTGCTGCACATAATCATCCGCCTCGGACACGATGGAAGCAACGACCACCTGCCGCGGTGCCAGCCAGAAGGGCAGCTTGCCGGCGTGTTCCTCGATCAGGATGCCGATGAACCGCTCGAAACTTCCCAAGGTTGCGCGGTGCAACATGTAAGGGCGCTGCTTGCTGCCGTCGGCGGCGATATAGCTGGCGCCCAGACGTTCGGGCAGGTTGGGATCAACCTGAAACGTGCCGCATTGCCAGGTGCGGCCGATGGCATCCGTCAGATAAAAGTCCAGCTTCGGCCCGTAGAAGGCGCCATCCCCGGGTTCCAGCGTGAAGTCGCGACCGGTCGCCTTGATCGCGGCCTCCAACGCGCCCTCGACATGATCCCAGCTCTCGTCGCTGCCGACCCGGTTCTCCGGGCGGGTGGCGAATTTGATCTCGAACTTCTCAAATCCGAGATCCTTGTAGATATCGGCAAGGAAGTTGATGAAACGAGCGCATTCCGCCTCAATCTGGTCCTCGGTGCAGAAGATATGCGCATCATCCTGGGTGAATCCCCGCACGCGCATGATGCCGTGCAGCGCGCCCGAGGGCTCGTAGCGGGAACAGGAGCCGAATTCAGCCAGGCGCAAGGGCAGGTCGCGATAGGATTTCAAACCCTGATTGAACACCTGCACATGACACGGGCAGTTCATCGGCTTGAGCGCATTCACGGCTTTTTCGCGGGCATGTTCCTCTTCGACCTCGACGATGAACATGTGATCCTGATATTTGTCCCAATGGCCGGACGCCTCCCACAATTTGCGGTCGACGACCTGCGGCGTATTGATTTCCTTGTAGCCGCCGGCGCGCTGTTTGCGGCGCATATAGTCCTGCAGTTCAGTGTAGATCGTCCAGCCGTTCGGGTGCCAGAACACTTGGCCGGGAGCCTCTTCCTGCATGTGGAACAGGTTCATCTCGCGCCCCAGCTTGCGATGGTCGCGTTTTGCGGCCTCCTCCAGCATGTGCAGATGGGCTTTCAGCTTTTCCTTGCTCGAAAATGCCACGCCATAAATCCGCTGCAGCATTTCGCGTTTTGAGTCGCCGCGCCAATATGCGCCCGCCACGCTCATCAGCTTGAACGCGTCGCCCGGCAGTTGCCCGGTATTTTGCAGATGAGGCCCACGGCAAAGATCCTGCCAATCCCCGTGCCAGTACATGCGCAGCGGCTCGTCTCCGGGGATGGCCTCGATCAATTCCACCTTGAACGGCTCATTCGCGTCCTTGTAGTGCTGGATCGCGCGGGGACGGTCCCAGACTTCGGTGCGCACAGGATCGCGCGCCGCGATGATCTCGCGCATCTTTTTCTCGATCAGACCAAGATCTTCGGGAGTGAAAGGTTCGGCGCGGTCGAAATCGTAATACCAGCCGTTTTCGATGACCGGGCCGATCGTGACGCGCACATCGGGCCAGATTTCCTGAACGGCGCGGGCCATGACATGCGCAAGATCGTGGCGCAGCAGTTCATCCGCTTCGCGTTCGTCCTGCATGGTATGGATGGCGATATGGGCATCGGTGGTAATTGGCCACTGAAGATCCCAGTGACGCCCATCCACAGTGGCGGAAATGGCCTTTTTTCCCAAGGATTTCGAAATATCGGCGGCAACTTCGCCAGCGGTGATGCCGGGGGCATAGTCGCGGCTGTTGCCATCGGGAAGGGTCAGGGAGATTTGGGCCATGTTCGGCGCTCCTCGTCGGTTTGGCGCCTACGCGTGCGCCCGGTTGCGGGTGAGCCGCCCTTGTGCAGCCGTCCGCCGCGCCTGTCAAGACAGGGTGATTTGCTGAGGAGACGCGCCCGTCTGCAACTGGTATAGTTCGGGCGATATATCATCAGGAGGGCCATCATGTCGGGTTACAATCCAAATATCGAATTGACCGTCGCGGATATGAAGTTGATCGAAGACTCGCTGCGACAGACTAAAAGACATCTGAGCCAGCCCTCCAGCCATGATGAGGAAGCGGCAATGGTGGGAGCATCGGTTCGCGAGATCGACGATCTGCTGGGTCGGCTGCATAATCAGAAGGTGTTTTTCCGGCCCAGAAAGGAGCCCTATGTCAGCGGCTGAGACCCCTTGCCGTGCGCGCTCCGGACTGTGAGACTGCGCCCTGCCATAGAATGAGGGGCCATCATGACCAATCTGCAGCCGCGCTTTCTGGATACGCCGCAGGGACGCCGGATCGCGTATCACCGCACGGACGGTACCGGGCCGGGGATCGTCTTCCTCGGCGGATTCATGTCAGACATGCAAGGCACCAAGGCGGTCCATCTGGAAAACTGGGCAGTTGCGCGGGGCAGAGCGTTTTTGCGGCTGGATTATTCCGGCCATGGCGCATCCTCGGGAGAGTTTGAAGAGGGATGCATCAGCGACTGGCGGGACGATGCTCTGGCAGTGATCGAGGCATGCACGACGGGCCGGCAAATCTTGGTTGGATCCTCCATGGGCGGCTGGATCGCCTTGCTTATCGCAAGAATGGCGCCTGAACTGATTAATGGGCTGGTAACGATTGCCGCAGCACCCGATTTTACGGAAGACAGCATGTGGGCAGGGCTGAATGATATCGAGCGCGCCAAGCTGATGCGCGAGGGACGGATATTTCTGCCAAGTGATTACGGCAAGCCATACCCTGTGACGCGCCGTCTTATCGAGGATGGCCGTCAAAATTTGGTTTTACGCGAGCCCTTGGAGCTGCTCTTTCCCGCGCGGTTTCTGCAAGGGACCGCAGACAGGGACGTGGAACAATCGGTAGCTCTCGCGCTTTTGAAGCAGGCGGAAGGGCATGATATACGCCTCACTTTTGTCAGCGGCGCCGATCACAGCTTCTCGACCCCTGATTGTTTGAGTCTGATCGGATCTGCCTTGGACGAAGTAACTGCATGTGCGGAAACTTGACCCGAAGAGCCATATCAAAAGCCGCTAAAACCGTCCTCCAGTCGGAGCCCGCCTGTGCCCGGTAGAGGTAGAAACAGCCTTTGTTATCGTCC
>JAUNVT010000201.1 GCA_030540655.1 Rhodobacterales bacterium
CCGCGCCGCCTTGTGCCGCCGCACCTGCGCTTCGGGAAACGCACGTTCCTCCTTGCCAGGAACCACCTTGTCCGCAACACGACCCACCATCATTCCATCCTTCCGAATGTGCGCGGATCAACGGTATGAATTACAGCTCCAGGTGACCAGCGCCTATACCTGAATCATTTGGGATTCCCTCATGGTAAGATTTCTGATTCACCTGTTATGGGAAGGTCAGAAACTGCCGGCAGCATTGCCGCAGGCGGGTGCGCTGATTGCTCCTTGGGTCCTCAAGGGGGCTATAGAGAACCCGGCTTTCACCGCCTGCGTCGAGAAGGGGCTCGTATCAGAGTAATCCAGGAACCTGCCCTCGACACCCTTGTCCTTCATCAAGATGCCAAGGCTGAAGCGGTGTATTTGCGGCCTATGCGGTGCTATTGGCGGCGGTTACGAAAGGCCAGCCAGCCCAGAAGGCCCAGCCCGCAGATGACGCCGGCAATCGCAAGATGGCGCGGGCGCACTCCCAGACCGGCACTGCTGCTCTCTCCGGCCTCATATCGGGGGTCGAAGAGGCGCGTATCGGCAAGACAGGCGCCAAGCGGGTCTTCCTCCATCTGCCGAATGGCGCGGAGACCCCGGCCGGCGGGCTGGTTCAGCGCGTCGATTGCCGCGATCAGCGAGCCCAGATCCTGCCGGGTCTCCATCACCGTTTCGGGCGGAACGTGAAGATGTTCCCCCACAAGGCGCGCGAGGAAAGCGCCGATTGCGGCCTTCGCATCGGGTCCATCCTCAAAGGCCACATCGCACTCTGTATCAAATCCGAGCGAGCGGTCATCAATATTGCTCGATCCCAGCCGCAGGAGGCGATCGTCGATGATGAGGACCTTGGCATGGACGTAGATCGGATCTTCCGCCGCGTTCACGGGATGATAAATGCGGAACCGCTTGCCCGGATCGACCTTTGACAGCTGTTCGATCGCCCGGCCGCGCAGGACGTGCATCGCCTTGTCCTCAACCGCGTTGAGAGCAGCCATCGGGTTGATGATGACAATCTCTGGCCCTTCAGGATCGCGGAGCCGCTTTTCCAGGGCACTGATGATGCTTTGGGCGCTGAGGTACTGGGACTCGATGTAGATAAGGTCCCGCGCTGCATCAATGGCGTCCAGATAAAGCCGTTCCACCTCATCGACGAGATCTTCGCCGTCATAGGGGGGTTCGGTGCGCGCGATGGCGACGGGTACGTCCCGGACTGCGATGTCCAGCCCGTCGGGCCAATCGATCGGCACCATGTCGTCCGGGCGGATGAGATCGTCCCCCGTCGCCCGCAGCCACCGGCGCCGTGACAGGGTCGCAAGTTCCGTCGCAGCCGGGCCGGTCAAGGCCATCGTTGCATCGTGCCAGGGGACGGAAGGTGCCCCATCCTTGCGCCCCCGCCGAGGATCGTCCGGCAGATGTTCGGGCGTATCCCAGCGATCCGCAGTGGCATCGATCCCGCCGCAGAAGGCGAACCGATCATCGGCAACGACGATCTTCTGATGATGGCAGGCACCGAAAGGATGATGCCCGTCGAGAGCGAAATGGATCCGCTCGCTTCCGAAAACGTAGAGCGCGAGGGTTGGCAGGATCCGCCCCGGCGCGGCCAGCATGGCACCGTTCCATTTCAGAAGATAAAGATCAAGCCCGGGAGCACGTTCCACCACGGCTTCAAGAAACGGGCCGAGCAGATTGGGATAGCCATCGGGAGCCATGCCGTCCCCATCGCTCTGACCCGGCAGCATTTCGATCTCGAAATCAAAATCCCATCCGATAAGCAGAAGCTCCCGCTTGGTCGCGATCATGACCTTGCGGAGCAAAACGAAGTAATCGGCGGCATCGACAATAAGCCCGACCCGCTCCGCCTGTGCCACGCGCCAGCAATTGCGCCCCTCGCGGAAGATCGACTCGTCCGCGCCCGGGCCGCGATCCGACGGGAAGTCCGGACCAGCCTTGGCATCCACGCGCGTCGAGCGGGCGGGAGTGAGGAGGGATGGTGTATCGATTCTGCGACTGCTTTCTGGTATGCTGAGGGTGCCAGTTTAACAGCGGCAGGTGATGACGGCCAGTCTTAACGTCTTCGTCACAACCAGATTACACGGGATTGGAAAACATGATATGTCGGTCCGGTGCGGTAAAATGTTCCGCCCGATGTGGTTCGCAGACGAGCCTTCATGATTGGTTATTCCATTGTCCACTGCGCCGCTGACAGAATCTGATACCGAAAATCCTGGCCACCTTGAGGGCATTGTTCCTGAGGGTACCGTCCCGGAGGGCACTGCCGCCGGGACAAGCACGGATGCGCAGAACTCCGCAACCGGTCCCCTGATGGACCGCCGGCTGACAAACCGCCTGCTTGTCGGCATCCTGACGATCCTCGTCGCGGGCGCGCTCTATTCAGCGGCTGCCTTCTTCATGCCGGTGGTGCTGTCGCTGTTGCTGGCCCTTACCTTGTCGCCGCTCGTTCGTGCCATGCACCGGCGGGGGATGGGGGAGGGGTTTGCTGCCGGAATTGTCGTCCTGGCGCTTGCCATCGGGCTTGGAGGGATGATCGCGGCGCTCGGCACGCCGTTTGTAGATCTGGTGGATGACGCGCCGCGTATGGCGCGCGAGGTGCACGAGAAATTCGATCAGTTCAGCAAGCCGATCTCGACCGTTACCGAAATGGCCGAGCAGGTGGACGGCGCGACAAGCGGTGGAAAGAAGATTCAGCAGGTCACTGTCCAGCAGCCCGGCATCCTCAGCCAGGTCGCCGGCTCTGCGCTGTCGGTGGCAACGACTACGGTCATCGTGTTCGTCCTCACGCTGTTCCTGCTCGCCTCTGGGGATCACTTCTCCGAACAGATCGTGAAATCATTCGGTACGATGACCGACAAGAAACGCGCGCTGCGCACCATGCGCGACATCGAGGCAGAGATCTCGCGCTACCTGCTGACGATAACGGTCATCAACGCGGGGCTCGGCATTGCCGTCGGGCTTGCCATGTGGGCGCTCGGGATGCCCACGCCAATGCTTTGGGGCGTATTGGCAGCCGTCCTCAACTTCCTGCCCTATATCGGCTCGCTCGGCGGCATCGTGATCGTCGGCGTAGTGTCACTGGCTACGCTTCCAACATTTGGTGCAGCCCTGCTGCCGCCTCTGGCCTACCTTGCATGCACGGCCGTCGAAGGACAGTTCGTGACACCCACGATCGTGGGGCGGCGGCTCCGGATCAACACGGTGGCGGTGTTCATTGCCGTCGCGTTCTGGTCGTTCCTTTGGTCGATCCCAGGCGCACTGATGGCAGTTCCGATCCTCGTTTTCCTCAAAGTGCTTTGTGACAACATAAGCATCCTGCACGGAATCGGCCGGTTCCTCGCGACAGAGGAGACGGAGGAGGCGACGTGACTGCCTCGTTGCAAAAGCTGAGGATGGCTTGGCTTCTTCAGGCTTCAGCGACATTGATCAGCAGAGCCAGAACAAGGCGGTCGCTGCAAGGGCTATGGCTGACAGAAATACCTTCGCGCATCTGTCGTAGCGCGTTGTTACCCGCTGCCAATCCTAGATCCGCCGAACATGATCCCGATGCGGTTGCGGCGTCTGGTGCGGCGCTTATGATATCTGACGGGCTTTGTTCGCGACTGTATAAACCCTGGGAAAACTGCTCATGCTGCAAGGGAGAAGGTCGCACTGCGAGTGACGATAGAGAAGAACATCAGACGGTGGACGGCGAAGCGGAAGACGGCGCCGGTCGTCGAGGTTGTCCAAGGCAAGACGGCAGTGGCCGGGGCGAGCTGGCCCTCCGGTCTGCCCCCTTCGGAGATCGAAGGTTGGGGCGGGGATGCGAAGCGGGGCGTAGAGAACTCCCTGCGTGCCAATCCGCTCGACCTCCGCGAACAATACGGGAAGCGGCTGAAGGATCTTCAGGACGCTTGCGGCGAGGCCCTTGCTGGAGCTGCGCGCCCGAAAAAAGCTGCAGGCCCTCATGGAGCGGGCAGGACGGCTATTGATCCGGACGGAACCGCAATGCCGCTGCCCATGCTCTGCGAGTGGTTCGGCGGTCCTCGTCGGACGGTCTGCTGCAAGCCGCGCAAGGCAGCACTGAAGGTCGATCTCCGCTTCGCAGAGCCGATCAAGGCATTGATCGAGGCGGGCACTCCTTTGGTTACCGGACGGTCGCAGGGCTGCTCGGGCTCAGCAAGAACACGGTGCAGCGAGTATTCCGGATCAAGGGTTGGCAGTCAGCACACGGGCTGTCGGCATGCGCCCATGCATCCTGGCCGTGCCTTCCGTCGCCACGGCACCGAATGAACGTCAGCCCACTGCCCCGGCGCGCGTCCGGCCCGGAAAGATTGGCGGGATTGGCTGGCCTGGTCTTGTCGCGGTTCAGTTCCGGTCTCATTCGAGCAATGACTGCAATGAAGG
>JAUNVT010000202.1 GCA_030540655.1 Rhodobacterales bacterium
GCTACCTTCAAATCGTGGACCCGGCAATCGGAAGTGGTTAATGTGACAACGCCGCACAAATTCTTAACTGAGGCGGGGCACTCTTCCATGAGTTGGACGTATAATTTCCCACGCTACTGAGGATTGCTCTCATGCCCACTGTGTCATAAATGAATCCCGTTTGAAGAAGGCATGAACTTTGGGCCTGCCGGATCGACTTGAACGGGCCAAATATCTTCTCACGTTTTCGGGTTGGTCGGTGCGATACTTCAATTGCGTTGTTCAAGCCTTTGTGCGCCCGATGGTCAGCGTCGGGTGCCAGCAACCTGGTCGGCTTGATGTAGCTGCGCAGCTTGTCCGTGATGACAACGCGGGGGCTGCCAAACCGGGCGATCAGTCGGGGCCAAAAATCGTCTTGCAGCCTTCCCATTCCGACGCGGCTGCACAAGAATGTCGAGCACATGCGCCGCACATTGGACTGGCTCAGGATAAGCTTGTCGAAGGGGATATCCCGTGAGAGGGACAGGGTGATTCTCTCGACTGCTTTCGCTATCAGTTCTTGTCCACGACGGGTGTCGGAAGCCCCTCTCCCGATCTAACTTCCCGTCAAACCCTTCACAACTGCTCTCTTCCTCTCAACGAAGTTCTTGACCGCGGTCAAGAAAAGCAAGTTGATGTCCTAGCTGTTCAGAATCGTCTCGAAATATGCAGAGGGTTCTTTGATCACTTCGGCTCGAGCAATGAGGTAGTCGAAGGCGAGTAGGATGCGACCAGGTCCGACTTTATTGAGCCAGTGTATCAATCTTTCTTGGCTTATTCTCAGCGACTTTCCTAGCTCTGCCACTATACGTGTCAGGGCCTTCGGTGTTTTTGGTGGTTCGGGAAAGAATTCTGCTATGTGCTGGAATTCATCCCATTCCATCATTTTAGGGTTCCGATGCATGGAAGGTGTTGTATTTTTTTTCCCGTGATTGTGCTGTTCAGTACCAATCGGTTTATTTTTTATATCTAATTTAGTTGACTCTATGTGCCGGTCATTTTGCCCGTTTGTAGCGGACACATCATCGGGTTCTATGGCAGGAAGACGGCGCTCACGTTGATGGACTTCAGCGGATGTAGTTAAGGATTGTGCCTCTGTACGCTCGCCGTAACCGACCTTTGCATCAGTTGCGAATTTTCGTAACTCACTTATGAGACGCAAGACAGTCTCGACTGTGAGGGTAGCACGGCGAAGTAGGTTACGCATGGTTTGAAGGCTTGAAAGCTCATCCTGAGCAAGGCCGTCCCGATTAATGGCGGCAGCGCGGAGTGCCAATGCCTCTGTCCTAAGGGATCGCAATCGTTCGTTATTTTCAACAGTTTTGGCCGCTTGTGCGGTCAGTCTCGTATGCTGTTCGATCAACGGGTGAAGATCGAAGCCAAACGCATCGCGGATCACGCCGTTGTAACGTAGGGGAAATCGTTTGCCGTTGGCAGAGGTTTTGCGTTTAATTAGGCCAGATGCTGTTAAGCGGCCAAGGGAACGGCGAAGAGTTCGTTCATCTATCCCGTTCGCGCGTTCTGAAAGCGTTGCATTCGATGGAAAAACGATGGTCATCAACTGCGCTTGGTGGCTGGCTTTGTCCCAGCCATCTTTAGGCAAGAAGCTAATGAGTGCGGTCAAGACAGCGAGATCACTTGGCGTCAGGCAAAGGTCTTTCCTTAGTGTCCGAACCGGTGCGAGGAGGTCGTATGGGCTACGACAGGGTACAGTGGTTCGTTCCGCCAAGGTGGTTGGTGTTATAAATGCATGTCTCATGGTGTTTTCGGTAGAAAAAGCTTCCCCGTTCACCGCGAGCGGTGTTGAAGTCCATCCGTTTTGAGGGTATCAATTAGGTGTCGAGACTAATTGAGGCCCTTCGGAAGCACCGCTTTCGGGGGGTCTTTCTTCTTCTGGCCGGTCCTCCTTTCGTTGTACTGTTCGTTGTTTTTGGCTTCTTGACCGCGGTCAAGAAGATGGGTCGTTCTTTGGGCTGTCGGCAGTCTCACCTTGACCGCAGTCAAGAAGCTCCGTGATCAGCTCTCTTATGGCTTCTTCGACTTGAGGGATAAGCGTCGGATCAACATCAAGAGTGATCTTATTGCCCCTCCGGATAATCCTGACTCGCTCGTCGAGAGTCGGCTCTCTCTTTGACGGCTTCGGTGGAGTGAGGAGGGCGATAGCCACTTCCAGCCGTTCAGATCCCGGTACGTTTCGGGGTACTTCGGCGGTGATTGCACGCGCCCGTGCGAGATCCTTCTCGCAAAGCTTGAATAACTTTTCCCAAATCCTCCGGCCTACTCCATGAGCAGGACCGATTGCCCTGATGAGGTCGATAGGGATCCCCGTTGCGATGCGGTTCATCCTAGACACCAAAGACTCGTCGATCTGCAACGCGCGATACGCGACAGTCTGAGCTTTCTTCTTAGTTTCGTCTGTCTTTCCCAGTTCGCGAATAATGCCAGCAACGAATAGAGCCCTTTCTATGAACGAGAGGTCTTGCCGAGCGTTGTTCTCAACACCTTGGGCGATGAGGGCTTCCTCATCGGTCATTTCCATGACCGTGGCGCGAACCTTCTGCCCTAGTTCGCGGCAGGCCAGAAGCCTACGGCGACCATAAACAATCTCAAAAGAACCGTTTTGAGATCGCCGAACAAGGACGGGGACCTTCTGCCCATGATCCCGGATCGAAGATATAAGATCTCCGAGCCCCTCGGATGGATCAATCCGGTCCATGACCGCGGACATTTGGATCAAGCTGGGGTCCAGCAGGCGGGTGGCGTGCTTGTCTTCTTCTAGGACGGACGCTTGTGCGCGTGCGACCGTAGGGCTAGTCCGCTTGATCTCCGCGTCGTCATTACGCACCGGGCCCTGACCCATAGCGTTCTTTAAGGAGTTTCCGAAAACCTTACGAGCCATGTGTCCGCCCCCAAGCTTTCAGGATTTCTCGCTCTATTTCGTCTGTAACCCGAGAAACGGATTCGCTCGCTCGTTCGTATGTTCGCCGGTTCACGTCTCGGGGCTCTACCTCAAAAATGCTCTGCTGAGTGTTCGCTGCATCACCAACCGCGGTTGATTTCAGGAACTCGGTGGGCAGAACTGCATCTCCTAGCACAGTTCTCAGCAGCGATGAGATCTGGACCTGCGGGCCGTCCGTGTTTTCATATCGTGTGATAAGAACTCTTACAAAGTTCAGGCCATGTTCCGGGGCATGGGCCTCAACAACGTCCATCAGATTGCTGGCCATGCCAAGAAAGCTTGCTAGGGACATCACGTCGAGCATCGAGGCGTTAAGCGGGATCAGCACTCCAGTCGAGGCAAAGAGGGCAGAGATCACAGAAAAGTTCAACTGAGGCGGTGTATCAAAAATGACGAGATCATAGCGATCAAGCACCGGTTCGAGGGCTTCACGAATGCGGCTGTGGAACGTTGTAGCACCTTGCCTGAAGCTAAGTGCGACCTCGAACTCATACTCCATGATATCCATGGATGCCGGTATCAAGTCAACGGTCGGGAAGTTCGTCTTCCGAATAATCTCAGAGACGGGAAAGGGGTCTTTGTCTCGAATGAGGTCATAGGAGGTCGGCATATCCGGATCGAGTTCAGGGGTTACGCCGAATAGGTTGGTGAGGCTTGCTTGGCTATCAAGGTCGATCAGCAGGACACGGTAACCACGCAATCCTAAAAGCTGCCCAACATGTGCGACCGTGGACGTCTTCGCCGAGCCGCCCTTCAGATTGAAGATCGTTAACACCTGACAGAGTTCTCCTTGCCTCCTGTGTGGATGCTCTTCCGGTTTAATCCGACCAGTTTCGAGTAAAACCCGCTGGGCCTGAACCATTTCCTCTGCTGAAAATGTTCGACGATTACCGCCTTCCAGTTTGCCCTCCGGAAAACCGTCAAGGTTTGAAACGTGGTGCCTGAAGGTGTTCTGATTGATGCGGAGCAGCTCAGCTGCTTCACGCATGGCGAAGCGCCGCAGGCCTTTCTGGGCGTCCGGCGGGAAGGTCTCTTCCGCGTGTTCACGCAAGCGGCTTCCAAGCCGCTTCGACATGACTTCGAACCTCTGGGACGCGCGTATCCCACTCATGACTGCCCTCGAGTCTGTTATATTTTTTCTTACCCTAACAGATAATTTGGACATATCCAGTCCATACCGTTGAAGCGTCTTTGGGCGTTGAGCGGGCGTTCTACTGCTGAAACTATGTTCATGAAAATCAGAACTTTATCCAGAGGCTTTATCTCGAAACGTCAACAGGTTGTTGTGGGTCAGGATGTTCACCGTAAGATGTATCCGATGATCATAGAGCAAAAGACAGGGGGTGGTGCTGAATGCGATTCTGTGGCTGTTCAGTCGAGTAGCCCCAGATTCCCGGCCCGCTCCAGCAGCATCCTGACGGATGACGGCTGCCAGCGCG
>JAUNVT010000203.1 GCA_030540655.1 Rhodobacterales bacterium
GAAGCATGTTCTCGAAACCGCGCCGAGGGCCGACGTCTTCAGCAGCCTGTTAAAGATTACCACATCTCTGGCTGGGTCAGATTGTGATGCCGGCTCACAGTTGATCAGCCGATCGGCGCGAAATCCGAATTGTGTTGACAGTTCAAGAGTATCTGCCAAAATAGGCATCATAAATACCTATTATCAAAGCGAGGGAGAGGAACGATGCAGATGGCGGTTTTGGCGATCAGTCTCGTTCTGATGGTATTGATCGGATTTGCATTCGTCGCCGCGATCCGCTCCGGTGCACCGCCCTCGTCTCTAGGGCATGTCGAACGCCGCCGCTGGAGGCTGATACTGGCAATGCTGGCAATGGGCATCGTGGTCACGATCGCGTCGCTCCGGCCCTGGCCGCAAGCTGTCGCGATGACAGCGGATACCGCCACCGTCAATGTCACCGGCGGGCAATGGTACTGGGACATTGATAATACCGAACTGCCACAGGGGGTTCCGGTCGTTTTCAACGCGCACACGGAAGATGTGAATCATGGATTTGGCGTAATGAACGCCGCCGGCCGGCTGTTATTCCAGGTGCAGGTGATGCCGGGATACGTCAATCAGGTCCAGTATGTCTTTGACGAAACTGGCGAGTACAGGGTGGTCTGCCTCGAATACTGCGGGCTTGCCCATCACGACATGATCACCGATTTCACGGTGCTGGCGAACCAGGGGAGCATGGACAATGGCTGAAGCGAAATTTGCGCCGCAGGCTGCGGCCGTCAAATTCACCATGATCCTGGTCGGTATCGTACTGATCCTGATGATGACCTTCGGCCTGATAATGCGGCTCAACCAATCCGGCATGATCGAGATTGACTCAGCGCTCTTTTATCAGATCCTGACGGCTCATGGGGCCGGCATGGTCGGCACGGCCGGTCTGATCGGCGCGGCGATCATGTGGTATTTCATGGGCCGCTATGTGCCGCTGGTCAGTGCCGTTTATATTATTTTCCTGGGGCTTTTCCTGTTGGGCGTCGTGCTGATCCTCGGGGCCATCTTTGTGGGTGGCTATGCCGGTGCCTGGACGTTTCTCTACCCGCTGCCCGCGATGTCGGGCGGCCTGTGGTCGGGCGGTGCGGCGGCGATCTTCCTGTCGGGTTACATTGCAATCGGCGTCGGTTTCCTGCTGATGCATCTCGAAGTGGGTCGGCAACTCATTCGCGCCTATGGCGGTATCGGCGGGGCTTTGGCCTTGCCGCTGATCTTCGGCAAGGGCAAGCCCGAGGATGCGCCGCCCGCGTCGGTGATCGCGGCCATGGCCTCGAGCATATTTAACGTGGTCGGGATTGTCGTTGGCGCGGCCGTTCTGGTGGCGAGTATCGTCAACCTGCTGGAGCCCTCATTCGGTGTCGATGCGCTTTTCGCCAAGAACATGATCTATATTTTCGGGCATATCTTCATCAACGCCGCAATCTACATGGCGGTAATCGCGGTTTATGAAATCGTACCGGAATATACCGGTATCCCGTGGAAATCTTCGCGGGTCTTTGCCCTCTCGTGGAGCTTCATCCTGATTTTCGTCATTATCATCTATCCGCACCACCTTCTTCAGGACGTGGCGATGCCTCCCTGGATGCTGGTCATGGGACAGATCATCTCCTATCTGTCCGGTATTCCGCTCTTGGCCGTCACCGCCTTCTCATTGCTGGTCTATCTGCGTGCGGGTCCGGTCAGATGGGATCTGGCATCATCGCTTCTGGTTCTGGGCGTGGCTGGCTGGACCATAGGGGCGGTTCCCGCGGTCCTCGACGGCATGATCGTCGTCAACCGGGTGATGCACAACACGCAATGGGTGCCGGGGCATTTTCATATTTATCTCCTGCTCGGTGTGGTCGCGATGGCTTTCGGCTTCATGGCCTGGCTGGTGCGGGATGCACGCACCGAAGGGCTGAGCGGGCTGGATCAGCTGGGTGTAGGGGTGTTTCTGGTGGGGGGCGCAGGTTTTACGCTGATGTTCCTGATCTCCGGTGCCATGTCGATCCCGCGCCGCTGGGCCGTTCACGCGCCGGAATGGGGGCTTCAGGCCTTCATCGCATCGGGCTTCGCATTTATGACCATCCTGGGGGTGCTTCTTTTCCTACTGCTTTACTTGGGCGGACTGATGAGCCGCAAGAAGGCCTGAGATGCGCGCAGCCCTGATCGCATCGACGCTTGTCCTGACGACAGGTATCGGCGTTTTATGGCAGGCGACGGACGAGGGCCGCGCGCTGACCACCGAGACCGCGCGGCGGATCAACGTGGCCGAGACTCTGCCACACGTCCCCGACGCGATTTTGGAAACCATGACCGGCGCGCATCTGCAGCTTCATCCGCAACCGGGGCAGGTTACGGCGATTGAATTCATCTACACCACCTGCCCGACGATCTGCCAAAGTGCGGGCGCGGATTTCGCCCGCTTGCGCGATGCGGTGGCGGCCACAGCGCCGGGGCTCAGGCTGATATCTCTCTCATTCGATCCCGATACTGACGATCCGGAACATCTGGCGACCTATGGCGACTGGCACGAGGCAGACGGTGTCATCTGGACCGTTGCCCGGCCTTCGCGCGCCGCCTTGCCCCGGTTGCTGGAAAGTTTCGGGGTTACCGTGATTCCCGATGGCTGGGGCGGCTATGTCCACAACACGGCGATCCACATCGTGAACAGCGAGGGACGCTTGGCGGCGATCGTCGATCCCGACGACATCGACGGCGCGCTCGCCGCTGCCAGGCGGCTGCTGAAATGAGTCGCGCGACGCAGATATTGGCCGGTGCAGGGCTGCTTGCGCTGGCGCTGCTGGCACGGGGCTGGTTCGAAGCGACGCCTGCGCGCCACATGCTGCTGCAATACCCGCTGCTCATCGCGGCCGGGGCGCTGATCGTGGGGGCACTGGCGCATTTCTACGCGGGTGCGTGGAACCGCGGTGGGGTGGCCAGCCTGCTTACCGCAATGTTCGCCATGGCGTTCTGGATGCTGCCGCGCATGGTGGATGCCTCGGTCGCAGCGCTGCCCGTGGACATCGCCAAGGCGGCAAGTCTTGCCGTCCTTGTCGGTGGCGGCTTGCGACTGGGCTGGCCGCACGCGCACCCATTGCTTCAAGCGGTTCTGAAGGCGAAGGCAGTTTCCATGCTTGGCATCCTTGCTTTTCTCTACACTCATGCCCCGGAGAGGCTCTGCAACGCCTATCTTCTGGACGACCAGCAGCGCTTGGGTGAGATGTTCCTGTTGGCAGCGCTTGTACTCGCCGCCCTCTGGATCGTCCCCCTGTTCGGCTTATCCCCTCACGCTTCCAGAACCCGGACGGAGACGTGAGAAAATGAGAAAGAACAGGAAGCAGGCAGACGTCGACGCCACCAGAGGATGCTCCATAACAGCCGAATTGTAGCCATCATCGGTGTGCCGGAGGGCGCCACATCATCGTGGGGGCCGGTTTCGTCATGCTGCGCCTGAGCGGGCTGCGCGGTTTTAGCGGCTTCTTGCACGTCGAAGGCCTCGAATTTCCACATGTTGGCGGCGGGTGAGTTTAGTCCTAAACTTTGGGAGCTCCATGCGGCTTCACAACGGAACTAAATCACACCCTGCTAAACTGACACAAACAAACTCAAATCAGGCTCTGGGAGAGATTAGAGGTCCTACATGAGTACTTCCGATGACAATCCGGGGGTGATCGCGCCCCCGCCACTCCTGTTTGGCATTGCCCTTGGCGCAGGGCTCGCACTGGATTTTCTGTTGCCAGACATTCAGACGGGCATGCCCGGGATATGGCGATATGGCATGGCCGCGCTGCTTTTCGCCGCTTCGGGGGCGCTGGTCATCGGCGCCTTCCGCCGTTTCCGCCAAGCCGGCACCCCTGTCAAGCCTTGGCAGCCAACAACCAGAATCGTGACTCATGGTGTCTATGGAGTCACCCGCAATCCGATGTATCTAGCGATGACGCTCGCTTACGGCGCTATAGCCATCGCCGCTGAAAGCATCGGCGCTCTCGTTTTTCTCGTGCCGCTCCTCATTGTCGTGACTTACGGCGTCATTATGCGTGAAGAACGTTACCTGGAGCTTAAGTTCAATGACGAGTATCGGCGCTACAAACAATCGGTGCCGCGATGGATCTGACGGGAGACTGCGAAGCCAGAGAAAGAATAATCAGTCCGCCCTGAACACTCTTATCGGGTTGTTTTTGCTTGTATATGGCGCGGATTTGTTGGGCAGGAAGTGCGGGGTTTTTTGTTATTCGAGCAGAAACCCTGCAATTTCGGGCCATGACATGAAGCCGGAAAGCCCCTCCGATCAAGGCGATCTGCTGTGCGCCGGATTGGTCGGGATGATCGACATGCGCCATGGTCTGGTGAATCCCGCTGTCCTGATTGACCGGGATATCCTCGAGCGGGAATGGGGCGGGTTC
>JAUNVT010000204.1 GCA_030540655.1 Rhodobacterales bacterium
TGATTGACCCAAAGCGGCAGGCCAACATCCGGCTCGCCCATTGCTGGGCGCATGCCCGTCGCAAGCTGTTCGAGCTGACCAAAAACAGCGCAGCGCAGATTGCGCAGGAAGGGCTCAGGCAGATCACAGCTCTTTATCGCGTCGAGACACACATCCGCAGCTTGCCCGCATCCCGGAGGCTGGCCGTCCGCAAAGACGAATCCGCTCCGATGGTTGCAAACTTCAAAAAATGGCTGGAACAGGCCAGAGCGCAGGTCTCAGCCAAATCCCCAACTGGCGAGGCGCTCAAATACGTCGCAAAATACTGGGACGGGCTGATCCTGTTCCTCACCGACGGACGGATCGAGATGGACAACAACACCGTCGAACGCACCATCCGGCCCATCGCCATCGGTCGCAAAAACAGCCTCTTCGCCGGTCACGAAGCCGGGGCCCGAAACTGGGCCGTCCTGGCCTCCCTCATGGAAACCTGCAAACTAAATGGGATCGAGCCGCACAGCTACCTGACCCGGGCCCTCACCGCCATCGTGAACGGGCATCGGCAAAGCCAGATCAGCGAGCTCCTGCCTTGGGGCTACGCCCAGACCGTGTGATCGGAACACCGCTTACGAACGATTCTAACATGACGACAATATCCTGTGTGCGGGTCTGGTCGAGAAACGTCAGAACAAAAACAGGAAGCCTGTATAGAGAAACTAAGGCCGGGCGCCGATTCCACGCGCCCATGATGTGGCTTGATGATGCCCATCTGGGGACTCTTGCCCTGTAGGCCAACACTGAAAACGGACACCACCTAAGTTAATACTCCACCGGCCTCTAACCGGTAGAGTATTCAAAAAGATGAATGAAAAAGGCGTTGGTTTGAATCGTGGACCAATTTAGCTGTTTGCGCAGCTGGTGTCCAAGACGATACCGGTCAGCAACAACAGCACCCTGATTACTTAAGAGACGAAGAAGACTCAGCTTCGCCGCTGTGGCTGTCGTGCGCCACGGAAAACAGCGTCACTGAGTGAACCGAAACCACGCCTGCCACCTCCAT
Source organism: Rhodobacterales bacterium (assembly GCA_030540655.1). Classification (GTDB taxonomy): domain Bacteria; phylum Pseudomonadota; class Alphaproteobacteria; order Rhodobacterales; family Rhodobacteraceae; genus Roseovarius. The sequence continues at coordinate 1,040 of JAUNVT010000204.1, forward strand.
CGCGAGCCGCCGGAGCACGGATGCAGTAAATCGCGTGAATTGAAAATGGTTCTCAGGGTCTGTCAAATTTCCCCGTGCTTCGATCAGGCCCCTCGCCATGCGGCCTGCTCTTCTTGCGGAGCACGGGATACCGGTTTCTGGCGTCAGACGTTCGTACTACTGGCAGTCACTCCGTGAGACGGGATCTCGATGTTAATTTCGAGACTGGAGACTTCGTCGCCCTTCTCCATTCTGATATCAATGCCATTTTCTTCAATCTTTATGTACTTCTTGATCACTTCCATGATGTCGTTCTGAAGTTGTGACAGATATTCCGGTGCGGCAGAACCGCCCGTGCGCTCGTGAGCGAGCAGGATCTGCAGGCGATCTTTTGCGACTTGTGCCGACTTCGCGCGGCGGGGCTTGAAGGAGATACCGAACAAACTCATGCTATGCGCCCCAACAGACGTTGAAACAGGCTCGGGCGGCGGTCGCTCAAAACGCGCATTTCAACCGCTTCGCCAGTCAGGCGCGCGACGGCGTCTTCATAGGCTGTCGCGGCATTGGAGGGTCCGTCCAGTACCACGGGTGTGCCGACGTTTGATGCGCGCAGCACTGCCTGGCTTTCTGGAACGATACCCAGCAGAGGCACCGCGAGGATTTCAAGCACGTCCTCAATGTTCATCATCTCGCCACTCTCGGTGCGGGCGCGGTCATGCCGCGTCACCAGAACCTGAGCCTTCACCGGCTCCGCACCCTCAGTTTCGGCGCGCTTGGTCTGACTGCTGAGCAAGCCCAGCACACGGTCACTGTCACGGACGGACGATACCTCAGGATTTGTGACCACGATCGCTTCATCGGCAAAATGCATCGCCATCTGTGCGCCGCGTTCGATACCAGCGGGGCTGTCGCAGACGATATAGTCAAATTCCTGCTTTAACTCGTTCAGCACAGTTTCGACGCCCTCCTTGGTCAGGGCCTCCTTGTCGCGGGTCTGAGAGGTGGGCAGGATGAACAGGTTCGGCAGCCGCTTATCCCGGATCAGCGCCTGCTTGAGCCGCGCCTCCCCTTGGATGACATTGATGAAGTCAAAGACGACACGGCGTTCGCAGCCCATCGTCATGTCAAGGTTGCGCAATCCGACATCGAAATCGATGACGACCGTCTTGAACCCGCGCTGTGCGAGCCCAGCCGAGATTGCAGCAGCCGAGGTGGTCTTGCCAACGCCGCCCTTGCCTGACGTGATTACAATCACCCGACCAAGGGGCGGCTTTTCTTCAAGTTGCGTCGTCATGCGAGCGCCTCCATAAATAGTCTTTCATCGTAACGGAAAATCTGCATGCATCGGTTTTGTAATGGATGTTCAAAGGTTTCGCTCGTCTGATACAGGCCGGCAATGGCCACCAGCTCTGCGTCGAGCTTCTGGCAGAAGATGCGCGCGTTCTGGTCCCCTTGAACGCCTGCCATGGCACGGCCCCGCAAAGTTCCGTAGACATGAATATTCCCGCTCGCAATCAATTCTGCGCCTGCGGCGACTGAGCCGATAATAGTCAGGTCACCTCGTTCCGCGACAACCATCTGACCCGACCGGACCGGCGCCGAGATGATCTTGTTATCTGGCGGCAGCAGTTTTTCGATCTGGCGTGTGCGATTCGATTTCTCGTCCGGGCCGGGAGCGTCGCTTTTGCTGTGGATGGGAATCAGCCCGATCGCCTGCAGAGCGTCCATCATGACGTGATCAGCATTCTGAACGCCAAATACCAGCAATTTGCGGCGGCGCAGGTTATCTACGAGGTCCCGGACTTGGTCCACGTCGATAAAATCCGGAACCTCGCCAAAATCAAGCACCAGCGGTGCGTCGATAAAAAACTGCGGCGTTGCCCGAAGTTGGTCGTCCAGCGCTTTGTAAAAGCCGGCATCCACAGCATTGCACTGAATCCGAAGCGCAAGCGCGGTCAGAAACCGCCCGCGGATCTGGAACGGCCTGACTGTCACCGGCGCGCTTGCACCCCGATCGTGCGCATTTCGTGCTGACACGTTGAAACTGTGCTCCTGCTCTCGTCTGGGTCACGATTCGACGCGTGCCATTTTCTTTCTCTCTAATGTTTTATCGCCATTCTTTCACTTATAAAAGCCGATATAGACCAATTTTGGCGGTAAACCGCCGCTCGCCAGTCGAGCCCTGTCAATGAGCTTTCAAGCTCGCCCGGTGCGGGTTTCAAAAATTCCGAGCTGCGACTGTGGTATTGCAGCCTGATCGCAGACACTTTCCCAAAGTGACCATGTGTCTTTCCTGCGACCCTGACATGGGCATCGGCGGCATCACACCAGCACAGAAACTGAAACTGGCCGCATAACTTCTACGACCCCGTCAAAATGAGGGGATTACCGTGTCATAGGCGAAGCGCGTGAGTTTTTCAACGCTGGGCAGCCATACTCGCCCTTGAAAAACGAACACCCGACGACGCATACTCTGGTGCGGTACAGATGAACCAGACGGCATGAATTTCAACCCGGATGCATCTTGGCTGAGCCGCAAACCTGTTCGAAAAAGCAGGACCACCTCACACCTAGACATTCGACCAGAACATGCACCGAATCTTCTCGGAATAAATTTCGAACGCCCATGAGCGAAAAATCCTCTGACGGCAGAGAGAACGTCCGGTGAACGGTTTTGCTGTTCACGCAGAAAGCCGGAGAAGACCCTCGCTATGCTCATGGGAGGGCGCCCTTGCTGCCGCATTGGCCTGGCGATTGCCACCGCGGTTCAGGCGCATGCGGTTCGTCTTGCCGCTTGACGCTGGGATCGGGCAGACACCGCAGAGCTTTGCCAAGGCAGCCTCGGATTTGATCCGTTCGGGGTTGTCGCCGACGAGGATCAGCATGTCCGCCACCGTCATCGTCGAGATGCCATGCGCATTCATGCGTTCTGGCGCACGGTCGCGAACAAGGCTTTCCAGGTGTTGGTCAAGCTGTTGAACCTCTTCGTGCAAGGAGAGCCAGCGCCTTGCAATCGCGCGCATGGCCGCCTTGGCCGAGGCTGTCGGAGACGTCATTTCTCCTGGTCGCAGGGCTGCGACATGACGAACCGACGTGATCTTTCCGCTGCCTTGATCAAGACTGTCTCGCAACTGGGTGGGTGCGTTGATGAGCAGTGTTTTCAGCGTAATCATGGCGTGTGATCTGCTTTTGACAGCGCTGTCGCGGGCGATTTTCAGATGTCGGGTCATCTCAGCCGATCCAATCCCGTGTCTTGGCACGCCCGGTCGCTTGGCCGCTCAGACCAGACCGCGCGGCACCCTCGGCATCGGGGTTGTCAGATGTGCCATGAAGATAACGAAGCTGGCGATTGGGGCGCATCACCTCAATGACTGTGTGGCGTTTGGCTTGC
>JAUNVT010000205.1 GCA_030540655.1 Rhodobacterales bacterium
GGCTATCCGTCGGAAACAATCGAAGGACTGAGATGGAACACGTTCTTCGATGGCCCTTTCCACGCTGCAACCTATATTTTTGTCATTATCGGCTTGATCCTGCTGTAGCGTTCGGCACCGCGAATGCATCTGCAATGGTCGAGCCGACTGTTGACCGGCACTCTGCTGATGGGCTTTGGGCTTTTCAATCTCGTAGAGGGGGTCATTGACCACCACTTGCTTGGCCTGCACCACGTGAACGAGACGGTCCCGCCGGAGCAATGGATCTTCTGGGGCATCGGGTTTCTGGTGTGGGGTGCCGCGATGCTCATCATCGGCTGGTTGCTTTGGCGATCGCCCCGCGCTGAGGGAAGGTTGGCTCTGCCGCCGCATGATACTGGATGGCCGTTATTTGCCAGGCCGGATCTGGGGCAACCGCGCCGCAGTGGAGTGGACCGCCGAGGAACCGGAGATCAGACCGCGCGCGGTCCCAGAAGGATCACGAAGACTCCAAGCAGGCACAAACCGCCCCCTGCAAGGTCCCACGACGTTGGGCGCTGGCCTTCGACGCTCCACATCCAGAGCAGGGACGCGGCGATGTAGATCCCGCCATAGGCGGCAAAGGCGCGACCGGCGGCCTCCGTGTCGATCAGGGCAAGCAGCCATCCGAAGAGCACAAGGCTCGCAACGCCCGGCACAAGCCACCAGACAGAAGCGCCGCGCCACCAGGACCAGAGCGCGAAACAGCCTGCAATCTCGGCCAGGGCGGCGAGCGGATAGATCAGAATGGCCAGCATCAGAGCTCAGCCCCCTTGTGATCCGAAAGGCATTCCTCGTGATCGCGGAGAACTTCCAGAATACGGCAATCCGCAACACGGTCGCTATGGCATTCGCCGAGCATGCGCTCCAGCTCGGCTTCCAGAGATTGCAGCCGGGTAATTCGCGCCTGGACGGCCTTCAGCTGCTTCTGGGCAACCGCATCGATCTGGGCACAGGATTTTTCCGGGCTGTCGGACAGGTCCAGAAGCTCCCGGATCGCCTCCAGCGGAAAGCCGAGGTCACGGGAGTGGCGGATGAAGGCCAGCCGGTCCAGTCCGGCATCGCCATAACGGCGCTGGCCGCCGTCGGTGCGCCCCGGTTCGGGCATCAGCCCGATCTGTTCGTAGTAGCGAATCGTCTGCACCGTGGTTCCGGTGCGTTTCGCCAGCGTGCCGATCGATAGCATGGGGTGCCCTCCTGTGGCGGTCGCGCAGTCGCGATCCTCAAAAAAAGGTCTTGAACCTACAGTTGCTGTAGATCTTATACCGAGGTCCGAGCGGAACTCTCAAGGGAATACAGCATGTCGGTTGAAACCAGCACAGAGCATGAATGGCGCGTGACGGGCATGGATTGCGGCTCCTGCGCGGCCAAGGTGCGGGGGGCGGTCGGACGCCTTCCCGGAGTCGCGGATGTCGATGTCGCGCTCATGGCCGAGCGGCTGCGCCTGACACTGGACGCAAGCCAGTCCTCGCCCGAGCAGGTCGAGAAGGCGGTGCGCGGCGTCGGCTTCGGCATCGCCCCGAAAGGCGCGCGCCCCGAACAGCCCAAGGGCGGCTTCATCCTGCCGGACGGGGCGTTCCCGGCTGCACCTGCGGAAGCCGCGCCAGCGGCAATCCCAGAGGGCGCCCCCGCTGACCCTGCCTGGCATCAGACCCACAAGGGCCGGTTGGTGATCAGCACCGGCGCGCTGCTGGCGCTGGCGTGGGGGATGCGGCTTGTCTTCGCAGCAGAGTTCGCACATTGGGCTTTCGTGCTTGCCACGCTGATCGGGCTCTACCCGGTGGCGCAGCGCGCGTTAGCCATGGCACGGGTTCGCATGCCCTTCACCATCGAGATGCTGATGACCATCGCTGCCGCCGGGGCGCTGGTGATTGGCGCGCCGGAAGAGGCCGCTCTGGTGATTTTCCTTTTCGCGATCGGAGAGCTTCTGGAGGGCATTTCCGCCGGAAAGGCCCGTGACAGCATCCGCTCGCTTTCCAAACTCGTGCCCAAGACCGCACGGCTGGAAGTGGGCGACAAGACGCGCGAGGTTGCCGCCGACCGGCTAGGCCTGGGCAACGTCGTACAGGTGCGCCCCGGTGACCGCGTGCCCTGCGACGGCGCGGTGATCGAAGGCATCTCCGGGGTCGACGAAAGCCCCGTGACCGGCGAGAGCGTTCCGAGCATGAAGGAGCCCGGGTCGCAGGTCTTCGCGGGCTCGATCAACACCGAGGCGCTGCTGCGTGTCCGTGTCACGAAGACCGCCGAGGACAACACCATCGCCCGCATCGTGCGACTGGTGGCCGAGGCCGAAAGCGCCCGCGCGCCGACCGAACGCTTCATCGACCGTTTCAGCCGGGTCTACATGCCTGCGGTGGTGGGGGCGGCACTGCTCGTAGCGATCCTGCCGCCGTTGGCCTTTGGCCAGCCGTGGGAGGACTGGATCTATCGCGCGCTGGCGCTGCTGCTGATCGGCTGCCCCTGCGCGCTGGTGATCTCGGTCCCGGCCTCCATTGCTTCGGCGCTGTCCACCGGCGCACGTAACGGCCTGCTGATGAAGGGCGGCAAGGTGATCGAGGCTGCGGCACGCGTGACCCATGTCGCCTTCGACAAGACCGGCACGCTGACCCACGGCAGGCCGCGCGTCACCGACATCGCCGTTCTGGAGGGGACCGAGGCCGAGCTTCTGATCCTCGCCGCGGGTGTCGAGAGCGGCGCGAGCCATCCTCTCGGCCGGGCGATTTGCGCGGAGGCAGAGCGGCAGGGTTTGGCCGCGGCTCCCACCTCTGATGCGCAGGTTCTGCCGGGCAGGGGCGCGCAGGCGACGGTTCAAGGCGCGACCGTTCGGGTCGGTTCACCCCGACTGGCGGAGGAGCTTGGCGCGCTGACGGAAGGTGGCCGCACGCGCATCACCGGATTGGAGGCCGAGGGCAAGACAGTGGTGGTCGTCCTGCGCGACACCACGGCCCTTGGCCTTATCGCCCTGCGCGACGAGCCGCGCGCCGATGCGGCGGAGGCGGTCGCGCAGCTCAGGACGCTCGGCATTTCCTCGGTCATGTTGACCGGAGACAATCCGCGCTCCGCGCAAGCCATCGCCGGGAGGCTGGGCATGGAGCACCGCGCGGGCCTGATGCCGGAAGACAAGGTGACCGCGATTCGGGAGCTGACTTCCACGGCGCGGGTGATGATGATCGGAGACGGCATCAACGACGCGCCCGCGCTGGCCGCCGCCGATGTGGGCGTGGCCATGGGCTCGGGCACCGACGTGGCGCTGGAAACCGCTGATGCCGCGATCCTGCGCGACCGCGTCACCGACGTGGCAGGCACCATCCGGCTTGCGCGGGCCACCATGGCCAATATCCGCCAGAACATCGCCATCGCGCTCGGGCTGAAGGCGTTGTTCCTGGTGACCACGATCCTCGGCGTCACCGGCCTCTGGATCGCCATTCTCGCAGATACCGGGGCGACCGTACTGGTCACGCTGAACGCGTTGCGGTTGCTGGGCTTTCGCCCCTCCGCCGCGTCTGGCATCATGAACATCACGGATGGCCGGAACGGCAAAGTAAGATCCCACACCGCGACGACCTGAAAGGAGTCCAGACATGACCATGACCCGACGCAGCATGATGGCCGGTACGGCGAGCCTAGCTCTGGCGCTTCCGCTCGCAGCAACGGCGAAGACCGCGCCTGCGATCCATGTGCTCAAGGACCCCGATTGCGGCTGCTGCACGGCCTGGATCGAGATCCTGCAACGCGAAGGCTTTGCGGTGACCACCGAGACCAGCCTCGGCACGGCCCTGTTCCGCCACAAGCTCGACAGGGGCATACCGCCGGAACTGACTTCCTGCCACACCGGGGAGGTCGAAGGTTATATGATCGAGGGGCATGTTCCCGTGGCAGACATCCGCAGGCTGCTTGACGAACGCCCCGATGCCGTGGGTCTCGCCGTGCCGGGCATGCCCTATGGATCGCCCGGTATGGGGCCCGAGGCAAAGCGCGAAGCCTATGACGTGATCCTGATCCGGAGGAATGGAAAAACGGAGATTTTTGCTGGCTATGAAGCCGCTTGACCTTTTTCAAATAACTTTCAGGTTGGCCTTCCCATATCCATCGAATGCGCTGCGAATGTTCGCTTCGTGTAAGTTCATCCGCCGCGCAGTGAAGGGCCGCTACCGCAGGGTGTCAACACCGTCTGAACCTTCCTTAAGGTGCCGACAAGGTGCCGACGTAAAACTTTCTACTCTGGCGGGTGAGGTAATCGGCCGGTTTCGGGAATTGGCAGTTTCCTTCCTGGATAGGCGGCCCCGGCGCTTTGGCGGTGGTGGCGGTGTGATTGGTGCGTGGTGCCTGACGTTCGGCCCTGGTGAGGCCATCGATCAGCCCGGCCATCGATCCGCTAGG
>JAUNVT010000206.1 GCA_030540655.1 Rhodobacterales bacterium
TGACTTGGACGATGAAGGGCAGGGCGTTCATGGGGTTCTCCTAGGCGGTTTTCTTAGTGGGGGTGGGCGCGGTATCACGCATGACAGTAGATAGCTCGGGCAAAAAAAGAGCCTCAACCGGCACGTCAAGTTCGCGACAGATGGCGCGTGCAATATCGACACTGGTCCGCCTACGTTCACCGGTGGCCAGGTGCCCGATAAGTGACTTCGAGCAGCCAGCAAGCCGGGCAAGTTGCCCGTAGCTGAATCCACGAAATCGCAAGTACTGACGCAGGACGTCAGGGCTGATGAGTTTCACTGCGAAGTTCCATCCTCGGTGTCGCATGTCGGTGTCCTTACTGTAGACGCGGCAACTACTGTCACGCAAGAGTGTAGACGGCACCGTCTACAGCGTCAACCGTTTATGGGTGCAGGATTGCCGCGTTTCCGCTAGTTACATGGGTGTATTTTGTAGACGCGGCGTCTACAGTGATATTTGGAAATAGCTGCGATACGCGGGACGGTAGCAACATGAGGACCGACATACTCGAGCCATGGGCTTCGGCAATGCGCGCAGCTCAGCTCAGCTCGATTAATCAGCTAGCGCGCAAGTCCGGCGTTTCGGTCGAAACGGCGCGCCGAGTGGTTCAGGGGACGCGCAAGAACCCTAGTGAGCGGACCTTGCGCAAGATCGCTCGCGCGCTCGGCGTCCCAGCGAGTGAGGTGGGTCGATGGGCGGGCAAACCCCTGGATGCGCGCGAGGCACCCTACACTCCGCCGCGCGAGGCGTCGATGCTGAACTTGCGTGAGCGAAACGCGATAGATGAGATTATCCGGATTCTCGTTGAGTCGCGCACCCGCAGCCTAGATGACGCTCCCGCCCCCGCGTCTGTGTCGTCGTTGCCGACGCCGTACGAACTCACTGAGGAGGACGTGGCGCGCATGGCGGCGCACGATCCTGGCTACGACGTCGAGGCCGAGGCTGAGGCGTCCCAAGAACTGCCGTAACGGGCTACCGGGCTTCTAGGGGGTTTGGGATGAGCTGCGACAGCACTGGGTCTGCCGTCCTTCGCATGCACGATGGTGATTATCTTCGTTCCTGTACTGCATCCGGGGACGGGATCTACGTCTGGATACACCCGTCTGAGCACAATTTAGAGGGTGTAGAAGATTGGCTGGATGGTCAGAGCTGGATAGGTGTGGACCTCGACGACTTGACCGAGGATTGGTCTGACGAGGCGTACAACTTTTTCGTCGGCGAAGTCGATAGCCTCTTGGATCGGGCGAAGCTCGGGGACTTGAGTGAAGATGCATACAGCATGAGGATTCGTCACGACGCTTGCCGCATCGCGTCCCAGCCGGGGGTGGCAGAGCTTCGCCTTCGTGATCCTGTGACGATCGGCAACACTGAGTATCGAGCCCGGATCTACTACTCGGAGCCTGATTGTTTCGACGGGCTTGTTTCTCTCATGTTGCACCTCAAGCCGCGTGACTCTCGAGATTGGAGGAGAATCCAAAATCAAGCGATTGCGGAGGCTCAAACGCGCGGTGATAGGTGGGTCAACGATTGGCGGCCGCACTAGCCAGGAAGGCGCCCACTGTATACCATGACTTTAGAAGCATGGACCATTAGGGGGTAGTGATGTCGCGAATCAACCCAACTCTACGTAGGCGAGCCAGGGAGCAAGCCGACGCGGATCACGATGCCCTTATGAGGCTGGTTGCAATCCGGAAAAGCAAAGAGGTGTCTGGCCTTACGCAGGCAGAAGTGGCCCGGCGAATGGGCACCGACCCTGCCGTGATCTCGCGCTTTGAAAGTGGGAGCGTGGACCCGCGTCGACAGACTGTTCGGCAGTACGCAAACGCTATTGGTGCGCGGATCGCATATGAAATCACTGACTTGGATCGACCCGTGCCGACAATCCCCGTGGATGCTCTGGCGCAGTGGCCGCGCTGGGAGAGCCGGAAGCGAGGACCGTTGTCGGAGACGACAGCATGAGTCTTGGTGCTGGCTACGACCTGCAGGTGGCAAATGTTACGCGGTTGATGGTAGCCCCGCGAGAAGTGGAAGCCGGCCCCAGCTCGCCCGACTCTAAAGTAGAGGCGTCAGTATTCTGCGCGCTAACCCCTAATGATCACGGATTGGGCAGCGGCCGTGTCACGTTCATTGCAGATGTCTTGTTCTCCGACGAGTACTGGCTCGCTGGAGCGACCGCACAACTCGTCCTACGGCCCCACCAGGAGCGCGACACCGCTATAGGTGACGAGGAGTGGAGGCAGCATTGTGCAGATGCTTTCGGTGAACTGGCCACATTTCATCTCTGGACACTGATAGCCCCGGCTCTCTCATCTGTTCTGGCGCACATTCCTTACTCGAGCATCGAGATCCCGTTTGATCCGCCGCACTTTGATGCGGCCCCCCTGGGGTAGAGCTCTATAGCTCCGACCAGATAGCAGATCAGCGTTCGTGTCGGGGGTCGTTCCTATGGTGAGGGGCGTGGACCGCGCTAAACAGTTTCAGCAGCTCGTCAAGCGTTGCGCCCGTGAAGGTATCGCCGTCGTCGAGGCGCGCCTACCGGGCACGCTCACGGGCGTATTCGACCTGCATGCGCGCAGGGTCTACCTGCGGCGTGGCATGACCGCCGGGCAGCAACTGGCCACGCTCGCCCACGAGCTCGAGCATGCGCGTCGCGGCGATGACGGCCACCAGGGCCGCGCCGTCGAGGACACGATCAACGAGAAGGTGGCCGCGCAGCTCATATCGGTTAGTGAGTACGCGAGCGCGGAACGCCTGCATGGGGGTCATAGTGGCGCGATCGCGCTCGAGTTGGACCTGCCTAGATGGGTAGTGTCGGCGTATCGGCGCAGGCTGTGGCGTGTCGGCCTTCAGGCCGAGCGGGCGGGTTGAGTGAACCTAGCGTTCGCCTTCCGGGCTGCGTCGATTGCGAATTGCAGAAATAACCGCCGGGGTGGAAGTGATAAGTCCGCCGAGCAGGCCGCTGATAATCGCGATTGTAGAGTCTTTGAACGCACCTGCTACGGCGACGAAAATGAATAGGGGTGGAATAGACGCGAACGCGACGGAAACCGCTTCGGTGCTGCGCGCTTCGGCCTTGCCGATGCGGGCGCGAGTGGTGACGTCAGCTTCAGCCATCGACAAGATGCGGTCAGCCGCTCCAGGAAGAACATGTTCATACCCGGCGAAGACTTCCGGGGAGGGCAGGGGTCCTTGGTGTGCGACAGTGGTAGCCAGGAGCTCCATGCCTTCACCGAGCGTATTGTTGGGGTTCTCGGAGTCTTGAGCTTGTAGGGGGCGATCTGAGGCAGGGGTCAATTCCCCTGATTGTGGATCTTGTCCATACTGGTCTCTAGGTCCCGCCCCACCGCCTTCCAGGACTGTGCGACGATCCCCTCCTTCTCGAGTGCGCGGCGCTTTGCCCGTAGCTTGCTCGGGCTTGCGGTCATCACTCGGATCAGTGCGCCTTTCAGTGTTTGGGTGCGAACCTCCCATGTCAGCGTTGTCATGTGTGCTCACACTCCTCCTATCGCCAAGGTGGGCAAGTAGCGTATCACGCTGCTCACAGCTCAGGCTGTGCCCACTCTCATCGTAGGCGCTGTGTTTTCTGGCGCAAGAGTTGTTGTCTCAACTTTTGAGAGGCAGGGTCCCTCCGGCTGCAAACACATATTATTATATGTATAATAGAGGTGACAACGAAGAAAGGAGGATCATGGATCACTACGCTGGGATTGCCGCAGTGATCGGCGCAATTGCCGCCCTGGTGAAGGCTGGGGCCGACCTGGTTGCCGCCATTAAGGGGCGTTCCTCGAGGCGCGAGTAGTGGCACGCGGCCCGGAGTAGAACAATTACCCCGGGCCGCACCCCCAGCGTAATCCATGAACACCACACAATGACAACGACCTGGTATCTCATTGGGGCCTCGCTGCTCACGACCTGGGCGCTTTATGCCGGCCACTACGCGGCGGCACTCGCAGCGGGGGTGCTCACCGTGGCGGCGGCTGGTCTCGCGTTCTATGCGCGGAAGGTTCAGCCGTGACACGGCGGTATTTGTCGCGCAGCCAGTTCGCGGAGCGTATTGGCGTGAAGACGGCGACCCTCAGCCGTTACGACCTGCCGGAGCCTGACGTCATCATCGGCAGCGCCAAGTGGCCGACCTTCGGGTGGACCGAAGAGACGATCGATGCCTGGAACGCCGCACGTCCTGGGCGCGGGCGCAGGAAGAGACGCCCTGGCGGGAATGAACGGGCAGGCTGATTGAACCCTTAGGGTCACTATAAGGTCACGTTCCGTAAGGTGAAGGGCGAGTTTCCCGCATGATTACGCGGTTTTCGTGAAGTATGAGTTCGATTCCCGCCATCTCCACTACAGCCCCTCCCCCACTTCCAGGGAGGGGCTT
>JAUNVT010000207.1 GCA_030540655.1 Rhodobacterales bacterium
CCGCCAACTTCACAATGCCGCCTGATCAAGCGTCACCAACTTTTGCCCATATCTCTCGCATTCCGGCGTCACACTCTGCTGCCGCTGGACGATTGCCTTCATGCCCTGCAGCCGTCTATCCCGCAACTGACACAGTCGGCGTTGCACCGGTGCTTGCAGCGGCATGATATTGCACGCCTGTCCAATGTCGAAGGAGACAAGCCGGGGCGGCAGAAATTCAAGCGCTACCCAATCGGGTTCTTTTATATTGATATCGCAGAGGTTCAGACGTCCGAGGGAAATCTCTATCTCTTCGTTGGGATCGACCGCACCAGTAAGTTTGCCGTAACACAACTCCTTGAAAAGGCTTACAGAGGCCCCGCTTGGGAGTTCCTGCAGCACATGCTTGAGGCCGTGCCATATCAAGTTCACACTGTTCTGACCGACAATGGCATCCAGTTCGGCGAACAACCGCGGAGCCGCAACACCCTCTGCTCTCGGCCCATGCGCTTCGACATGATCTGCGAGGGCGAGCCATTGTCCGCCATTGGTCCGAGGACAATGGCGAGCGGCATCGAGCATCGCCTCACCAAGCCCAACCACCCTTGGACGAACGGTCAGGTTGAGCGGATGAACCGCACGATCAAGGACGCGACGGTCAAGCGCTTCCATTACGATGATCACGACCAGCTCCGCACCCATCTCGCCGACTTCATGGCCGCTTACAATTTTGCGCGCCGGCCAAAGACCCTCGGCGGCCTCACACCCTACGAATACATCTGCAAGATCTGGACATCCGAGCCAGACAGATTCATCCTAAATCCGATCCACCAAATGCCGGGATCGCACACCTAGGCTCCGCCGACTTTTTTGCGCCTTGCTAGAAGCCCGACCCCGAGCAGTCCCGATAGTATGAGCGGGAGACCTGCGGGAAGCGGGACGGAAGAAGGAGACGGCCCTCCTGTATCCGATAGTGTTACGTTCGCAAAACTTTGCATGTAGAAATTTGCGCCACGCGGCTCAATCTCGAAAAAATTCCCTGAGGTAAACGGGGCGCCGACGATAATGGTGGATATACCCGACAAATTAGCTGCATGTGAGAAAAGACCATCTGAAGCATCATCTCGGCTATTAACAATGCTAAGCCCCGAAAGAGCGCTACCAAGACCGCTAGAAAAATCTAAAGCGGAGTCGCTTGAGGTAAACCAAACCGGGCGCGGTGAATTTGATACATCATCGACAACGATAGAGCCTATATCCACGGCACTTGAGAAGCTGAACGAGATAAATTCGGTGACAAAATCACCCGAAGTAGCGGTGTAGCCGTTTAGGCCCAAATTGGTGTCGCCAAGGCCAGGTCCGGACACGGCACGAATTCCGATACCAGCCCGCGAAAGTCGAAGCCCCTCGGCTCGACCGCCCGGGCACAATGCGGGGTTGAGATTGGTGCACGCAGCAATATCAACCGCCGTTAACGGGCCGGACACCGTTTCGCTTTGGCCGCCGGATGGAACAGAAACGCTATAACCTGTTGCAGTAACGGTCACACCGTTCAAAGTGCGAAATATGCCCGTAGCCGTTGTGCCGAATTCTCCCGCCGAAAGGTTTGACCACTCAATATTGAATGTCGCAGCATCCGCTGTGCTTCCGGTGGCTATGAAGGTCGAAGCTGCGATAAATGTAATGCCGTTTATAGTCCTTTTCATTATCACTTCCCCTAAGGTTGCCAGCAAAGCCCCGATTCGGGGCACGCTGCCAAAAAAGTTAACGGCAGGCTGCATCAAAATCGAGACTCATGTTGATCTGGCGGAGCTTACGCCCTGCCGGCATACCGCTTCTGGCAGAAGCCGATGAAGGTGGTGCGGAAAGACTTGAGGGGCTTCCCGCACTGCACCCGCCAGAAGTTCCAAAAGTCGGCATTCATCATACGCTCGGGCAAGGAGCCGTTAAAGGGAATACCAATAACCCCTTAGTCAGAACTATTGAGACATACACCCTCCAGACCGTGTGGAAACTAGCCAAGGTATAGCGCCGCGTCGATGTTTCGTTGGGTCTGGCAGTTTTTCTTCCGGAACCCCCGATCTTGGCGATAGACCGCATCCGATGGCGATGACTCCGCCCACGGAGGTTGATCCCGCACACAGGCCCGGATCCGGCCCTGTCTGACCCCGCGGCTAGGCCCGCTGCCCATGAGGTCGGCCTCGATCCTCTCGATCAGCGACGACAGGACTTTCATGGCGCGACCACACCAGCCCGCAAGAGTGGTCTCCGGAATGTCCGCCCCGATGCCGGCGAAGATCTCGTGTTGGCGATACAGATGCGCTGATCGAGCTTTACGCCAGACGGAGATGTTGGAATCATACCCTTCGTTGCAACCGATCAAGGAGTTCAGAAAAGGAATTTTTTGTTGGCCTCGATGTTTCCCTCGACGAGACGCATATCTGCGTTGTCGACGAATGCGGTCGCATCATCAAGGAAACGCGCGCGGCGAGCGAGCCAGAAACGGTCATTAAGGCAATCCGCCACAAGGTGCGTCGCATCGAGCATGTGGGGCTGGAGGCCGGGAATCTTTCGCAATGGCTGTACAAAGGGCTCGTGAACGAAGGCTTTTCGGTGTCCGTGATGGAGGCACGCCACGTCCGGGCCGCCTTCGCTGCCATGCGCGTGAAGACAGATCGTCACGACGCGCGCGGCATCGCCCACCTCGTCCGGCTGGGTTGGTTAAAGCGGGTATACGTCAAATCGCTCGACGCCCAAGAAACCCGCGCTTTGCTCACGGTGCGCACTTTCCTGGTGGAGAAGGTGACCGCGACAAAGAATTCCTTGCGCGCTGCGCTTAGGTACTTCGGTCTCAAGATCGGCTCGGTAACGCGAAGGACATGCGAGGCGCGAGCGCGCAACCTCGCCGACGGAAACGAGATACTCGAGAACATCGTGGAGGCGATGCTTCGCGTGCGCGTTCTTCTCCTCGACTAATTGGTGAAGGTCGACGGCCAACTCACGGCCCTGGCGAAGTCCGATCCGGTAACGCGGCTTCTGATGACAATGCCTGGTGTCGACGTCATCGTGGCGCTGAGTTTTCGTAGCGCGGTCGACGATCCTGATCGTTTTCCTCGATACCGCGACGTTGACGCCTGGTTCGGACTGACTCCGCGACGATGGCAGTCCGGCAAGACCGACATTGTCGGCCGCATCGCCAAGGCGGGAGATGCACGTGTGCGCACGATGCTTTTGAAGCTGCCGCCAGTATTCTTGGCCGTGTCCGCATCATGTCGCCGTTCAAATTCTGGGGCCTCCGGATCGCAAAGAGAACCGGCATGAAGAAGGCCATCGTTGCCGTCAGCCGGAAGCTTGCCACGATCCCCTTGGCCATGTGGAAATCCGGCACCGCATATTGGGCAAAAGGCCATCCGCCAGCCTCAAAAAAGGACCTTGTCGCAGCATGATGGACATAGACGCTGTTCCGCGCGCGCCACCCTGACGGCGCGGCGTAGATCACCGAGATCCGGCACCTTCGGGTGGCGGTGTGACGTCCCGGGCAGGGACGATGGACGGGATGAACTCGGATCTTCCGTTGTGCATTGAGCACGAGGTATAGATTAGGAGCCTCTCGACCTCCACAGTCCGCATCTTGTGGCGGCGAGCCGACTACAGACAGAAGTATGGACCTGCTCGTTGAACGTTTCACTGTTGACTGAAACGGCCCGATCTTAAAATGGGAGGTGCTCGTCGAACTTCGAGACCAGAACACGGGCCAGCAGGTTTGGGCCCGCCATGCTGCCCGGGATCGGGCAGCCCGGTGCGGATTGCTGCACCACCCGCTCGCAACGGCGGCAGGATTTCCTGACCCGGGCGATCTGGATCACCTTCATCTGTGCGGCGATCATGTTCAGCAATTTACTGACATCTTCGCCCACCATGCGCAGATCGCCGCCGCAGTCGGGCAGCCCGCACCGGGGTCCGGTTCGCGGCATTCTCGCAAGGTCGCCTCCGGGACGCGCGGGCGGCGGCGCAGCGCGGACGCAGAGGGCTCACCACCGGCCGGTTCGTCATGCCCCTCGCCGATGGGTCCGTCATCTTCCCCGGCCACCGCAACAAGCAAATCCTCAAGCGCCAGTTCCAGCTGCTCGATCCCGCGCTCGATTTTTTTCAAGGACTTGCCGAAGGCCAGTTTCTGAAGTTTCGCGATCCGCAGGCGCAGGGCTTGAGCCAGTTGGTCATGGACCCGCAATGTGGCCGCGATCATCGTCTTCAGAACGGCGGGATCATCCGTTTGCACGTCAGGGTATTGTGCAGAAATGTCTCGAAAAGGGGGCAAATTTTCAGCAGGTTCCGACATACGCTTGACTACTAGGAACTAAGCCCAAACACCATATGAATAACGCAGATGAGGGCGCAAGATCCC
>JAUNVT010000208.1 GCA_030540655.1 Rhodobacterales bacterium
GCCAGGGCACGCCCATGACCTGCGCGAGACCGATACGCTGATCTGCGAGCTGTCCACCGGGCATCTGCTGGCCGACAAAGCCTTCGACGCCGACTGGCTGCGCAACGCCCTTCCGGATCGCGGCATCCCGCCGGTCATACCGCCGAAATCCAATCGCAAGTTACCGGCGGAGTTCGACAAGGAAACCTGCAAGTGGCGGCATCTGATCGAAAACTGCTTCGGCAGGTTGAAGGACAACAGAAGGGATCGCCATGCGCTCCTGCAAGACAGACCAGAGCTTCAAAGCCTTCGTCACCATTGCGGCAACAATCATTCAAGTCAGATGAACGTCAACAACCCCTAGAGCGGCGCTGAGCAGTGACGTGGCAGCGCATGTGCGAAAGAAGCTACCTGAGGGTGCGCCCGACGGCGATGATATACTGCTCATCGTCGGCTCCTACACGTTTTCGGCGGTGTTTTCGCATCGGGGGAGGCGAGCAGGTGATCACGCAGTTCGTTCAGCCGCTGGACTTGTCTCCCATCATGTTCCTGATCCCTGCGCAGATCATCATTTTCCTGTTTATCTGGCCGCTGGAATCGTCTGGGATCATCAATATTTACCTGTTGATATTCCTGCCACTGCTGGCCATCTGTAAAATCGCCCTGCTGTTTTTCGGCACACTTGTACTTTACCTGCAAACGAGGCTCCTGACGCCGCCCATGGCCATGCCGGCATATAAATTCATGGTATCGCCCCTCCCGGTTTGTCGCTGACGCAGATATTCAGGCGGGGTCATGCTGTTTCTGCTTTGCGTCCCTGTCTCCATGATGTTGATATATGCTTTCCCATCGATCATCTTTTATATGCCGGAGCAAAAGTATGACCGCTGACATTTCACAAGACAAACACTCCGGCGTGCGTCTGCTTCGTGAAAGGCTGGCCTCGGGGGCGCTCGACGCGATCACGTTTGCCGAATCCTGCATCGCCAGGATCGAAGCGCGCGAACCTGATGTGAAGGCGTGGGAGTGGTTCGACGCCGAATTCGTCCGCGCGCAGGCCCAAGCGCTTGACGATCACCGACGGGCAGGGCGTCCGCTCGGTCGGCTCCATGGTCTGCCGGTGGGGTTGAAAAACGTCATCGATACCGCGCGCATCCCCACCACGAATGGCTGCGCCCGGGATGCGGGACGGGTGCCGCTCCGCGACGCTTTCGTCGTCGAAAGGCTGCGGCAGGAAGGCGCGATCATCATGGGCAAGACGGTCACGACCGAGCTTGCCTTCATGCATCCGGGAAAAACCGCCAATCCGCGTAATCTGGCCCATACACCGGGCGGCTCGTCCCAAGGGTCGGCGGCCGCGGTGGCCGATGGCATGGTGCCGCTTGCAATTGGCACGCAAACCAACGGCTCGATCATCCGTCCCGCCTCCTTTTGCGGCGTTACGGGATACAAGCCCACCTTTGGCGCCATCCCGCGCCGCGGCGTCCTGACCCAGTCGCACACGCTTGATACGATCGGGGTTTTTGCCAGCGACCCTGCGGGCGCCGCCTTGCTGGCAGAGATGCTTTTCGGCCACGACATCGAAGATGCAGCGACGAGTCCTGCGCCCACACCGGCACTATATGCCACCGCAACGTCTCAGCCGCCGCTGGCGCCTCTCTTTGGCTTTGTTCGCCCGCCGGGATGGAAGGATGCAGACCCGCAACTGCGCACCGCGTTCGATGAGCTGCTTGAGGCGCTCGGAGCGCAGGTATTCGAAATGCCGCTACCAGCCATTTTCGACAGCGTGGCAGAACATCGCGCACGGATCAACCTCTCTGAAATTGCGTATCATTTTTACCCCTACTGGCGGGATGGTGCAGATAGTTTAAGCGGAGAGATGCGTGAGGCGGTTGAGCAGGGAAACGCGATCCTTGCCCGAGATTATCTGTCGGCCTGCGATATGCCCAAGCTTCTGAACGCGGCCTTGGATGAAATTTTCATGCGTTGCGATGCTATCATGTGTCCTGCGGCGACCGGTCCAGCGCCAAAAGGGCTGCAGACGACGGGTGATCCCATTTTCAACGGGCTTTGGACGCTCTGTGGCACACCTTGCGTCAGTGTGCCGATACTCACGTCGCAGGAGGGTTTGCCAATGGGCGTCCAATTGGTGGGGCAACAGCAGAGCGACGCGCGGCTGCTGCGATCTGCACAATGGTTGTTCGATTGGGCGGGCAGGGCGCCTGAATGAGGAAGAAAATATAAGAACCGATTACGGACGCTTCTCGCCTTCGCGGCTTCGATATTTCTTCTGGTCTTGGCGGTCAAAGTACCCAGCGTCGATCTGATGATAATGATCGTCGTAACGCTGGGGTTCATAGCTTAGGATATTGCCAGCTTTGTGGCAATAAACCGAAATAATGGAAATGACGGCCAACGAGGTACAAAAGATCACCGTTTTGGCTTGGCAGCCATGAGCCTGCCTTCCTGTGGGTTTACCCGCAGGTCAACCCGCAGAACCCAGCGTCCCGAGCCCATCGCGTATCTCACTGCACTGCCGGTTCAGCAGAGAACTCGTTTCCGGATCATCCGATTCCGGCCAGCCCGCCAAGGCATCCTCATAGGTTTTTAAGAGCGCACGCTCCCCAAGTTCGATGTGCTCTGCGGATCCAGTGCCGAGTGATTCCAGCCAGTCTTTCAAAACCACTTCCAGTGAATTGCCGTCCACGCTATAACCCAAGGCCGATTGACGTTCCTGTAACTCGCCCAGATGCTTTTTGTGCGTAGAAACCAAACTGTCCAAGGCGGAGGCATCCGTGATGCCTGTCTCTTTGCCCAGAGCTTCATACCCGGATAAAATATCTTCATTTGCGACCCGCACTTGATGAAGGGCTTCGAATTGCGTGTTAGCCAACTTATTCTCCTTTATTAATTGCAGACGCGTCGGCGACATAATTAAGGCTCGCCAGTTTCTCCCGGCAAGATGTTACAGGGAACAATTCTCGAGTCGCCCAGGTTCCCGTTGCCACAGTGCATCCGCGCTAAAAGTTCTGGTACTCACATATTTCTGCACCCGTTTGACATGAAGCGTCGGCAGATAATTGCGACATCATCATCAACAACAGATCAGTGGTGGTCGCAACGGTGAGCGGCATTGACACGTGCACGCATCTGCTGTTGCAACCAAGTTGAAATTTCCGCTTCCGCGCAAAGTGGAAATGTCACCGGGAGCACTGACGGCAGCAAGACTTATCAACCCGGAGCCATCAAATATCGTAGGAATGATAAGCCTTGCCTGGGTGGGATCACCCTGCGTCTGGCGGTGATGCTTCTATGAGCTTTGTCCTAGCGCGCCGGGCGAGCTTCGAATTCCAGCCATCGGTGCGCCGCCCCGTTTGCTCATTGCGGGTTTTTGCTTGCCGGCGCAGCTTTGGTGGTGCCTTCTCCTGTCCGGCTTGTACTCCAGGACGGCACTGTGATGTTTGTTCTTGGTGTTCGCAGCGTGAACTAGCCCGCTTTTCGACCGGACACCTTGGCCTGACCCGGGACACTGAGGGATAGCCTCAAGCACGTGCTTATGCCTGAGAGGGAAGTCATCACTGATGGCGGTCGCCGTCGTCGGCTGGTCTGCGGCTGAGAAGCTGTGGATCGTGGAGGGGAGCTTTTATGGCGGCGAGAGCAATGCTTACCGTTGCCCGCCGCAACGGCATTGCTCCCGATCTGCCATATCGTTGGCGCAAACTGATGTTTGAAGAGGGCAGTATCGCCGTGCCGCCCCGATCACCGCCGTGCGGACCCGGGAACTGCGCGTGGTGGATTGACCGCCTGTCAGCCCCAAGCGCGTCTTCCGCCTCATGAGAAAACAACGGCCCGCTTCTGGAGCGCTCCGGCTTCGAGCGACCCGAACGCCCCCATGACGGCAAGATGATGATGCGCTTGAATCTTTGGTGGTGCAGCGATGGAGCGCCCCGGAAACGCCTCCGGTTCCTCTTCGAAAACCGCCTCAACCGGAGCGCGGATCGTCTCTCGCAGGCGATCTTCGATCGGATCATGGTCCGCTTCATTGGACAGTAGCGAAAGCGCGGCGGTAGCGGTATCGTTCTTCATCGCGTGATCTCCCTAGCGGTTGCTGCCGCCGGCTGGGTGGGTTTGAGTTCACCCGGAGATTACGCTACCATCAAATTTCTGCCACCTTCGCGACACCACCCGGGTGGCCAGCCCGCAATCCGACGGCATGTCCGTGGCCTTCGTGAAGACGCCCCAGCGCGAACACATCCGTGTGACCCCTTACACTGATGTGGAAACCGTTCTGAGATTGATAGGAGACTGGATAGAGGATTATAACCAAAATCATTCTGTCAACGCCGGACCAAAAGTGCACCAGTCGCCGGAGCAATACTGCGCCACCTT
>JAUNVT010000021.1:0-5884 GCA_030540655.1 Rhodobacterales bacterium
TTGCGGAGGCTGAATCACGCCGAGAGCAAATGATCAATGGGTCCTGACTCTAGGAACTTCAGCCAGCCCTTGCACATCAAATCCGCTTAAATCTTAAAATGGGCGCATGAGTGCTGATCGGTAGGGACAAGATATCAAGCCCGCTTCCCGGCCAGTTGGGCGATTCCCAGAACCTCCAGCACCTTTGCCTCGATCTGCGGCGCGTCAAGGCCCGCGACGGCATACATATCGGCCGGGCTCGCCTGATCGATGAATATATCGGGCAACACCATGGACCGGAACTTGAGCCCATGATCGAACACGCCTTCATCGGCCAGAAGCTGTGCGACATGGCTGCCAAAGCCGCCAACCGCGCCCTCTTCTACGGTGATCAACGCCTCATGATCTCCGGCCAATTTCAGGATCAGGTCGCGGTCCAGCGGCTTGGCAAAGCGTGCATCGGCTATTGTCGGCGTAATGCCGCGCGCCGCCAGCGCCTCGGCGGCGCGCCGCACCTCGCCCAGACGGGTGCCAAAGCTGAGGATCGCCACACGGCTGCCTTCGGCAATCATCCGCCCCTTGCCGATATCCAGCGGCACGCCCTGCTCGGGCATGGTCACCCCCTCGCCTTCGCCGCGCGGATAGCGGAAGGCAATCGGCCCCTCATCGTGCGTGGCGGCAGTCGCGACCATATGGACCAGCTCCGCCTCATCCGCCGCGGCCATCACGACAAACCCCGGCAGGTTGGCGAGAAAAGCGATGTCATAGCTGCCGGCATGGGTCGCGCCATCTGCGCCCACCAGGCCGGCGCGGTCGATGGCAAAACGGACCGGCAGACGCTGGATCGCGACATCATGCACAACCTGATCATACCCGCGTTGCAGGAACGTGGAGTAAAGCGCGCAGAAAGGCCGCAGCCCTCCGGCCGCCATGCCGGCGGCAAATGTGACGGCGTGCTGCTCGGCAATGCCAACGTCAAAGCAGCGCGATGGGTAGCGCCCCGCCATAAGGCCAAGTCCGGTGCCGTCCGGCATTGCGGCCGTGACCGCAACGATGCGGTCGTCGCGACTGGCGTGATCCACCAGTGCGCGCCCGAATACCGACGTATAGCTGGGCGTATTGCTGGGTGGCTTGCTCTGCTGGCCGGTGACAATGTCGAATTTCGCGGTTGCATGGCCGCCATCATCCGCGCCCTCAGCAGGGGCATAGCCCTTGCCCTTTTTAGTCAGCACATGGATCAGCATCGGTCCGGTCGCGCGCTGATGAACCGTGCGCAAGATCGCCAGCAGCTGATCCATGTCGTGCCCATCAATGGGACCGATATAGGAGAAGCCCAACTCTTCGAACAGGGTGCCGCCGACTGCCAGCCCCTTGAGCATATCGCGCGCGCGCCGTGCGCCTTCCTGTAATGGGGCCGGCAAGAGGGACACAGCACCCTTCGCCGCCGCCTTCAGTTCCTGAAAGGGCTTTTCGGCGTAAAGGCGCGACAGATAGGATGAAAGCGCGCCCACGGGTGGGGCGATCGACATTTCATTGTCATTCAGAATGACAAACATCCGTTTGCCCAAAGCGCCCGCGTTGTTCATCGCTTCAAAGGCCATGCCCGCGCTCATCGCGCCATCGCCGATGACAGCCACTGCATCGCCATGCCCGGTATCGCAGGCCCCGCCCAGATCGCGCGCCACGGCAAACCCCAGCGCGGCGCTGATCGATGTGCTGGAATGGGCAGCACCGAACGGGTCATAGGGCGACTCGGAGCGCTTGGTAAAGCCGCTGATGCCATCCTTCTGGCGGAGCGTTCTCATCCGGTCGCGCCGCCCTGTCAGGATCTTGTGAGGGTAGCTTTGATGGCTGACATCCCAGATTATCTTGTCCCTGGGCGCGTCGAACACCGCATGAAGTGCCACCGTCAGTTCCACGACGCCGAGGCCGGCACCCAGATGCCCGCCGGTCTGCGAGACCGTATAGATCGTCTCGCTGCGCAGTTCGTCCGCCAGAACAGAAAGGTCCCGATCGCTCAACCGCTTCATATCGGCCGGGCTGGAAATGCGGTCCAGTAGCGGTGTTTCCGGCGCGGAGGTCGGCGCAGGTTTCTGTTCGGTAGTCATGGCATAGCCCCTCCCCGGGGCGTCTGATCAGCTGTTGCGCGAGATAACGAAGCGCGCGGTCTGCTGCAAGGTTTGCGCATCAGCACCGTAAACAGATAGTGCGTCACAAGCCTCGTCAACAAACGAGTTTGCGCGCGCCCGCGCGGCGTCCAGACCAAGAACCGATACGAATGTCGCCTTGCCCGCCGCGGCGTCCTTGCCGACCGCCTTGCCTGCGGCGGCCGCATCGCCTGTCACATCGATGACGTCATCATGGATCTGGAATGCCTGCCCCATGGCGGCCGCATAGCGGATCAGGGGACCGGTATCCGCGCCCGCCATACGCGCCCCTGCTGCTGCACTCCACTCAAACAGGGCGCCGGTCTTGCGCGCCTGCAGCGCACTGATCCGGTCCAGCGACAGGGGCTGCGCCGCCCGCTCGGCCGCCATATCCTGCGCCTGGCCCAGAACCATGCCGCGCCCGCCCGCCCCAAGCGATAGGCTGTGGGCCAGATCGGCGCGCACGTCACCCGCGCCGATATCGGGGTGAAGGGTCAACTGAAATGCCAGCGCCTGCAGCGCGTCGCCGGTCAGCACGGCGGTCGCCTCGTTCCACTTGACATGCACCGTCGGCTGTCCCCGCCGTTCGGCGTCATCGTCCATGCAAGGTAAATCGTCGTGGATCAGACTATAGGCATGCATCGCCTCGATCGCCGTGGCGGGCCAGATCGCGGCACTTGAAGGGACACCGTGCAAATATGCGCTCTGCAACACCAAAAACCCGCGCAGTCGTTTGCCGCCTTGCGTGGCGTGGCGCATCGCATCACCCACCTCGCCCTCAAAAGGCGCCAGAACCTGAGCAAAATGCGCGGCTATGGTGCCTGCGGCGTCTTCCAGCTGCGCCAGCATGGGGCTACAGCCCTTCGACTGGCTTGGTCCCCGCAGGCTGGCCGTCGCTGTCCAGCGTTATCGCGGCGACCTTTTCCTCCGCCTCTTTCAGCTTGGCTTCGCAGCGCTTTTTCAGTGCCGCACCGCGTTCGTACAGCGTGATGGATTCGTCCAGCGCCACATCGCCACGTTCCAACCGCCCAACGACCTGCTCCAGCTCGGCCATGGCCTGTTCAAATGCCATCTCGGCTACGGGTATATCGCTCATCTGCGGCGTATCCTTTATCTGATGATGCGGGCAAGAAACCCGGATTTGACGCCTAACATATCCGCGCGTCAAACGGGGTTCAATCAGCAGATAGGCGTTCCGGCGAGCCGAACCTCACGAGGAGGCGCGATCAGGTCAGCGCCGACAATTCACAAACCATTCGCCATCTGACACCTTCCGCTGCGAAATCCATATCAATTTCGGCGTCAAGAACAGATTGGGTCATCTGGTTGATGACGGTGGAGCCAAATCCCGTCGTCTGGGGTGGATCCACGCGCGGACCGCCATTTTCCTCCCAGCGGATTTCAAACATGCCGGTGCCGGCATCTGCTGTCCACGTCACATCCACCCGGCCGTCATCCGAAGACAGCGCACCATATTTCCCGGCATTTGTCGCCAGTTCATGCAGTGCCATCCCAATTGCCTGTGCCGCCTGGGGCCCCACACCTATGCGCGGGCCTGACAAGTGAATGCGGGCGTCGATCAGATCTGCAAAGTGATCCAGTTGCGAATTTGCCAGATCGCGCAGATCGACGCGGTCGCTTGCGCTGTGAAAAAGCAGGTCCTGCGCCTTGGCAAGGGCGCTCAGCCGCTCCTCGAAACGAGAGACGAAATCAGCCGATCCGCCGCGCGCGGTCTGGCGGGCCACGGCCTGAACCAGCGTCAGAATGTTCTTGCTGCGATGGTTGATCTCGCCCATGAGAATTTGAGCATGGGCGCGGGCTTCCTCCCGGGAGGAAATATCGAACCCCGACGCCACCAGCATGCACACCTCACCATCATCCCCAAATATCGGCGCAAGCATGAAGTCAATTGTGATGAGCCGATCGCCCGCTCCGCGAACCACCACGTCGCAGCGCGCCACGCGCCCTGCCTGAGCTTCGGCGACGGCGTCCCGGCACATCTGTGCTACCGCCTCGTCATGCGTCCACCAGTAGACGTCACAGAACAGCTTGCCGGTCACATCATCCCGCGTCAGACCACCGAAATCAAGTGCAGGCTGGTTCACTTCGCGCAGCGTTCCGTCCGTGTCCAGAACGCTGACAAACGCGAGAGTATTATTGATGATCGTCCTCAACCGTGCTTCGCTTTCCCGCAAGGCAATTTCGATCATCTTGCTCTTGGTAATATCTTGATCAATGCCAATAATCTTGGCAGGCCGGCCATCCGCGCCGTGCACCACCTCGCCCCGGGCCATCAGATAGCGCAGGTCTCCTTCGGGGGTCAGGATGCGGAAGTTGGTTTCGAACGGCTCCCCCGTTCGTGCCGAGGTTTCAAAAGCGGCATCGACGGCACTCCGGTCCTCGGGATGCACCGACCGGCGCCACAACTCGCCATAATCGCCATTGAAATCCCTATCGCCGAAAAGTGCGGCCAGTTGCGAGGTCCCCGTAGTGACACCTTCCAAAAGGTCGGCCTCCCAGGCGCCCATTTCCGCGGCCTCATACGCAAAGCTCAACCGGCGTTGCTGCTCTTCCAGGGAGCGTTCATTGCGCACACGTTCGCTCAGGTCGTAGAAATAGCACAGCACACCGGGCTGCCCGTCATCCAGCACCATACGCTCGATGCTCCAGTCATAGGCTTCCAGCACCTTCCTGTCCGCACGGTCCTGCGCGAAAGGCCGCGCGCGATATGGCTCGCCGGTGGCAAGAGTATGACGAAACCTTTCGACTGCATCGGACGCCAAAACCGCAGGCCACGATATGCGCAGGATGTCCCCGATATCGCGTCCAAGCAGGTTGTCGATTTCGGCGAAGGCAGCCCGGCCTCTGCTGCTGATGCGCACCATCCGAAGTTCAGCATCCACGACATAGGCACCAAAGGGAGCTGTATCGACCAACCTCCAGAAGGTATCGTTGACCAACTTATCTGCGCCGATATGTTCCACATTGCGGGTGATATCGGTCAATGTCCCGGTAACGCGCCGAACCTTGCCTGTTACGGGGTCGAGCGGGGCATGTCCGAGGCCGGTATCGCGGACCCACAAAATGCGCCCGTCGGCGCGGCAGACGCGATATGCGAATTCGTAGGGGCCGGGGGTGCCCAGAACGCCCTGCATCCGGTTCGTCACCCATTCCCGGTCATCAGGATGAACGCTCCGGTGAATCTCCTCGACGGTCACCGGCCCTGCAGGAAGGTGCATGAACATTTGACGCAAGGCCGGTGACCAGACAGATGTGCCTTCTTCGACATTGAAATCATAAGATCCGAACAGCCGCTCCTCCACGACTGTTTGGGCCAGACCATCTGAACGGTCGGGCGTGACGTCGATCAAGAGACCCTCAATGCGCGCGTGCCTGCCACCAGGCAAGCGTTGCAGCGACGTATGCGCGATGACATGCCGCAACGTGCCATCAAGGCGCAGGATTCTGAATTCACGGGTCGCATCGCCGCCTGCTTCCAGATGGGCGACGGTTTCCGCTTCAAATGTCAGACGATCGTCAGGGTGGATTCGCGCAAATACATCGTTGACAGATATTGGACTGGAGACACCCAGCAACGCCTGAGCGCCAGCGGAAAGAGTTGCGCAATCAGATAAAAAATCCCACGTAAAAGTCGATACAGAAGGGAACCCTGCGATATCGCGGGGCTCGGACGAAAAATTGGTCTTGTTCACGTCCGCGCTTCTCTCCGCAACAGTGCCGAACGGCATTATCAGACA
>JAUNVT010000021.1:5984-32820 GCA_030540655.1 Rhodobacterales bacterium
CCAGATCCGCCGCGTTCGGCCTTCAGTGTGGCTTCGGCTGCGGCTGCTTCTTCTGCCGCCTCGTCCCACTCGATGGGTTCGGGCGCGCGGGTCAGGGCCAGTCGAAGAACGTCACGCACATGCGTCACGGGAATGATCTCAAGCCCCGTTTTGACATTCTCGGGAATTTCGACCAGATCCTTTTCGTTCTCCTTGGGGATCAGAACGGTCTTGATTCCACCACGCAGCGCGGCAAGCAGCTTCTCCTTCAGCCCTCCAATGGGAAGAGCGTTACCGCGCAAGGTAACCTCGCCAGTCATCGCGATATCCTTGCGCACCGGAATGCCCGTCAGGACCGATACAATCGAGGTCACCATGGCAAGCCCCGCGCTGGGCCCATCCTTGGGTGTCGCACCTTCCGGGACGTGAACGTGAATATCCCACTTCTCCAGCCGGGGCGGCTTGATCCCGATCTGCGGCGCGACGGACCGGACATAGCTGTTCGCCGCATCGATGGATTCCTTCATCACATCGCCCAGCGTACCGGTTGTCTTCATCCGGCCCTTGCCCGGCAGGCGCAGCGCCTCGATGTTCAGAAGCTCTCCGCCAACAGACGTATAGGCCAGACCGGTGACCACACCGACCTGATCGGCATCCTCGGCCAAGCCGAACTTGTGCTTGCGCACCCCCAGAAAGTCGCTCAGGTTTTCAGGCGTCACGATAATCTGCGTGGCCTCCTTCTTGATGATCCGGGTCACCGCCTTGCGCGCTACCTTGGCAATCTCACGCTCAAGGTTACGCACGCCCGCTTCGCGGGTGTAATAGCGGATGATGTCCGTAAGCGCCTCGTCGGTCAGTTCGAACTCGTCCTTCTTCAGGCCGTGATTCTCGATCTGCTTGGACAGCAAATGCTGTTTGGCAATTTCGCGCTTTTCATCCTCGGTATAGCCGGCCAGAGGAATGATTTCCATGCGGTCAAGCAATGGCCCCGGCATGTTGTAGCTGTTCGAAGTTGTCAGGAACATCACGTTGGACAGATCGTACTCGACCTCAAGATAATGATCGACAAAGGTGCTGTTCTGCTCGGGATCCAGGACCTCCAGCATGGCAGATGCGGGATCACCGCGGAAATCCTGCCCCATCTTGTCAATCTCATCCAGAAGGATCAGCGGATTGGTCGTCTTGGCCTTCTTCAGCGCCTGAATGATCTTGCCCGGCATGGATCCGATATAGGTCCGCCGGTGGCCCCGGATTTCAGATTCGTCGCGCACCCCGCCGAGGGAGATGCGGATAAATTCGCGACCGGTAGCCCGCGCAACCGATTTACCCAAGGACGTCTTGCCGACTCCCGGAGGACCGACAAGGCACATGATCGGCCCCTTCAGCTTTTTTGAACGTTGCTGAACCGCCAGATACTCGACAATCCGTTCCTTCACCTTCTCCAAGCCATAGTGATCGTCATCCAAGATCTTCTCGGCACGCGACAGGTCTTTCTTGACGCGGGATTTGATACCCCACGGGATGGACAGCATCCAGTCAAGATAATTGCGCACGACGGTCGCTTCCGCGCTCATCGGGCTCATGTTCTTCAGCTTCTTCAACTCGGCCTCGGCCTTGTCCTTGGCCTCGTTGCTCAGCTTCGTCGCCGCGATCCGCGCCTCCAGTTCAGCGATTTCGCCCTCGCCATCCTCGCCATCACCCAGCTCCTTCTGAATGGCCTTCATCTGCTCATTCAGATAATATTCGCGCTGGGTGCGCTCCATCTGCGACTTGACGCGCGTCTTGATCTTCTTTTCAACCTGAAGAACGCTCATCTCGCCCTGCATGAGGCCATAGACCTTTTCCAGCCGTTCGCTGATGGAAAGCGTTTCGAGCAGATCCTGTTTTTGCTGGACTTCGATCCCCAGATGCCCGGCGACCAAATCGGCTAGGCGTGCAGGCTCTTCGGAATCCGAAACGGCGGCCATCGCCTCCTCGGGCACGTTCTTCTTGACCTTTGCATAGCGCTCGAATTCGTTCGACACGCTGCGCAGCAGCGCTTCGATCGTGGTCGCATCGCCCGGCATTTCGGTCAGATACTCTGCCCGCGCTTCGAAAAAATCGTCGTTATCAAGGTATTCGGTGATCCGGACCCGCGCCACGCCCTCGACCAGCACCTTTACAGTGCCGTCGGGAAGTTTCAGCAATTGCAGGACGTTGGCCAGCACGCCGGTATTGTAGATGCCTTTGACATCCGGATTGTCCACGCTGGGATCAATCTGGCTCGACAGCAGGATCTGCTTGTCGTCGGCCATGACCTCCTCCAGCGCGCGCACCGATTTTTCGCGCCCTACGAACAGCGGCACGATCATATGAGGAAACACAACGATGTCGCGCAGCGGCAGCACCGGGTAGGAGGAGTTGAGAGGCTCTTGCATGCTCTTTCCTTTTATCTCGAACCGGGGATCGCCCGGCCCTTTATTGGCAAGAGGGTCGGCCCCGCCCGGCGGCGGCCATGCCCTCTCCATTATTACAGGTTAATCTGGTGCAAGCAGGCACTGGTTTCAACCTCGCGCCGGGCACAATGACGTCGCGTCGCCTCATGATCAATGACCATACGCGCCTGAACAGCGCAAAAAAAGCAATTGCCGTTGCCGGGCAGACGCTGAGGTCAGAGTGGCTCTATGTCTCCCTCGGCACGCAGGGCATGGAAACGTGCCTGCCAGTCATCGAATGCAGCACCTGCAATGGCACCGCGCATCTCTCCCATAAGCTCCTGATAATAATGCAGGTTGTGCCATGTGAGCAGCATGCCGCTGATCATCTCCTGCGCGCGGAACACATGGTGCAGATAGGCGCGGCTGTAGTTGCGGCAGGCCGGGCAGGTGCATTCCTCGTCCAGAGGGCGCGGATCATCTGCATGGCGGGCATTCTTGATATTGATCTGCCCGCGCCGCGTCCAGGCCTGCCCGGTCCGCCCCGACCGGCTGGGCAGCACGCAATCCATCATGTCCACCCCGCGCGCTACCGCTCCGACGATATCATCGGGCTTGCCCACACCCATCAGATAGCGCGGCTTTTCCTTGGGCAGCATATCAGGCGCGTAGTCCAGCACGCCAAACATGGCCTCCTGCCCTTCGCCCACGGCCAGCCCGCCGATCGCATAACCATCAAAGCCGATCTCGACCAGTTTTTGTGCACTTGCGGCACGAAGTTCGCGCGTTACGCCGCCCTGCTGAATCCCGAAGAGCGCATGGCCGGGACGCTCGCCAAATGCCGCTTTGGAGCGCCGGGCCCAGCGCATCGACAGTTCCATACTATCGGCCACCGCCTTGTGGGTTGCAGGCAGTGCGGGGCATTCGTCGAAACACATCACGATATCGCTCCCCAGCAGCGCCTGAATCTCCATCGACCGCTCAGGCGTGAGCATATGTTTCGAGCCGTCGATATGGCTGCGAAAGGCCACGCCCTCCTCGGTCAGTTTGCGCAGATCGGCCAGACTCATGACCTGAAAGCCGCCCGAATCCGTCAGTATCGGCCCCTGCCAGTTCATGAATTCGTGGAGCCCTCCCAGCGCCGCGATCCGCTCGGCTGTGGGGCGCAGCATCAAGTGGTAGGTATTGCCCAGCAGGATATCGGCGCCGGTCGCGGCAACGCTTTCAGGCATCATCGCCTTTACCGTCGCGGCAGTGCCGACCGGCATGAAGGCCGGCGTGCGAATATCCCCCCGCGGGGTCGAGATGTGCCCCGTGCGCGCGCGCCCATCTGTCGCCGCCACCTCAAAGCTGAAATATTGCGTCATCGCCGCCTGCCTTTGAATTTCGTTGACGATGCCTTAAACCCTCAACCTGTAGTTTGCAAAATGCCCCGGCGGCCAATGCGCGCCAATTTCAGGAATTTCTCATGTCCGAAGATGCCGTGATGGATCTGCTTTCCAGCAATATTCTTTTTATCCTGCTGGCGTTCCTGCTGGTGCTGGTCGTCTTCAAAGCGGTCAAGATCGTGCCGCAATCCGAACAGCATGTTGTCGAGCGTTTTGGCAAGCTGCATTCAGTGCTGGCGCCCGGGATCAACATGATCGTTCCGTTCCTGGACAAGATTGCGCACCGCATCTCCATTCTGGAGCGGCAATTGCCCACCGCCAGCCAGGATGCAATCACCAAGGATAACGTGCTGGTGCAGGTCGACAGTTCTGTCTTCTATCGCATCGTGCAGCCGGAAAAGACTGTATATCGTATCCGTGATATTGACGGTGCGATCGCCACCACGGTGGCAGGAATCGTTCGCGCCGAAATGGGCAAGATGGATCTGGACGAAGTGCAATCGAACCGGGCGCAACTGATCACGACGATCAAGGATTCGGTCGAGGATGCAGTGGATAACTGGGGCATCGAAGTGACGCGCGCCGAAATTCTCGACGTCAATCTGGATCAGGCGACGCGCGATGCCATGCTGCAACAGCTGAATGCGGAACGCGCCCGCCGCGCGCAAGTGACTGAAGCCGAAGGGCGCAAGCGCGCGGTTGAACTGAATGCGGACGCCGAGCTTTATGCCGCCGAGCAGATCGCCAAGGCCCGACGCATTGCCGCCGACGCCGAGGCCTATGCCACTTCGGTCGTGGCGCAGGCCATCGCAGATAACGGGCTGGAGGCCGCGCAATATCAGGTTGCCCTCAAGCAGGTCGAAGCACTGAATGCACTGGGCGCAAGTCCTTCCTCCTCGACGATCCTTGTGCCCGCCAGCGCGCTTGAAGCGTTCGGGAATGCGTTTGCAATGCTGAAGGGCCGGAAGTGATGGAGACGGGCCCATTCTGGGCACTATGGTGGGTGTGGATGGCTGCGGCGCTGCTGCTGGCCATGGTGGAATTGGTGCTACCAGCGTTTTTGTTCCTCGGGTTCGCCATCGGCGCGGGGCTCGTCGGGCTGTTATTGCTTGTTGCCCCGTCGACTTTGGGGTTGCCGCTTTTGCTGGTATTGTTTGGAGTGTTCTCCCTGACCGCATGGGCGGCTTTGCGGCGCGTTTTCAGCTTCAGGCACGGTCAGGTCCGCAGGGTGCACGATGATATAAATGACGGGTAACCGCGGTTCCAGCGTGATGCCACTTGATCTCTCCCGTTGATTTCCGCACAGAACCCTGTACACCGGCTGATCCCCATAAACCCATTCAACCTTGAGGATTTTGCTTATGTCCCAGCCCGCGCCGCTTGAGGCCCTGCAATTTGGCTGGGAGGAGTGGATCAGCCTGCCCAAGCTGGGCGTTCCCGCAATCAAGGCCAAGGTGGACACGGGCGCGCGCACGTCGGCGCTTCATGCATTTGACATTGAAACCTTTGGTCCGTCGTCGAAACCAAAGGTCCGCTTCACGCTGCACCCCATCCCCGGGCGTGACGATCTGGTCATTCCATGCTCTGCAGTGATTGTGGACAGGCGCGATGTGACATCGTCAAACGGCGAAAGCGAGGGGCGTTTCGTCATCGAAACCCAGATGTCGGTAAACGGTGAAAGCTGGCCCATCGAAATCACGCTGACCAACCGTGGCGGCATGACCAGCCGGATGCTTCTGGGCAGGCAGGCGCTGAAGGATCACATCTCCATTGTGGCGACCGACCGGTTCTTGCAGCCCGAACTGAGCTATGACGTCTATTCCACCGCCCGTATGCGCAGCGATGCGCCGGGACGCGCGCTGCGCATCGCGGTGCTGAGCCGCGAGGACAATTACAGCACCCGCCGCCTGGTCGAAGAGGGAGAGAAGCGCGGCCACACCGTCGAGGTCATCAACACCACCCGCTGCTACATGGCCATCAACGCGATGGCCCCCGAGGTGCATTACGATGGTAAACGCCTGCCCCGCTTTGATGCCGTCATTCCGCGAATCGGGGCGTCGATTACCCCATACGGTGCCGCCGTCCTGCGCCAGTTCGAAAATATCGGCACTCATTGCGTCAATGGCAGCGCCGGGATCGTCGCGAGCCGGGACAAGTTGCACGCCCATCAGATCATGGCGCGCGCCCGGATCGGCATGCCCAACACCGCCTTTGCAGCCAGTCCGCGCGATACGGGCAACATCATCGCGCTGGTCGGTACTGCTCCCCTGATCGTCAAGCTGCTGGAATCCACACAAGGCAAAGGTGTCGTTCTGGCGGAAACAAAAAAAGCCGCCGAATCTGTCATCGACGCATTTCGTGGCCTCAAGGCGAACTTTCTCGTTCAGGATTTCGTCAAGGAAGCGGCGGGCGAGGACATTCGCTGTCTGGTGATTGGCGGCAAGGTTGTCGCCTCGATGAAGCGCACCGGTGCCGAGGGGGATTTCCGCTCGAACCTGCATCGCGGTGGCACCGCCAAATCCGTGCGGATCACCAGGGAAGAAAGGGATACCGCCCTGCGGGCTGCACGGGCGTTCAACCTGAACATGGCCGGTGTCGATCTGCTGCGCGGCGAGACGGGTCCAAAGGTGCTGGAGGTCAATTCGAGCCCCGGATTTGAAGGCATCGAAGGCGCAACCGGCAAGAATATCGTGGCCAAGCTTTATGAGACCATCGAGGCCAGTGTGCGCCCTGCCCCGATCCGGAAACGCCGTGGTGATTGATGGCTCTACTGGACGCTGCAATTGTTATTCCCTATATAATTGCTAAGGCAAAAATGCAGGATAACGTATGACCCAGAACCCACAGCCTTTCGAGGGCATCCCGCTCATCGCTCCATCGTCGACAGACCATCCCAAATATCCTGAGATAGTCGAAGCATGCCGGTCCGTGTTTGATCCGGAGATTCCGGTTAATATCTTCGATCTGGGGCTGATCTA
This sequence comes from Rhodobacterales bacterium, assembly GCA_030540655.1. Lineage (GTDB taxonomy): Bacteria > Pseudomonadota > Alphaproteobacteria > Rhodobacterales > Rhodobacteraceae > Roseovarius. The sequence goes on from JAUNVT010000021.1 coordinate 12,744, forward strand.
CACGATCGACATCGATGACGAAAATGCGGTCAAGATTACCATGACGCTGACCGCACCCGGCTGCCCGGTCGCGGGCGAAATGCCCGGCTGGGTCGCTGATGCGGTCGAGCCTCTGGACGGAATCAAGCAGGTGGACGTTTCACTGGTTTGGGAACCGCCTTGGGGCATGGACATGATGTCGGACGAAGCACGTCTTGAATTGGGGTTCATGTAGCAAGCACATTGACTTGCTTTCGTGTGAAGAAAGCAGATAGACTTGCTTCAACCAGTAGGTGACAAGGTGCATGATGTCAGGACAATATGCCGTTCTGACGGGAGATTTGATAAGATCCAGCGATCTTGCGCCATCCGCACTGGATGCAGGATTGGACAGTCTTGAACAGGCGGCCCAGGATTTTGCTGGATGTTTTAGCCGCCGTGGTGGTGACGGCTGGCAATGTGCGGCGCCTTCGCCGGAAAATGCCCTGCGATACGCGCTTATTCTGCGTGCAGCCCTGCGTAGCCATGGCAAGGATTACGCTACCCGTATTTCCATAGCGGTTGGCGCCGGTACCCTGCCCGCCAATGGTGACGTCAATGCCGCATACGGCCCCGCATTTACTGCCTCTGGCCGGCTGCTCGAGGCCTTGCCCTCAGGTGCGCGCATGGCAGACGCGGCGGGTGGCGTACTGGACGCGGCAACACGGCTGGCCGATCATATCAGCTCTGGCTGGACACCCGCGCAGGCCCGATCCGTCCGTCTTATTCTGTGGCCCAAGGAGCGTATCCGAAGCGAAGCTGCGGCCGAGCTTGGCATAACCCGGCAAGCCGTAGATCAGGCGCTCTGGTCCGCTGGCTTCCCGGCCCTGTCCGATGCCCTGAAATTGATCGAAAGCGCTGTATGATCGAAACATTCACCGCGCTCCTGCTGGCTCACGTCATGGCCGATTTCGTGCTTCAGACCGATTGGATAAATGCGCGAAAACAGCGGGCGTCGATCATGCTTTTGCACGGGGCGCTGGTGTTGCTTTGCGCGCAGGTGACAACCGGCCAATGGGCCAGCCTGTGGCTGATTGGCCTGACGGCGATGCATGTGATTATCGACGCGGTCAAGATCCGGGGTGGCTTCCATCATTTCCGTGGCTTCGTTGTGGATCAGGCCTTGCATCTTGTCACGATCATCGGTGTGGCCATTGCCGCGCCGGACTTGTGGAAAACCGGGTCATGGCAGGAGTACCCTGAGCTGTTGCCCCTCATGGCGCTGCTGTCTGGCATCGTGATAACGCTGACGGCCGGGCAATACGCCGTTGCACTGCTGATGCGCCCGCATGGGATGCGCGTTCGCAACAACGGCTTGCGTGAAGGCGGCCGCCAGATCGGCCTACTGGAACGCGGGTTGATCCTCGTGCTGATCCTGATGAATCAGTCATTGGGGGTGGGGTTTTTGATCGCCGCGAAATCCATCCTGCGCTTTGGGACGGCGACACGCGATCAGCGCACGGCGGAATATGTCATTATTGGCACGCTGGCCTCATTCGGTTGGGCGATATTGACCGCCGAGGCGACCGCAATGCTGCTTGCGCATCTTCCGCCGCTTGAGATCAGGCGCCCGACGCCCTAGATTGGATCCAAACGCGAGAGGACCATAGTCATGTTCGGTATTCCAGGCAAACAGGCCGTCACTATCACGGATCGCGCTGCGGCGCAGATATCCAAGCTGATGGCCAGGAACGGTCATCAGGGCCTGCGCATCGGGGTCAAGAAAGGCGGCTGCGCGGGCATGGAATATACCATGAACTACGTCACAGAGGTTGATCCGATGGACGAGGTTGTGGAGGAAAGCGGTGCGCGTGTAATGATCGCCCCCATGGCGCAAATGTTCCTGTTCGGGACGGAAATCGACTATGAGGTCAGCTTGCTGGAGTCGGGATTCCGGTTCCGCAACCCCAATGTCAGCGAAGCGTGTGGCTGCGGCGAATCCATCAAGTTCGCGGGCATGTAGGACGCGCACCACCGCTTTTCAAGACAGAGGCAGTTGTTGCAATGTCTCGCACGCGCAGCGATCATGTCCGCATGAAACAAGTGTAATTATTTCGAGGGTATCATGCGGCGGAAACTGGCGGCAGGTAATTGGAAGATGAATGGCCTGCGTGCCGATCTGGAGCAACTTCGCAGTCTTTGCGCGGCAAAGGGTGGTGAAGACACTGATATTCTGATCTGCCCGCCCGCGCTCCTGATTGCCGAGGCGGCCGCGCTATGCCGCGGCCATTCGATCCACATCGGGGGGCAAGATTGTCATATGGCGCGTTCGGGCGCGCATACCGGCGATGTTTCAGCCGCCATGCTGAAGGATGCGGGCGCCACTGCGGTTATCCTGGGCCATTCTGAACGCCGCGCCGACAGAGGTGAAACAAATGACATTGTACAAGACAAGGCGCGCGCGGCACAGAATGCAGGCTTGATGGCCATCATCTGCGTCGGCGAAAGCCTTGAAGAGCGCGAAAACCAAGCGACGCTCGATGTCATCCGGCAGCAGATTGCCGCTTCGGTCCCCGAGGGCGTCACAGGCGATAATACTGTCATCGCCTACGAGCCATGCTGGGCGATCGGCACCGGGCTCACGGCCTCGCCCGAGCAGATTGGCGAAGTGCATGATTTCATCCGGGCGCTGCTCGAAGACCGTTTTGGCTCCGACAAAGGCCAGTCGGTGCGGCTGTTGTATGGCGGTTCGGTCAAACCAGATAACGCCTCGCAAATTTTTGCCGTGCCAAATGTCGACGGCGCGCTGGTCGGGGGCGCAAGTTTGAAGGCATCGGACTTCTTGCCTATCATCAAGGCATTGGATGACGCAGCTAAACCGTCATAGCGGCAGAATGGTGGTTGATTTTATTTCTTCCATTGACAGGAGCGCCGTGACGTTATGCACCTTCACCTCTGAGATCAGCGCCTGATAGAACGTGTCATAGGCGCGGGCATTCTCTACGCGAACCTTCAGAATATAGTCGATGTCGCCAGCAAGACGATGCGCTTCCTGAACCTCCGGGCGGCCTTGAAGGGCGTGCAGAAAAGCCTTCTGCCATGCCGCGTCATGTTCCGATGTGCGGATCAGAACAAAGAAACACGCCTCGAACCCCAGCTTCTCGGCATCCAGAAGATAGGTTTGATGGCGGATCACGCCTGATTCCCGCATCTTGCGTATCCGGTTCCATACCGGGGTCTTGGAACTGCCGACAGATCTGGCAATATCGTCCAGTGACTGCCCCCCATCGGCCTGCAGTTCCGCGAGGATCTTCCGATCCAGTTCATCCAGACGAACAGCCATTCCTGATTTCTCCATTCCCTAGAATTTTGCCATGGATTGCGGGTTGCTCAGGAACGAATTTCCTTATTGCCCGGGGTATATGGCGCTCATATGGGATTATTTTCTATAAAGGGTGAAGTCAAACGGATTGGACAGGCCTTGAAACACTTTCCCATCTTCATCGCGCTGGAAGGGCGGCGCATCGTTTTGTCCGGCGGTGGCGATGCGGCACTGGCCAAGCTTCGCCTGCTGCTGAAGACAGACGCCCACCTGACTGTATTCGCGCCCGCGCCCGCCGCCCAGATCGAAGCGTGGGCGAAGGAGGGCCGTATCGCCCTGCGGCGTCGCGCGATGGAGCCGGGCGACGCGCTTTGTGCTGTGCTGTTTTACGCAGCGGACGAGGACGCGACCGAGGACGCCCGCACTGTAACGCTTGCCCGCGCTGATGGTGCGTTGACCAATATCGTCGATAATCTTGAGGGCAGCCAGTTCATCACGCCCGCGATCGTGGACCGCGATCCCGTCACGGTCGCGATTGGCACGGAGGGTGCGGCCCCTGTGCTGGCGCGCGCCTTGAAGGCCGATATCGAAGCGCTTCTGCCTAATGAGCTGGGACCGCTGGCCATTGCTGCCCGCGGATTTCGCAGTCTTGCAAATGTCATGCCAATGGGCCGCGTGCGCCGGGCCTTCTGGAGCGGGTTCTTCTTTCGCGCAGGTCCCGCAGCGCTGGAGCAGAACCCGGATGCGGACCTGCACCGCGTTCTGGCCGACGAATTGGAGCAGCATCTGGCGGCGGCACCCACTGCCGGGCGCGTTACCTTTGCCATTGTCGCCAGTCCGGATCCCGAACTTCTGCCTCAAAAGACCCGCCGGGTCCTGCACGAGGCCGATCTGGTCTTTCATGGCCCGCGCATCCCTCTGCAAGTGCTGGACCTTGCGCGGCGTGAGGCTGCATTTGAGGCCATGCCCGCAGACGCCCGGCCTCTGATCGAGGCCGCACGGCGAGGCGATCACGTCATTTGTCTGGTGTCCTCGGCGCCCGATGCGTGGCTGCTACAGGCGTGTCTGCATGCCGGTCTTCCACCTCAGATCATTTCGGGCATCGCGCCCGTCCCCCATCTTTATCCTCTTGAGGAGATAGCATAATGCCCCGCGAATACACTCCAAAAGTCATCACCGCCAATGCGCTTCTGGAAGGCGACGTGGTCTATCTGACCGACGCCGATACCTGGACACGCCATCTGGCCGAGGCTGCAATTCTGACCGACGAGGCCGATGCGGTTTTCCGGCTTCTGACTGCGCAAAGTCGCACCGCCGAGGTGGTGGATGTCTACCTTGCCGAAGTCTCGACGGACATGGGCACTCCATCCCCCACGCATTTCCGTGAGGAGTTTCGCCGTAACGGCCCCTCCAACTACCATCATGGCAAGCAGGCAGAGCTGAGTTGATGTATACCTATTCCGAGTTTGACGCCGCCTTCGTGGCCGAGCGTAACAGGCAGTTCCGGTCGCAGGTGGCGCGCCGCGTTGATGGCAGCCTCACCGAAGAGGAATTCAAGCCACTGCGCCTGATGAACGGTCTTTATCTGCAATTGCACGCCTACATGCTGCGCGTCGCAATCCCCTACGGCACGCTGGACAGTCGCAAGATGCGCCGGTTGGCCATGGTCGCGGATCGGTGGGATAAGGGTTATGGCCATTTCACGACCCGCCAGAACATCCAGTTCAATTGGCCGAAGCTGGCCGAGGTGCCGGACATTCTGGACTCCTTGGGCGAAGTGCAGATGCATGCAATCCAGACGAGCGGCAACACGATCCGCAACGTCACGGCCGACCATTTTGCCGGCGCCGCCGCTGATGAAGTCGCCGATCCGCGCCCGATCGCGGAACTGATCCGCCAATGGTCCACGGACCATCCTGAATTTCAGGCTTTGCCGCGCAAGTTCAAGGTTGCCGTTACCGGCAGCCCGATGGACCGGGCGGTAACTCTGGCGCATGATATCGGCTTGCGTATTGTGCAGCGTGGCCAGGATATTGGCTATCAGGTGTTGGTGGGGGGCGGTCTGGGCCGCACACCGATGATTGGCAAGGTGCTGCACGATTTCCTGCCTGAGGAGGACCTTCTTTCCTATCTGGAGGCAGTCGTCAGTGTCTGGAATTCCATCGGTCGGCGCGATAACAAGTTCAAGTCGCGGATCAAGATCACGGTGCATGAGCATGGAATTGAAGATATCCGTGCCCGCGTTGAGGCGCGCTATGCACTGATCCGTCCCGCTTTCACAGGGATTGATCAGCAAGTGCTGGGGGCAATCCGGGCTGACTTTGCTGCGCCCGAATTCCGGCAGGGACCGACGGATGCTTATGACGCCGCCCGCGCAGCCGATCCGGTATTCCGCGCCTGGGCAGATACCAACCTGTCCGAGCACCGGGTTCCCGGCTATGCCATCGTGTCCATCAGCCTCAAGGCGCATGGGGAGACGCCCGGCGATGCTACCGGCGCGCAGATGCGTGTCATGGCCGATCTGGCCGAACGCTATGGCCATGACGAGCTGCGCATCAGCCATGAGCAAAATGTCATTCTGCCGCATGTCCACAAATCCGACCTGCCCGCCGTCCACGCCGCATTGCGCGAGGCGCGGCTGGCCACTGCGAATATCGGCCTGATCAGCGATATCATCGCCTGCCCCGGCATGGATTACTGCGCGCTTGCCACCGCACGTTCGATCCCGATCGCACAGGAAATCGCGCTGCGCTTTGACGCGTTGAAGCTGGAGCATGAAATCGGCGAGATGAAGATCAAGATTTCCGGCTGCATCAACGCGTGTGGGCATCATCACGTTGGTCATATCGGAATCCTTGGCCTCGACCGGGCGGGCGTCGAAAGCTACCAGATCACCATCGGCGGGGATGGCGGACCAGATGCACAGTTGGGCGACCGGACAGGCCCGGGCTTTGCCGCCGAAGATATTGTGCCTGCGATCGAGAAAATCATGCTGGCTTATCTTGACCTGCGTACAGACGAATCCGAAACGTTTCTGGCCGCCTACCGCCGCGTCGGGATGGATCCTTTCAAGGCGGCCCTCTATGGCGCAGCCAAAGCGGCCAGACCCGTCAAAATAAAAGCCAAACCTCATGTCCCTGCCTGATCTCGAAAAACCGGATCTGCCCGATCTGTATGAAAAGGCAGCTTTCCTCAATGCGGCCTACCGCCATCATTCGGCAATTGCCGTGCTGGCGCGCGCACTGCATGATCCGGATGTCGGTGAGCTTGCGCTTGTGTCGAGCTTTGGGGCGGAATCGGTTGTTCTGCTCCATATGGTCGCACTTGCACGGCGCGAAACCCCGGTTATCTTTCTGGAAACAGGGATGCTCTTCACGGAAACGCTGGTCTACCAGCAAGAGCTTGCCGAGCGTCTGGGCCTGCGCGACATGCGCCTGATCCGCCCAAATGAGGCCGCTGCCCGCGCGCGGGACCCGGCAGCGATGCTGCATCGCAGCGATCCCGACGCCTGCTGCACACTGCGCAAATCTGTGCCGCTTCAGGGCGCGCTGGAGGGGTTTGACGGGTGGATTACCGGACGCAAACGCTATCAGGGCGGCACGCGGGCTTCACTGGAATTCTTTGAAGTCGAAGACGGCGCAAACCGGTTGAAGGTCAATCCGCTGGCACATTGGCAGCAGGGAGATGCGCGCACCTATATCGAGGAAAACCGGCTGCCGCGCCATCCTCTGGTTGCGCAGGGTTATCCTTCCATCGGCTGCATGCCCTGCACATCACCCGTGAAACCGGGTGAGGATGAACGCGCAGGCCGCTGGAAAGGCCGGGAGAAAACAGAATGTGGCATTCATTTCGTGGATGGCAAACCGATCAGACAAGGAGCAGATGCATGAATGTAATCGTGACCGACGCGGGGTTTGTCCCCGATGACTGGATCCTGCCCATCGTCGCGCTTGAGGATGCGCGCGATGGTGTCGGCATCGACCTGCCCAACAGCATCGATCCTGCCGAACTGGTTGGCAGGTTGCCTGATATCGCCATGATCCGCGTTGATTTTCCCAGCTCGTCTGACGGGCGCGGATTTTCCATTGCGCGGCAGCTACGGCTGATGGGATACAAGGGACGGCTGCGCGCACATGGACATGTTCTGGCTGATCAATATGCCATGGCGCGGCGCTGTGGATTTGACGAGGTTGAAATTTCCCCTGATCTGGCCGCACGTCAGACAGAAGAACAATGGCAGTTCCGCGCGAATTGGCGCGCGCATGATTACCAGGCGCGACTGCGCGGGTAATCGTGGCTTACATCTGATATAACGCAAAGACTAGGATAAGGCGCCGGTGTTATGATATCGGCGAATGGCCAAAATGAACGAGATGACCCAAGTGATTGACGCTCAGACGAACACGGCGCCCGCCTCGGCGCGCGCCAAATCCGCCCTGCCCGATGCGCAGACCGTGACGCAGGTCACGCATTGGACCGACAGGTTGTTCTCCTTTCGGGTGACACGGCCGGCCTCCCTGCGCTTCCGTTCGGGAGAATTCGTGATGATTGGCTTGATGGGCGATCCCGATCCGAAAACCGGCAAGCAAAAACCGCTGCTGCGCGCCTATTCCATCGCGTCCCCTTCATGGGATGACGAATTGGAGTTTTATTCCATCAAGGTTGAAGATGGGCCGCTGACTTCGAAGTTGCAGCATATTCAGCCGGGCGACCAGATCATCCTGCGCCCCAAACCCGTGGGTACGCTGGTGCATGATGCCTTGCTGCCGGGCAAGCGGCTGTGGCTCTTTGCCACCGGCACCGGTTTTGCGCCGTTCGCGTCGCTTCTGCGCGATCCGCAAACCTACGAGGATTATGACGAGGTGATCGTCACCCATACCTGCCGCACAACCGGCGAACTGGCCTATGGCGCTCAATTGATCGACTCCATCCGGCAGGATGAAATATTGGAAGAACTGATTGGCGGCGGATTCGCCGACAAGCTGCGCTATTACCCAACCACCACCCGGGAAGAAAGCGCCAAGATGGGACGCATCACCGATCTGATGCGCTCAGGCGAGGTATATGAGGATCTGGGTGTGCCGCCGCTTTGCCCGGAGACGGATCGCGCGATGATCTGCGGCAACCTGTCGTTCAATCTGGATCTGAAGGCCTTGTTCGAAGAATACGGTCTGCGCGAGGGTGCCAATTCCGCCCCCCGCGAATATGTCGTGGAGAAGGCTTTTCTGGACTGATCCTTTTCGGCAGGGTCTGTCCGCGGCCGTTCAGGTCGCCGCCACCCAATCGGCCATTTCAGGCAAAAGAGCGTTCAGAATTGCCTGAAATGCCGCGACAATGACCTGCGGTTGATCGCTTCCTGCGCCCACCTGATTACGAAAATTCCGTGTCTTCAATGCCGTCTGATCGCTGTCGCGCAACATGGTCAGGCTTATGTCAACTTGCGCGATCACCGCCGCACCCGCAACCGTGACCTCAAAGCTATCGATGCGCGTCAGCAGGGCATAGTCGGGCACCGGACCGCCCTCGCTGACGCCCACATATCCCATCCGTCCTGTCCCGGCAATCGAGCGGATCAGCAGCGACTGCATCACATTTGGCAGATCGTCCGCCCAGCGGGCATTGGGCAGGTAGCTTATGAAAGACGCGCCTTGCCTAATCATGATACGGTCCGTGTTGATCCCCGCAGGCGCGTCGGGCTGCGCCACCAGCACCGTGCGCCCCGACCGGCGCCCCGCGGTAGACCCCGGCGCGGGCGCCAGATCATAGGTATTCAGGGGCGTCGCCGCCGCGTTGAGCGAAGAAAGTGCGCTGCACCCTCCGAGGCTGGCCATGGCCCCCAGCATCGCAAATCGGCGCGTCAGATTCTGGTGTTGCATTTCGTCATCTCCGATATTCAGGCACGCGGTCCTGAAGAAGGAAACGTGCGGGATTGTTACCGATACGGCGCACCAGCTGCTCCAGCGATCGCACCAGAGTGCGGGCCTCGCCGCTGAGACGGCCCAGCTCATTCAGGCCGTTGGCTGTAAAATTCCGGATGCCGGGGGCGGCATCGCTGGTGATGCTCTGAACCTGCGCCACAACGCCGTCTGCACGGGCGATCAGGCCGCGCAGATCGGCGGTGATCTGGGGCAGATCCTGGGATACCTGCTGGGCCGCGCCGCCGATCCGGTCAGTAGCTGCACGGATATCCGCCAGTGCCGGACCAAAGTCGGTAGACAGCGCCTCATCCGCGCTGTCGAAGGCCTGCTGCGCAGAGACCAATGCCTTGTCGGCTGTGACCAGTGAATTGTCGATTCCGTCCAGCGTCGTGGTGGCGCGCGTAAACATATCCGTTGCCGCATTGACGGCGGCGCTCGTATCGCTTGCCAGCGGATCCAGCCTGTCCGTGAAACCCGCCAGGTCGCCCGCGACCTTGTCAACTGCCTGCGATGCGGTGGCAACGGCGCTACGTATGTCGCGCGTCATGGCAGGCACATCTTCATCCATGATTGCCCCGATCTTGACAATGGTGCTGCTCGCCTCGGCCAGTACATCCCGCGCATCAGCGACCAGCTGCGTGCCGTCGCCCTCGACCAGAGCATAAAAGCTATCCGAGGCACTCGTTACCGCATCAAAGCTGGCGCTGGCCTCTGCGAGCGTCGTCTCAAGCTCGGTCAGGCGCGCGTTCAAAAGACCGGCGGTTTCATCGAATCCCCCCAAGGTTTCTGCGGACCGGCTGGACAGGTCGGTGATGGCGCCGTTCAGCGTCGCGAGCGTTTCCGATACTTGAGCCGCGATACCGGGCACCTGATCGCGCATAAGCGCCTCGGCCTCGGCAAAGGCCGCTCCGGCGCTGTCGATGGCAGAGCCGGAGGATCCGATCACCGCGTTTGCGGTATCGAACGCATCGGTAGCCGAGGCCATCGTCTGTTCGGCGGCGGAACTCATTGCCTCCAGTCGGAGACTGAAACGCGAAATCTGGGCCGTCGCTTCCGAGACGGTTCCGGTTATGGCGGAAAAATCCGTCAGGGCGTTTTCAAGTCCGCCGGATGCCACACTCAGGTTGCTGAGGATATTCGCCACATATTTCTGATTTTCGGGCCCGGCGATGGTCTGAAACTGCGTCAGCAGCTTTGTCGCCTCGGATATGAGGTCGGGCGCATCCTCGACCAGTTGCTGCACGGTGGACCGGCGCGACGGGATGAGAGGCACCGTGTCCCCCTCCGATATCAGCGGCGTTGCCTCTCCCCCCGTGCTGGTGAGCGAGATATAAGCCACGCCCGTCACGCCGGACGAGCTGAGCTGCGCGACAGTATTGGTGCGGATCGGTGTTTCGGCATCCACTTCGATACCGACATAGACTTTGGAGGGATCGGGGTCGAAGATATGCAATTCGATCACGCTGCCCACGTTGATGCCGTTGAACACGACGTCTCCCGACGCGCTGAGGCCCGACACATCGTCAAACAGAATGCCATATTGCGCGTATTGCCGGTCAAGCTGCACCGAAGATAACCATACCGCGAACGCAAGGCTGCCGAAGATCCCCAGCAGGGTAAAGGCACCGATCAGGATATAATTCGCCCGGGTTTCCATTACTCCACCTTTTCATCACTTGCCAAAGCCGCACGTGCGCGCGGGCCATGGAAATATTCGTGCACCCAAGGGTGATCCACTTTCAGCATGTCCTGCATCGTGCCGACTGCCAGCACTTTTTTCTCGGCCAGCACGGCGACACGGTCGCAGATCGCATGCAGCGAATCCAGATCATGCGTCACCAGAAACACAGTCAGCCCCAGCGCGGCCTGCAACTGCCGGATCAACGTATCGAACGCCGCCGCACCGATCGGGTCCAGCCCGGCAGTCGGCTCGTCAAGGAACACGATTTCAGGATCGAGCGCGATGGCGCGGGCAAAGCCGGCGCGTTTGCGCATCCCGCCCGACAATTCCGACGGGAATTTCGTCTGCGCAACCTCCTCCAGCCCTACCATACGCACCTTGATACCGGCGAGCGTCTCGCGCAGATCATTCGGAAGATCCAACTGTTCGCGCATCGGCGCCTCGACATTCTGGCGCACCGTCAGGGAGGAAAAGAGCGCTCCGTCCTGAAACATCACGCCCCAGCGGCGGCGCAACTGGCGATATTCTTCGGGCGGGGTGCCCTGAACGCTCTGGCCGAACACCTCGATACTGCCCGCATCGGGCGTCAAAAGGCCAACGATCTGTTGCAGCAGCACCGATTTGCCGGTGCCCGACCCGCCGACAATGCCGATGATTTCGCCCCGGCGCACGTCCAGATCCAGACCGTCATGCACGACATGGGTGCCAAAGGCCTTGACGAGCCCGCGCACCTTTATGATCGGCGCATCATCCGTCATACACCGACCAGTGCAAACACGACCGAAAACAGGGCATCGGCCACGATCACCATGAAGATCGACAGCACGACCGAAGTCGAGGTCAGCCTGCCAAGGGATTCCGCATTTCCGCCCACTTTCAACCCCTCGTAGCAGCCGATGATGCCGATGATCATCGCAAAGAACGGTGCCTTGATCATGCCCACGAGGAAGTGCCAGACATCCGTGTTGCTGACCAGCCGGCTCTGAAATACCGGCGGCGATACACCCAGTTCGATCCATGACATCATGGCGCCCCCGATCAGCCCCGAAAGATCCGAGATCAGCCCCAGCACCGGCAACATCAGGATCAGCGCCAGAACGCGCGGGACAACCAGAATGTCAATCGGATCAAGGCCGAGCGTACGCATCGCGTCAACCTCCTCGCGCATTTTCATTGATCCAATGGCAGCGGTGAAGGCCGATCCCGACCGTCCCGCAATCACAATTGCGGTCAGAAGGATGCCCAGTTCGCGCAAGACCGAAATCGCGATCAGATCGACAACGAACACTTCGGCCCCGAACTGGCGCAGCTGCACCGATCCCTGAAAGGCGAGGACAACACCGATCAGGAAGGACATCAGCGCAACGATGGGAATTGCGTTCCATCCGACTTCCTGCATGTGATGCACTAGAGAGGTGAGCCGAAGGCGCTTTGGACGGATCACGACCGCGCCCAGCGCGGCAATGACTTGCCCCAGAAAACCAGTCAACTCCAGCGCAACATGGCCGCCCGCCGCTGTCTTGCGCCCCAGCGCCTCCAGCCGGTCGGAAATGCTGCGAGGGCGGGCAGCCTCGGCCTCCCTGGGGGGCATGCAGCGGCGCACGGTTTCCAGCAATTGCTTCTGCGCATCATCCGCGCCGGTGACAGGAACATCTCCTCCGTCGCCCGCCAGCCGACCTTGCATCGCAACAACATACCATGCACCAGCCGTATCCAAACTGATAACCTGAGCGATGTCGATTGCCGCGACGCTGCTGGAAGCGGCGTGAAAATCACCCGGCAGATGGACGATATTTTCAATTAAAAGGCGACCCGACAGGAGCAGGCACCCGCCCGAGACGACCGCACGGGGAAGATGCATGTCTCCCCGCTGGCTGCCCTTGGGTTCGGCAATTTTGACCGTTTCCTGATCCATCTCATTGCTTTATCTCTTTTTGTCGGGTGAATCCAACGAGGATAATAAGCAAAATCTCGCCGTTGTGCCGTTCCTTATCCTCGAAGATCTGCAGGATCGGATAGGTTGTCCAGCCAAATGCCGTTCTGCCTCTTGCCACTCAGGCACAGACGCGCGACGTTCACGGCGAATTCGACGCAAAAGCGTTTAAAGCCACGTTGCATTCCGCATATTTTTGCGACTTGGGATGCAAGTCCAGCGGCACGGCGCATAATCCCGACTGCCGGGCGCATTGCGATGCGGCAGACGATCAAGGAGATACCATTGCTTTATATTGAAACCCCCACATTGAACCAGATCGGCGCGCTTCATCGGACGCGGTCGGATGCCTGCGTGTCGATCTACCTCAAAACGACTGCGGTGACGCAGGATATCGGGCAAAGCCGGACCAATCTCGGTAATCTGGTACGCAAGGCCATCACACAGCTGGAGGAGGCCGGCCTGCCCAAGCGACGCATCTGGCCGCTGGAGGAACATCTGGCAATTCTTCAGGAGGATGAGGATTTCTGGGAACATCAGGCAAACAGCCTTGCCATTCTGGTCACGCCGGAACGGATACAGACCTATCGCCTGGCCAATGAACTGCATGACATGGTCGAAGTGTCCGATCGGTTTCACCTGAAGCCGCTCCTGCGCACCGTGACCTTTGCGCATGTGGCCTATGTTCTGGCCGTATCGGAAAACGCGGTGCGGCTGATTGAAATGTCGGCGAACAGCCCGGCACGCGAAATCAAGGTGCAAGGCATGCCAAAGGACGCGGCAAGCGCCGTTGGCAAGAAATCAATCAACGAGTCAGGCGCGGGACGGCGGATACAGGGGCTGGAGGGACAAAAAGTCCGCCTTGGGCAATATGTCCGGCAGATCGATACGGCGCTGCGCCCCATCCTTCAAGGCACTGATACGCCCATTATTCTGGCATCGACATTGCCAGTAGATGCGCTGTTCCGGTCGCTGACCTCGCTGCCTCTGGCAGATCAGTCGATCGAAACCAGCCCGGACCGGATGACGCCCGCAGAACTGGCCGAGGCAGCACGCCCGGTTCTGGATGCAAAATACGAAAGGGAGATTCAGGATTTCCACAGTGCGTTCGATAAACAGACCGGTCAGAATCGCACCACGACCGACACGTCCGATGCGGCGCGCGCGGCGACATTCGGCGGCATCGACACGCTTTTGGTAGACTTTGACTCTGTTACCATTGGAACGGTGGACGAAGACTCTGGCGCCATCAAGTTTGCGGATAAGCCAGGCGCGTCCAGTTACGGCATCGTGGACGAAATCGCCGGACGTGCGCTGCAAAGCGGTGCCCGGGTTCTGGCCGTGCGCAAGGGTGATATTCCGGGCGGCAAGGAGTTGGCTGCGATCCTGCGTTATCCCCTCTGACAGACCAGGCCCGTCAAACGCGGCGGTTTACCAATCAGTCTGGCCGCTTCGGGCGCTGCGCCAAGGCAGCGCCCGAGTTGTTGGGTACAGCTTAGCCGATCATGCTGCCCGCTTCGCCCAAACTGTCATAGTGGCGCTTGAGCCGCTGGAGCGCGATGCGCAGGACGATCTTGCCCGACCGCGCGGACCAGCCCATGCGCTTTTCAGCCCGCTCCAGCCCTTCAAGGTGGCAGCAGCAGCGAAGAGCGATATCGCCAAGACCCGGTCCCAGATCATGCAGCGCACCTTCGACGCGGCGGCGCGCGGCCTCGAACCCGCCCGCGTGCCCCGACCCTGCCCCGCTTCCCCCGCCCGGCGTGGTCAGGAACCGGCTCCAGTCCTGGGTGACGCGCGGGCCCATCTGCGACAGCTCGAAATCCTCCCGCAGACGTTCGCCCGCGCGGACCAGATCATTGGGAATGAACTGCCTGCCGTCGCTGTCCTTGCGGCGGGCGAGCGCGACAAGGGGGCTTTCCGCAACACTATAGCGCGGACGGCGGGGCGCGATTTCAACATCCTCTTGACTGACCGGACCTGAAAACGGTGCCTGCGCCTCGCTGAAACCCGACGCGCGGTTTTCAGCCTCGGCCACCATCGTGCCCAACATCGTGCGACCAGCCTTGGTGATGTGATAGCGCGCAACCCGCCCCGGCGCATCACAGGCGATCCATCCTTTCAGCGCCATCGCTTCAACCACCGGGCGGTCAACAACGGCGGTCCGCGCTGCATCGCCCTGCTCGCCGTCGCGCACGACAACGGCCTTGTCCATCTGCGCTGCGACGGCCAGAACGGCCCCCGTCTCGCTCATCCGGTGCAGGATGCGCAATCCTTCGGCGCGCAGCTGTGTTTCGGTCACCTCGGCTATATGTCTTGTATCGGTATCAAGTGTCATGGCAGTCTCCTGATGCAGAGAACCGGCCTTTTCCCGCGGGGCTGCGCGGCATCCCAGACGACGCAGAGCCTCGTCCACCATGGGATCGTCGCGGCGGGCTTCATATGCACGGATACGGCGCAGCACCGTTGAGGCATGACAGCCGCTTGCCCGAGCCAGTGCCCGTATCGACGAGCCATCTTCGGTATGGGCAAGATAAAGTTTCGCCCCTTGCGGCACCCAGGACGGCATAGCACGCACCGAACTGGCGTCTGTTCCTCGATCCGACATATGACCCTTCTTTAGCCTTGAGCACAGCGGCCATGCGGGGCGTAACCCATTGACGCTGTTTGGTGTTTGCACAGACTTGTTAACGTCTTGAGGTTTGCAACCTGCGCGCGAAAAGATTTCCAGTTCGTTAATTGTCAACGTGGCGTCAACAATGATTGTCAAACTGTAAACAAACAGAAATAGCACCGCGCGGTGATTCAGATGATCACGCAACACCCGCTAGGGTTGTGTCATGGAAACGGCGTCATTCAGATCGGAGATCATCATGCAAGACGTCCTCAAAACTCTCGACAGCCTTCGCAGGCCGCACCTTTTGATCCATGCGGCGCGGATCGGCGCCGCGGACTATCGCCGCGACGCGCATCTGCGCCGTCATTTCGGATATGGCGCGTTGCCACGCGGCGCAGCCGCGCTGGCGCGGCTGACAGAGATGGAGGAGGAGCTCAATCAGCAAAGGCATAGCGACCGCACGCGGTATTCCGCAACGCGCCATGTGGAAATCCTTATCGCCATGTTGGGCGAGGCGCGGATTCTGCGCAGTGTAAGCGCGGCCTGATCGCAGGCCGCGCAGGCGGAGGGGCTAGACGAAGGCGTCGGGCATGGACGCCTTCTTTTTCGCGATAAATTCATCCAGCGCGTCGGCGATGCCCTGATCCAGCGCCGGGCGCCGATACGTGTCCAGCATCCGGTGCATGCGCAGATTGGCCAGGGTCATCGTATCACGCGCGCCTTCCTCATCCCAGGTCTCGAAGGGTTTGTAATCCAGAAGCTCGGTGCGCCAGAACGCATCCTTGAAATTGGCCTGTGTGTGGGCACATCCCAGATAATGCCCGCCGGGCCCGACCTCGCGTATGGCATCCATTGCCTGCCCGTTTGCATCATGCTGCACACCGCGCGCCATATGATGCAGGATGCCAAGCTGATCCGCATCCATCACGAACTTCTCGAACCCGGCAACCAGCCCGCCCTCAAGCCAGCCGCAGGCGTGCAGCATGAAGTTCACGCCCCCCAGCAGCGCCGCATTCAGCGTATTGGCCGATTCGTAGGCCGCCTGCGCATCGGGAAGTTTTGACCCGCAGAGCGCCCCGCCCGAGCGGAACGGAAGGTTCATCCGCCGCGCCAGTTGTCCCGCGCCATAAAGTATATGGCTTGCCTCGGGCGTCCCGAAGGTGGGCGCGCCCGAGTTCATATCGATCGAGGTTACAAAGGCTCCGAAGATCACGGGCGCGCCGGGCCGAACCAGTTGACTATAGGCGACCCCAGCCAGCACCTCGGCCAGAACCTGCGTCAGCGTTCCGATGACCGATACCGGGGCCATCGCGCCACCCACGATAAAGGGAGAAATGACGCAAGCCTGATTGTTCGCTGCATAAACCTCCAGCGCGCCCATCATCACATCGTCGAAGGTCATGGGCGAATTGACGTTGATCAGCGACGTCATCACCGTGTTATCCTGCACGAACTTTTCGCCGAACAGGATTCCGCACATGTCCACGCTGTCCTGCGCGCGGCTGGGATCGGTGACCGATCCCATGAACGGCTTGTCCGACAGGGTCATATGTGCGTGCAGCATATCCAGATGCCGCTTGTTCACGGGGATGTCCGTCGGCTCACACACCGTGCCACCCGACATGTGCAGCCACTTGGACATGTAGCCCAGCTTCACGAACTTGCGGAAATCATCCATCGTGGCATAGCGCCGCCCGCCCTCCATGTCGCGCACGAAGGGGGGGCCATAGACTGGCGCCGTGACAAGCGTGTTGCCACCGATTTCAATGGTGCGGTCCGGATTGCGGGAGTGTTGCGTGATGCGGCTGGGCGCAGTGGCGCAGAGCTTGCGCGCGAGGCCCCGGGGGATGCGCACCCGCTCACCCTCGATCTCGGCGCCCGCATCACGCCAACGCTCCAGCGCCTTGGGGTTGTCGACGACATTCACGCCGATTTCCGCCAGCACGGTTTCTGCGTTCGCCTCAATGATCTCCAACGCCTCATCGCCCAGCATATTATAAACGGGGATGTTGCGCTCTATATACCTGGCCGTCTCGACGCTGACGGCGGTGCGTTCAGCCCGCCGCGCGGCCCCGCCGCCGCCCCGTGCGCGCCTTGGCGCCTCGACTTGTGCCATGATGTGCCCTTTCACAGATGCGAGGCCCCTTTTTCGGGCCGGTCAGTTTGCACCTGCATAAACCACAGGCGGGTGAAAGGGCGCAATGTTTACGCCGCTTGCGCAAGAAAAGCGACACGCGCCGGCCTCTTGCGCAGATGCACCGTCCGTCATACTAGGCGGACATGAGCGAGATACATCACGAATGCCTTCTTATCATCGACTTCGGCAGCCAGGTAACGCAGCTTATCGCGCGCCGCCTGCGCGAGCTGGACGTCTATTGCGAAATCCATCCCTTTCAAAAGGTGACGGACGCGTTTTTGCAGGAGTTGGCTCCCCGTGCGATCATCCTGTCTGGCGGCCCTGCCAGCGTCATCGACGAAGGATCGCCCCGCCCGCCGGAATCGGTTTTCCAAATGAACGTGCCGGTGCTGGGCATTTGCTATGGCCAGCAGGTGATGATGCAGATGCTGGGCGGCAAGGTGGAGCGCGGCGACGGCACAGCCGAGTTTGGCCGCGCTTATGTTACCCCGACGGATACACGCATCGACCTGCTGACAGGCTGGTTCATGGAGCAGCGCGAACAGGTCTGGATGAGCCATGGCGATCACGTCGCGGCCCTGGCGCCCGGGTTCGAAATCTACGGCACCTCCCCCGGCGCGCCCTTTGCCGTCACTGCCGATCTGGATCGCCGCTTCTACGCGGTGCAGTTCCACCCCGAGGTGCATCACACGCCGAACGGCAAGACTTTGCTTCAGAATTTCATACAGGATGCCGGATTTACCGGCGACTGGACCATGGCCGCCTATCGCGAGGAGGCTGTGCGCCAGATTCGCGAGCAGGTGGGCGACAAGCAAGTGATCTGCGGCCTGTCGGGCGGTGTTGATTCATCGGTGGCCGCCGTGCTGATCCACGAGGCGATCGGCGACCAGCTGACATGCGTGTTCGTCGATCACGGGCTGCTGCGACAGGCAGAGGCGGACGAAGTCGTGACCATGTTCCGCGACCATTACAACATTCCGCTGATCCACGCGGATGAGGCAGAACTGTTTCTGGGCGAGCTTGACGGCGTCAGCGATCCGGAAACGAAACGAAAGATCATCGGCCGCCTGTTTATCGATGTCTTCCAGAAATACGCAAATGGTATAGAGGGTGCCGAATTTCTGGCGCAGGGAACGCTTTACCCGGACGTCATCGAATCCGTCAGCTTCTCCGGCGGGCCCTCCGTCACCATAAAATCGCACCATAATGTGGGCGGCCTGCCCGAAAAGATGGGTCTGAAACTGATCGAGCCGCTACGTGAGCTGTTCAAGGACGAGGTTCGCGCGCTGGGGATGGAACTGGGCCTGCCCGCCAGCTTCATCGGACGTCACCCCTTTCCCGGCCCCGGCCTTGCCATCCGCTGTCCGGGCGAGATCACGCGCGAGAAGCTGGACATCCTGCGCAAGGCGGACGCGGTCTATATCGACCAGATCCGAAAACACGGTCTTTATAATGATATCTGGCAGGCCTTTGTCGCCATCCTTCCCGTCCGTACCGTGGGTGTCATGGGTGACAGCCGCACCTATGATTTTGCCTGCGCCCTGCGCGCGGTCACATCGGTCGATGGCATGACTGCTGATTACTACCCCTTCACCCATGATTTTCTGGGTGAAACGGCTACCCGTATCATCAACGAGGTGCGCGGCATCAACCGGGTGACCTATGACATCACCAGCAAACCGCCAGGCACCATCGAGTGGGAATGATCCGGTTGAACTCTTGATACATTGAACAGATGGAAACATCGGCGGTCGACCAGGCATTCTGATCGCTTCGAGTAAGTGTGTGTCGCGCGGCGCCGTGACCGCGCGAAGGCCTTTTCGCAGAGAGCTGGAACCTTGTATCCATGCCAGTTACATCATCCGGAAATCTGCGCCCTGAATATTCGCGGCCATAATAAGCCACTGACTTACTGGCGCGCCTGCACTGCCCAAGCCGCTTTTTCCATGGCCTCCGCTATCTTTCCTCGGACCGTGTCGAATAGCAGCACATGCCCCTTGAGCCAAAGCATTGAGGCAGATGATCCGATTCCAATGACACGTCAGCACCGGCTTGAAAGTTGTTTCGCCCTCGGCAAGCCTGCGCAACACCGTTCGAATTCAGGGACAGTATTGCCCGGCCTCAGTGCGCCATTGGCGGATTTTGAACCGCAATCGCTCTCGCTGGATGCCAGTGCAGAAAATGCCTTCGGACTGTGGGCAACCATATTCGCAAAGGCCGTCGCACGCGCCAATGCCTTCGCGCGCCTCGGCTCATCCCGGGGATCGCAGGCGCACAGTTTATACGACATCTGCCACAGGGGCGGCATGCGGAACCGTCCGGGATCCTTAGCTCACTCGGCCTTTATCTCCGCGTCGTCAGGTTGCGTGACATCGACCGCTTGTTCCGGAAACGCACGTATCACAGCCTCTTTCTGCGTCTCGAAACGCCTTGGCTCCACCTATTGCGAGGCCGCAGCCGATAGTGTCCCACCGGATGGTGTAATACCGCCGCCCTTCGGAAAGGCCCGGATTT
>JAUNVT010000022.1:0-13293 GCA_030540655.1 Rhodobacterales bacterium
CGCCAACTTCACAATGCCGCCTGATCAAGCGTCACCAACTTTTGCCCATATCTCGTGATCCACTCAGGGCCGCGCGTCGATGATTCTGGATGCAACACCGATGATATCCGCCTCGCGCCCCCTCAGGGTCTGCTTCAACGCATCTGCCAGCGATCCGACGCTTTCGTCGCGCGGACGGCGCAGATCGAAAAGCGAGGTTTTCGACAGGATCGCGATGATCTCGGACTTGCCGTAATTTTCGGCATCGACCTCGATGGCAAGGCGGCTCGGATCGTCCTGCAGGGCCTTGGGGGGCCAGAGGACACGCACCCGCCGCATCCCGTTTTCAACAACCCCCAGATCGCCCGCCCGGTGATCGGTCTGGTTGATATTGGGAAGGATGTTGAACACCTTGCCGGTATTGTCGACCACCATCACCCAGAGCGATGCATCAATGAACGAGGCCGGTAGCTGCACGTCCACGACAGGGTTTTCGCCGGTGTGATAGATACCGCTCAGCACCGTCTCGCCCGCCTCGCCGCGCCCCAGCCAGATCGAGACGGCGCCCGCCCCCACCCCCTTTGGCATCACGGCGCGGATCGCGCAGAGATCGGAGTTGAGCACCGTCGCCTCGATCCGCAGCGCGCGCTCGCCGGTCATGGGAGTCAAGGCCTGTTTCACCGCTTCCATATCGCCCGGCGCTGCCAGATCCCCGGTGATCGTGACCGGGTCGAACATCCCGAAGACGCCGTTTTCGGCACCTGTAATCGTCAGCGGACCGCAGGTTGCGCGCGTGGCCAGAACCGGCTCCAGCGCCCCGGTGGCGAGGTTTTCGGGCCCGGCCAGAATATCGCTGTGAAGCTGCATTGCGCTGCGGCCGGTCCAGTTCCGCAAGGATGCGTCCAGCGCATCGCGGGTCGGCGCGTCGGGGGCAAGCCCGGCGAGCGTCACGTCGGTATCGCTGATATCGATCTGCCATTCGGCCAAAGGTTCCATAAGAGTGATCAGATCGGCCACATGCGCGGGCCATTCCGGATCCGGCAGCCCCGTCGCCAGCGTCAGCGCGTTCGGGGGCGGAGCCTCTCCGGTGGCGCCCGCGTAGGCCGCGCGCAGCAGATCGGCACTGGCCGCATCGGGTACATTGCCGGTCAGCGTGTCGCCTTCGGGGCCCGCAGAGGCGCTGAGCGTATAGGGCGCGGCCTGCGGCAGGGCAGGGGGGAACAGCGCGTCGAAGGCACCGAAAACATACGCCCCGCCACCCAGGGCAGCGAGCAGCGCCACCGCCAGCGCAGGTTTTACGAGGCCGGTACCCCTTCCCCCACGCGCAACCTTGTGCGCGTGCGTTTGGGGTTTCAGCCAACCGTCCAGCCGGTCCTTGGCGGCCAGTGCGGTGGCGGGGCGGTCCTTTGGGTCGGGCGCGCTCAGCAGCGAAATCAGATCGGCAAGCGGCGGCGCGATGCCGGTCACATCCAGCGGCTTTTTCTTGGATCGCATTACATCGCCGGGGTTGCTGCCGACATCGGGCACCTCGCGGCGCGCCACCGCCAGAAGCGATGCCCCGAGCGCATAGAGATCGGTGCGGAAATCCGCGTGTCCGTCCAGTTGTTCGGGGGCGGCATATTCATATTTCCCCGCAAAACTCTTGCCCACGATGGTGCGCGCCCCGGCGGCGGTGTCCTTGGCGATGCCGAAATCGATGATCGTCGCGCGCTCGGCCTCGCCGCCGCGCAGGATGATGTTGTCGGGCGACAGATCCCGGTGGACGATGCCCTGCGCATGGGTTGCCTCCAGCCCCGACAGCACCCGGTGCGCAACGATCAGAAGCTCTCGGTCGCTGAGCCGGCGCTCGAACATCAGATCGCTCAGGGCCGGCCCTTCGACATAATCCATCACCAGAAAAACATGGCCATCATCAGTGCGCGAACATTCGGAGTAACGCACGACCGCGTCATGCATGATGCTGCGCATCTGCTCCTCGCGCTTCATCAGCTCGAGGTAATCGGCATTGCCTGAAAACCGCGCATTCAGCGCCTTGATCGCCGACAGCCGTTCGGTGATCTGGTTGACGGCCAGGTAAACCTCGCCGGTGCCGCCCCGTCCCAGAACTCCCTTTATCTCATAGGTGTTGTTAAGCACCTGTCCGACCTGAAAAATATCCGAGGGCATGGGATCCATCATCGAATCGGCCTCTCTTTTCGGGAGATGTTCAAAACTATCGCTTCAAACCGTAATTCAGTCTATCATATCCCCAGAGTCCGGTTTGCCAAAAAATGTCTGGCGGAGCGGATCTCGCGGGAGGAATATCCCCGATGGGTGCACGCGGATCAAGCGAGACCATCAAGCGCAAGGAACTGGTGGGCAAGCTCAACCCGGTTTGCCTGAAGGCATTTTCCGAGGCGGCGCAAGCGGCCAAGCGGCGCGGCAATCCTTACGTGGAACTGGTGCATTTCATCACCGCGCTGGCGGATACGGAAGGGTCGGACTTTGCATTGCTGCTGGCGGCGGCGGGGGTGGACCGGCACAGATTCGATGGCGATATCCTGCGCGCCACCGATGCGCTGCCCCATGGCGCCAGTGCGGTCGAGGAGTTTTCCGATCATATCTTCCGGGCAATTCAGGAGGCGTGGAATTACGCGGCGTTTGAATATGGCGAAGATACCGTACGCTCGGCCTATGTGCTGCTCGCCGCGCTTGCCGTGCCGGTGCTGGAAGGGCTGCTGTTCAAGATCAGCCTTGAGTTCGACAAGATCGATACCGCGTCAATGGCGGCCGATCTGGATAACCTGCTGGCCGATTCAGTCGAGCGCAGCGAGGATGGCGCCAAGGCAGACGCCCCCGGCGCGAAGCCGGCGCCGGGCGGCAAATCGGCGCTGGCGCTCTATGCCACCAACCTGACCGAACGCGCCCGCGCAGGCAAGATGGACCCGGTCGTGGGGCGCGATCCTGAAATCCGCCAGATCATCGACATCCTGATGCGGCGCAAGCAGAACAACCCCATCCTGACCGGCGAGGCGGGCGTGGGCAAGACGGCGGTGGTCGAGGGTTTTGCCCAGCGACTGGCCCGGGGCGACGTGCCGCCGCAGCTGCGCAACGTGGATTTGCAGATGCTCGATATCGGGCTGATGCAGGCGGGGGCCAGCATAAAGGGCGAGTTTGAAAAGCGTCTGAAGGCGGTTATCGAAGAAGTGCAATCGAGTGACCGGCCGATCATCCTTTTCATCGACGAGGCGCATACGCTGATCGGCGCGGGGGGCGCGGCCGGAACGGGGGACGCGGCGAACCTGCTGAAACCGGCATTGGCGCGCGGCGAATTGCGTACCGTCGCGGCGACGACCTGGGCGGAATACAAACAGCATATCGAGCCGGACCCTGCCCTGACGCGGCGCTTTCAGGTGGTCCAGATCGACGAGCCGGACGAGGCAAAGGCGATGCTGATGTGCCGCGGAATTGCCGGGGTACTCGAAAAGCACCACCGTGTGGAACTGCTGGACGAGGCGATCGAGGCGGCAGTGAAGCTGTCGCATCGCTATATCCCCGGTCGCCAGTTGCCCGACAAGGCGATCAGCCTGCTGGATACGGCCTGCGCCCGCGTTGCCGTCAGCCAGCATGCCACCCCGGCCGAGGTCGAGGACGCACAGCGGCGCGTGGATGCGCTGGAAATCGAAGAGGGAATCATCGCGCGCGAGGAGGCCATCGGCATCGACGTTTCAGAGCGCAGGGAGGGGATGGAGACGTCGTTGATTGACGCACATACCGCGCTGGATGCGGCCAATCTGCGTTGGGAGGCCGAGAAGGAGATGGTTGCGGAAATCCTCGATCTGCGCGCGCAGCTTCGGGGCTTGGGGGCGGCGCTGGATGAGACAGGCGATATGGGCGATGCGATGGCATCGTCCCCCGAGGAGCCCGCCGAGACGCATGAACCCACGACCACGGACCGAGGCAAAACCCTTGCCACGCTGAAGGAGCGGATGGCCGCGCTGGCAACCGCCCAGGGCGAGACGCCGCTGATCCTGCCATCGGTGGACCGGCTTGCTGTGGGATCGGTGGTGCAGGACTGGACCGGGATCCCGATGGGCCGGGTGCTGGCCAGCCAGACCGAGCGCGCGTTGTCGCTTGCCGCGATGCTGGCGCAGCGGGTGGTTGGCCAGGATCACGCGATGGAGATGATCGCCAGCCGCATCCAGACCTCTGCCGCCGGTCTCAGATCGCCCGAAAAACCGATTGGCGTGTTCATGCTCTGCGGCCCGTCGGGCGTGGGCAAGACCGAGACGGCGCTGGCGCTGTCCGATCTGATGTATGGCGGGGAAAACAACCTCATCTCGATCAACATGAGCGAGTTTCAGGAGGCGCATACCGTCTCCACCCTGAAGGGCGCGCCGCCGGGCTATGTCGGCTATGGCAAGGGCGGCATCCTGACCGAAGCGGTGCGGCGCAAGCCTTATTCCGTGGTGCTGCTGGACGAGGTGGAGAAGGCGCACCCGGACGTGCACGAGATCTTCTTTCAGGTCTTCGACAAGGGGATGATGGATGACAGCGAAGGGCGCCGGATCGATTTCAAGAACACGCTGATCCTGCTCACTTCCAATGTCGGATCGGATGAGATCATGGCGCTGACCGAAGATGGCCGCAAAAGCGCCGATATCACAGAGCTGGGAGCGGCGCTGCGCGCGCCCTTGCTAAAGGTCTTTCCCGCCGCGCTTCTGGGCCGGGTGGTGACGATCCCGTTCCTGCCGCTGTCGGATGTGATGATCGAGGCGATTGCCGGTCACAAGCTGCGCAGTATCGCCGCGCGTCTGGGCGACGGTTATGGTGCAGAACTGATCATCGGCGACGGCGCGATGCAGGTGATCAAGGACCGCTGCACCGAAATCGAGAGCGGCGGGCGGATGATCGACGCGATCCTGACCAATACCCTGATGCCGGAACTGAGCCGCCGCATCCTCAACTACCGTCTGGAGGGCCGCGAGTTGAACAAGGTGACGGTAACGGGCGACGCCCAAGGGTTCACCTATGGTTTTGAGTAAAGGGCCTTGACTGCCCGGGGTCAGTACCCGCTACTGGGTCTCCTGAAGTTTTTACAACCTGGGGTTGGGTCCAAAGCTATTATAATAGGTGCCGGTGATCCCGTGTGGTTGGACCATTTCAGAAATTGAGGAAATCCTTCGCTATGGTTTTGTTGCTAAAAAACTGATCTTGTGCAACACTTAGGGTTGCAATGGCTTTGTTGAAAGGCATTGGATCATGGATTTCGGCCGCCTTCTTGCGCCCATCGAAGGGGATTTTCCTTCAGGTGTCGAACTGCGGCACGATCTGCGGTTCCACGATCTGGCGCGACGGGCCGAACCTGCGGCGCGTTCTGCGCGTGCAGATAATGACGGCTCGCTTGATGGCACGGCGCCCAGCGTCGATTGGGAGAGTATCCTCACGGACGGACAGGCGCTGGCCAGTGAGGGGCGTGATCTGCGCCTCCTGCTGTTATTGACCCGGGCGCAGTACAATATCGACGGCTTTGCGGGATTGGCCGGGGCGCTGGGCTTTATCGCCCAGACGGTGACGCAATATTGGGACAGTCTGCATCCTGCCCTGCGCGACCGGGATGATCCCAAAGCGGCCGCGCTGCCCCGGCTGAACGCCCTGCACGAATTGGAAAATGAGGGCAGCGGTCTGCTGGGCGACATGCGGTTTGGTATCCTGCTGAATCCGCGGGGAATCGGGCCCATCACGGGGGATGATCTGGCCCATGCGGCGCTGAGCGATTTCGAGATGCTGGCGCAGGCCGCATCGGGGCTTGGACAGGCCGAGAAGGACGCGCTGGTCGCGGCGCATGGACAGCGGGTGGCGCGCGTGCAGGCGGCAACCCGGGCCATGGCCGCGCAGGATGCCGAAGGGATCGCGGCGTTGATCGCGGCAATAGCGGCTTGCGAGGCGGGGCTTGCCCGGCTGGTCGAGGCGGTGGGGCAGGCGGCCGGGCTTGGGGATCAGCCGGGGCTGGCGCTGCCCGATCTGGCGGAATTTCTGGCCCAGTGCCGCAAGACTTTGCAGCAGGCAGCAAGCGCCGCGGCGAGCGATGCGCCTCTCGCCGCAAATGACACAAGCCCATCCGGCGCAAGGGAGGGTCCGGCGCCGCCCGCGCTCCCAACCCCGTCTGCGCCCGGCACAATAGGCTCGCGCAGCGATGTGGAGCAGTGTCTGGACAGGATCATCGCGTTTTATGAGCGCACCGAGCCCAGCAGCCCCATTCCGCATCTCGCCCGGCGGATGCGGCGGATGGTGGCGATGGATTTCCTTGAACTGATGGAGGAGATCGCGCCATCCGGCCTCAAGGAATTCCGTGCCGTGGCCGGGGTGGAGGATGCCAAAAAAAAATGAGGCCGCGGGGATGGGCGGCGATGGACAACCGCAAAAGTGATTTCTGAACAATGACCGGAGGTATTCTCAATGGCCGACAGCAAGCAAAAGGTGATCGAACGCAACCGCGCGCCGCGCGTCCAGATTGCCTATGACGTGGAACATTACGGCAGTCCGACCACCATCGAGTTGCCCTTTGTGATGGGGGTCATGGCCGATCTGGCCGGCGCATCCGAGACGCGCGAGGCGAAGAAGTCGATCAATGACCGCACCTTTGTCGAAACCGATGCGGGCCGGTTCAACAAGTTCATGGAGGCGCTCAGCCCCCGCGTCAAGGCGCGGGTCAAAAACACCCTGCCCGGAGCGGAGGGTGCAGAGGCCGATGAGGAGCTGTTCGTCGATCTGTCCTTCAAGAAGATGAGCGATTTTGCCCCCGACAAGGTAGCCGAGCAGGTGCCGCAGCTGAACGAGCTGCTGAAGATGCGCAAGCAGCTGGAGGAACTGCTGAGCTACATGGACGGCAAGGTGGACGCCGAGAAGCGCATTGCCCAGCTTCTGACCAACGAGCCCTTGCTGGCGCAAGCGGCGGAGCAGGCCATGGCCGTAACCTCGCAGAAGGAGGATTGAGAATGGCCGAGGAGAAACAAGCCGCCACAGCCGCCCCGGGCGCCGCAGGGGTTGCCGAGGCGGAAGCGCTGGATCTGAGCGAATTCAGCGAATTGCTTGAAAAGGATTTCCGCGTCAAGGACAGCGAGGGCGAGAAGCTTCAGGCGCTGGTGTCAAACCTCGCACTTGCCGCGAGAGAGCGCGCGGGCACCGCGGCCATTTCCGGCAACGCGGTCAAGTCGATCAAGTCCCTGATCGCGGGAATCGACGGGATGCTGACTACGCAGATGAACGAGATCCTGCACGCCCCCGAGATGCGCAAGATGGAAGGCTCCTGGCGCGGGCTGCATTATCTGGTGAACAACACCGAGACGGACCAGAAGCTCAAGATCCGCGTACTCAACATCACCAAGACCGATCTGGCCGATCATCTGGAGGATTACGAGGGCCAGATGTGGGATCAGTCGGCGCTGTTCAAGAAGATCTACAGCGACGAATATTCGATGTTCGGAGGTGAGCCGTTCGGCGCCATTGTCGCGGATTACGAATTTGGCCCGAGGCCCAAGGATGTGAGCCTTCTGCGCAATATCTCGGGCATCTGCGCCTCGGCCCATGCGCCCTTCATCGCCGCTGCCGCGCCGCAGTTGTTCCGCATGGAAAGCTGGCAGGAACTGCCCAATCCGCAGGATCTGGCGCAGATCGTCTCAAGCCCCGATTACGCGAGCTGGCAGAGCCTGCGTGAAAGCGAGGATGCGCGCTATATCGGGCTGGCGATGCCGCGCGTGCTGGGCCGCCTGCCTTACGGGGCCGAAACCGTTCCGGTCAAGGGTTTTGATTTCGAAGAGCAGATCGATGGCAAGCATGATCATTACGTGTGGATGAACGCGGCCTACGCGATGGGCGTGAACATCAACCGCAGCCACAAGATTTCGGGCTGGGGCACGCAGATCCGCGGTGTGGAATCGGGCGGCACGGTAATGAACCTGCCGGTGCATACCTTTCCGACGGATGACGGCTCGATCGCGATGAAATGCCCGACCGAAATCGCGATAGATGACCGGCGCGAGGCCGAGCTGGCGAAACTCGGCCTGATGCCGATCCTGCATCGCAAGAATACCGATGTGGCGGCATTCATCGGCGCGCACAGTCTTCAGGACGACGAGACGCGCGCGGGCCGTCTGGTTGATCCCGATGCGCAGGCGAATGAACGTCTGTCCGCCAACCTGCCCTATCTTTTCCCGGTAAGCCGTTTCGCGCATTATCTGAAGGCGATCGCGCGCGATAAGGTTGGCACGTTCAAGGAGCGCGCCGACATGCAGGTCTGGCTGAGCGAATGGATCAATCGCTATGTTCTGGCCAACCCCGCCATGGCAGATGACAAGGCCAAGGCAAAACGTCCCCTTGCAGCGGCCGAAGTGCAAGTGGACAGTGTTGAGGGCCGTCCCGGCTATTACAACGCGCGGTTCTATCTGCGGCCACATTACCAGTTGGAGGGCATCAACGCCTCGCTGCGCCTGGTTTCCGAGTTGCCTTCCGTCAAGACCTGATTGCAAAGCTGAAAATATTGGAGAACTGACATGGCACTGACAGCATATCTCAAGATCGGCGACATCGCAGGTGAATCGCAACGCGCCGAGCATGAGGAAGAAATCGACATCCACGACATCAAGTGGAACATCGAACAGGGCGCCGCCGCGCAGGTCGGCAAGGGCCGCGCGCGGGCGCGCGCGCAGGTGAGCGCGCTCAATTTGCGCAAATTCACCGATGCCGCCTCTGCTTATCTGGCGCTGGCCTGCATGCAGGGCAAATCCTTTCCCGACATGGTCCTCTCGGTTCGCAAGGATTCGGGCGAGGCACATCTGGATTATCTGATCATCACGATGGAGAATGTGACAATTTCGAAATTCGAACTGGTGGGGGTCAGCGCGGAGGAAGGCGGCCAGTTGATCGAGGAAGAGCTTGGCCTCGTCTTCGAGAATGTGACCTATAAATACACCGTTCAGGAAGACGACCATTCGGCCGGGGCCGAGCACGAGATCAGTTATGATATTGCGGCCGGGGTGTGAGGGTCGGTAATGTTTCATGGCCGATCAGGGTGACAGAACTCCGGTAGCCCGGCAGGAAGCGGTTCAGCCCTCGCTCTGGGATCGGCTGGTCGATGAATTGCCGGGAATGGACGCCGAACATGACGCGCTTCTGCGCGATCTGACCAGGGCGCTGGGCAGTCTGGCAGATGTCGAGGCGCTGGTCAGCGGCGGCACGCGTGCCATTGAGGCGCGCGATGATCTGGACGAAGAGACGCGCCAGCTGGCCCACCGGCTGGTGCTATTGTCGCAGCGCAAGCAGAGGCTGGAGGAGGGCGGCGTCGTCGTCACGTCCGATGTGCTGCGCGAAGCCGTGCGGCGCGATATCGAAATGCTGTTCAACAACGAGCGGCTGGAGGCCCGGTTCCTGCTGACCGAGCACGAGGCGCTGGCCCGTGAAAACCCTGCCAGCCAGTTGGCGGAGTTTCCCCAGATTCGCAGCAGCGTTCTCAATTTCGGGGTGCCGTCATTTTCGGGTCATTCCGGGGCAGATTTCGACAAGGACGATCTGGCGCGCGATCTGAGAGTCGTTCTGAATACGTTCGAGCCGCGGCTGAAGCGGGACACCGTCAAGGTGCGGGTGCGCACCGGTGACAAGATCGGCCTGCGCATAGATATAGAAGGCGTCTTGCTGCTGTCGCCGGTGCCCGAACGTCTGCGCCTCTTCACCAATGTCGATCTGGACAGCGGCCGTGCTCTGACGACGCTGGAGGAGCGATGATGGATCAGGCATTTCTGGAATATTACGAGGAGGAACTGAGCCACATCCGCACCATGGCCGAGGAGTTCGCCGCCCTCCATCCCAATGTCGCGCGCAACCTCGCGCTCGATTCCGTCCCCTGCCCGGACCCCTACGTGGAGCGGTTGCTGGAAGGGGTCGCCTACCTTGCCGCGCGCACGCGGCTGAAGGTCGATGGCGAGGCGAGCCGCCATGTGCGCATGCTGATTGATACGCTCTATCCCGATCTGGCCGGGCCTGCGCCGGCGATGACGATGGTGGCGCTGGCACCGGGGCCGCAGGTGCAGCGGATGCTGGACGGGCATCAGATGGCACGCGGCACGCGGCTGATGTCGGGGCTGCGCGAGGGGCAGCAGACGCGCTGCACCTATACCACGGCGCAGGCGGTTCACCTCTGGCCCGTTGCAATTGCCGAGGCTGAATATCTGCCGGACAGGGGCGCGCTGGCGCAGGCAGGAATCGGCGCAGGTGCTGCGCGCGGCGCGGCGGCGGGCATCCGGATCGTGCTCCGGCGTGACGGGGCGGGCAGCTTCGGTGAATTGTCGCTGGACCGGCTCGACCTGTATTTCGGAGCCGGAACGCGCGGCGGCGCGATTTTCGATGCGGTGTTCGGCTTTGGGCAGGGTGCAGTCGCGCGCCCGTCACAGAAAAGCGACCCCTATAGGCCGGTCACAGCCCCCACCATGATCGGGGTCCGCGACGGGGACGGGCTCTTGCCGCGGGTGCGGGCCTCATTCGAAGGCTATCGCCTGCTGCGCGAATACTTCCTGATGCCGTCGCGGTTTTATTACATGCGCCTTGAGGGGCTGGCCCCGGTGGTGCGCGCCGCCGGCGCCAACCGGGTTGAAACCGTCGTCCTGCTGCGCGAGGAGCGCAGCGATCTGACCGGCATCAGCGCCCGGGATTTCAGCCTCTTCGTGACCCCCGTCGTCAATCTTTTCGAGCATGAGTGCAATCTGGTGGAGTTGCGCCGGAACACGTCGCAGCATATCGTGCTGGCCGATCGCACTCGGCCCCGCGATTTCGAGATCTACCGCCTCTTGCGGGTCGAGGATGCCGAAACGGAAGGCCCTGGGGCGCGGGTGGCACCGCTCTTTTCGATGGAGGCCGAGGCGGGCTGCGGCCATGTCTATTCAGCCGATCGCCGCCCGCGCCGTCCGGATATCGAGGAGGTCCGGCGCGGCCAGACACGGTCGAGCTATACGGGGGATGATTTTTACATCTCGGTCGGGCGTCCCGCCAGTTCCGGTACTGCCAAGGCGCTGCACCGGCTGGACGTGCGGGCGCTGTGCACCAACCGCGATCTGGCGATCCTTGATGACAGTCCCCGGCTGACGCTGGATTCCGGCGATCCGGTGCAGGCGGTCACCCTTCTGGCACCGATGCGCCGTCCGCGCCCCTCCCTGCGCGCCGCGCTGCCGTCGGGTGCATCGGATGACCGTCAGATCGACGATCTCAGCTGGCGCTGGATTTCACAGCTCAGCCTCAATCACCTGTCCCTGGCCGCAGGCGACGCTGGTGCCGAGCCCCTGCGCGCGCTGCTGAGGCTCTATGCCGACCGGGGCGATCCGGCGCTGCGCCGCCATGGCAGCGCAGTGACCGGCCTGCATTCGCGTGCGCTGGTCGAACGGCTGGAGATTGCGGGTCCTTTATGCTTTGGGCACGGCACCGAGATCACGCTGGAAATCAACGATGCGCTGCTGACCGGGGGCAGCAACCTGCTGCTCTCGGCGCTGCTGGCGCAGCTTTTTGCGCGCCACGCCGCAATCAATTCCTTTGTGCGCACCAAAGCGCGCCTGGCACAGCAACAAACGGAGGTGACATGGCCGATGACGACGGGCACACGCGCCCTGATCTGACCGCAGGGATGGATTTCTTCGAGCTGTTGCGCGGGCTGGAGACGGAGGCGCTCCGTTTTGGCCGTGCGGGCGGCGCGGACGGGGAACCTGCTCGGCTGGGCCAGACGGCGCGCATGGCATTTGCCACAAGCGACATCGCCGCGATCACCCCGGGCAGCAACCCGGACATCCCTCATATCGGTGTCAATGTGCTGGGCCTCATCGGGCCGGAAGGGCCGATGCCCCTGCATCTGACACGCTGGATCATGGCGCGGCTGTCGAATCGCTGGTTTGCGGGGGGCAGCAGCGGCGCCACGGCGGACACGTCTTTTCTGGATTTCATCAACATGTTGCAGCACCGGCTGCTCGCGCTCTATTGGCGGGCCTGGGCCGATGCGCGTCCCGAAATCAGCATCGCACAGGGCAATGACGGACGGGCAGGCGCAACCATGCGCGCGCTCGCGGGGCAGGGTCTTCCGGGAACGATGACCGGGGACACGCGGCTGGACCGCGCAAAACTGCGTCACGCTACCTCCCTCGCGATGGAGGCGCGCAGCCCCGAGCGGCTCTGCGCCTTTCTTGAAACTGTCCTGCGCGTGCCGGTCCGGGTGATGGAATTCGCAGGCCGTTGGACCGGTATTCCCGCGCATCTGCAAAGCCGCCTCGGGATGCAATATGCCGGGCTGGGCCGCGGGGCGGTGGTTGGTAAGCGAGTGTTTGACCGGCAAAGCCACGCCGAACTTCAGCTTGGGCCCCTGACGCAGGACCAGTTCCGCGGTTTTCTGGATGATCCGGACGCATGGGCGCGGCTGGGTCATGCCCTTGTGTTTGCTGCGGGCAAGGAACTCAAATTTGCCCTGCGCCTGATCTTGTTACCCGGCCACGTGCCCGCTGCGCAGTTGGGCGGCTGCAGGCTGGGGCGCACCGCGTGGCTTGCTCCGGTGGCGTCTGCCGGGGCGGACGACCTTGCGTTTTCAAATCTGGCGGAAATGGCAGGGTCAGAAAGGAGCGCCCCATGAACCTGCGTCTTGTGATCGAAGCCGCACCCGCGCCGCAGGCTGAAACAGAACGTATTTTTTGCGGCGGACAGATGTCCATCGGACGCAGTCCGGACGCCGACTGGCAAATCGAAGACCCCAGGATGTTCGTCTCGCGCCGCCATTGCGTGATCAGCGAGGAGGGCGGCCAAGTGGTGGTGACCGACGCATCCTCGGGTGGGCTGTTCATCGATAACGCTGCCAATCCTGTCGGGCTGGGAAATGTCGCGGTGATCGAGCCGGGGATGCGCCTGCATCTGGGCGACTTCACCTTTCGGATCGAGGCGGCATCCTCGGCGCCCGGCCCGGTTGAAGAACCGGTGGAGCGATCCCGGTTTTTTCCCGCAGGCACCGCGCCATCCCCGCCGGAGCCCGCGCCGGAGCGGCCTGCGAGCCTGCCTGATCCTTTCGGGCTGCGCCGCGATGGCAGCGAGGAAAAGCGCCACAAGGAAGTGGCTCGCCCGCCCCGGCCGCTGGACCAGTATGATCCTTTCGGGCTGGACCTGCGCAAAAGTGACGCCGAGGCCCCTGCGCTTGAAAGCGAGACAGACCGGACCGGATCATTTGGCGCATTTTTTGAAGATGTGCCCGCCGCGCCGCAGGCACCATCGCCGGACCCTGGGTCCAAAGCCGATATATTTGACGACTGGCAGCAGATTGCG
>JAUNVT010000022.1:13393-32746 GCA_030540655.1 Rhodobacterales bacterium
GCAACCCCATGCCTCCAGAGAGCCCCCTGCCGAGGATCTGCGCGATGCGCTGTTCCGGGGTATGGGGATCGACCCCGCCGAGATTCCGGCCGAAGATGCGATCGCGCAGATGGAGCATCTGGGCGAGGTCATGCGGAGCATGGTGGAGGGCGTGATGCTTCTTTTGCGCACGCGCGCGCAGGAAAAGCAAAAGGTGCGCGTCGCGCAGACGATCATCGCCAGCGCCGATGTGAACCCGCTCAAGTTTCTTGCGACCCCCGAAGACGCGCTGAGCGCGCTCATCCGCCCGCGCGGGCGCGGCTACATGGCCCCGGACGAGGCGGTGGAGAACGCCTTTCGCGATCTGGCCGATCATCAGGTCCGCACCTGGAGCGCGCTTCAGGTCGCGCTGCGCCGCATGGTCGACAGGTTCGATCCGGCCGAGATCGCACGCGAAATGGAAGATGTCGGAGTGCTGGAATCGCTTGTGGCGGGTGGCCGCAATGCCAAGCTCTGGCAGATTTACCAGGACAGATACCGCGCTATCGCCGAAACTGCTGAAAAGCAGTTTTTGGGAGATGTCGGGGCGGATTTCAGAGATGCCTATGAAAACAGGAGGGAAGACTGAGATGCTACAGTTTACACGCCGCGGGGTATTGATCACTTCCGCACTGGGCGCGGGCGCGCTGCTGGCGGGCTGCATGGGCGAGCCATCCCCCGCCGTGGTCACCGTCAGCGCGCAGGGCGCGGCAGGCATGAACCCCGGCCCCGGAGGAGAAGATCGTCCGGTAACCCTGACCTTGCTGCAACTGTCGGGTGCGGGGGCATTCGATGCGGCCGATTATTATGCGCTGCAAGACCCTGAGGCGGCGCTGGGCAGTGATCTGATCCATGCCGATCAGCTGGTTCTGCCCCCCGGGCAAAGTGCCACCAAGCTGATTACCATTCAGCCGGGGGTCACCATGATCGGGGTTGTGGGTGGTTTCCGCGATCCGGCGAACCGCACCGTCCGCTCGAAGATTGCGGCGCCGGGAGCGGATTCAGGGCTGATCATCAAGGTGGATCCAAAAGGGTTATCGTTGACGGCTGCGTGACCGGCACGAGGCGCGCAAGAGGCGGATATGACTGATAAGAACAAGGTCGTCTGGTCGGAGGGGCTGTTCCTGCGCACCCAGCATCTGCAGCAGCAGGACCGCCATACCGACTGGCTTTTGCGCCGGACACTGGCGGCGCAGCCGCAGGCCAGCTTTGGTTTTCTGAACCTATCACTGGACCCGGTGGCGCTGGAAACCGGGCAGATCGCGCTGGAGGCAGCCGAAGGGTTCCTGCCGGACGGGACATTCATCAGCGTGCCGGACGGAACCGCGGAAGTCGCGGCTGTATCGGTTCAGGCCAAGACCGAAGCCGGGCTTGTCTGTCTTGCCATTCCATCCGAATCCGCCGGGGCGCCGCAGATCGACCCCGCGCATGGCGAGCCGTCGGGCACCCGCTATCGCGGTGTGATGATCGAGGCACAGGATGCCATCCGCGGCGGGGCGGAACCGAGCCTGATCGAGGTGGCGCGGCTGGTGCCCCGGATCCTGCTGCCGGGTGATGACGGGGCTGGCTATATCGCCCTGCCGATCGCCCGTGTCCAGGGGCTGACCGCCGAAGGGGCTGTTTCGCTCGACCCCGGCTTTCTGGCACCGGCGCTGCGGCTGGGGGCGGTCGCGTGGTATGGCCAGTTGCTCAAGGAACTGGTGAACGGTCTCGATCGCATCTCGGACGCACATGGCGCCATGGTGCTCGGTGGCTCTGGCGCATCCATGGAGAACCTGCTGATCCTTGAGCTTGCCAACAGTGCCCGGCCCCGGCTGGCGCATCTGGCGGCCCAGAACAACACCCATCCCGCCGCGCTCTATCAGGAGCTGGCCGGGCTTGCGGGACGCATGGCAACCTATGGCGCGTCGGCGCGGCGGCTGGGCGATCTGCCGCCCTATGCGCACGGCGATCCGCAACCGGGGTTTCAGGCGCTCGCCGACACCCTGCGCTCGCTGGTTCTGTCGCTGCGCCATGTCGAGCCGAAATCGCGCAGCCTGCGGGTGTCGCGCCACTCAGAAAACGTCTGGACGGTGCGGATCGACAACCCCGAGATCATCGCAAACAGCCGCATTGTGCTGCGTATCGGCGGCGACATGTCGGAAAAGCTGCTGCGCAAGATCTTTGTCGATCAGGCCACGGTGGGCGCCGCCGACCAGTTCGAGACGCTTTGGAAATCGCGTCTGACCGGGATCCCGCTCAAGCCGCTGAACAGCCAGCCGCGCGAGATTCCCTATGACGGAGACCGGCTCTGTCTTGAGCTGGACCGTCAGTCCGAACATTGGGCCGCCTTGCAGGATGCGCCGGGTTTCGTAATCGGCGTGGCGGGAAAGTTCGAACGCGAGCCCGAGATTGACTGCTACGCGGTAAGCCGGTGATATCATGAGCGCAGAAGATCCCTTTGGCCTTGAGAACGACGCCGGGCGCACCCGTATCCGGCCGGTACGGCGCGGATCGGCGGGTGCCCAGCCCGCTGCTTCGCCAGTACGCGGTCAGGTAAACTCCGAGCGCTCCAGTGATAATCCTCTGGTCAACGCCTATGCCGCGCTTCTGGGGCTTGCCCCGGAGCTGGAGCGGGCAGCCCTGCCGGAAAACCCCGATCTGCTCCGCGCCCGTCTGCTCGACGCTCTGACGCAGGCGCGAGACAGCGCCGTTACAGCCGGAGTGCCGCTGTCGCGCGCCGATCAGGGCGCATGGTTCGTGGGCGCGTTGCTGGACGACATCGCGCTCAACACGCCATGGGGCGGAAGCAGCGGATGGCCGCGCATGCCGCTGGTGGTTTCGATGTATGGCAATGTCGACGCGGGCGAGCGGTTCTTTGATCTGGCCGAGGATCTGATCCGGTATCCCGAACGAGATCCACAATTGATGGAGCTGGTGTTTCTGTGTCTGTCCTTGGGCTTTCGCGGCAAATACCGCCGCGAGGGCGGGCAGGGTGAGGCCGCTATCGCGCGTCTTCGAGGGCAGATGAGCCGCCTCTTGCGCGACCGAAGTGCCGTAGCCGCGCTGGCGCCGCATTGGAAAGGCGTCGAGGCAAGGGACGAGCGGAAACGCTTCACCGTGCCGCTATGGACGATTGGCCTTGTCGCGCTGGCGTTGGTGACTGCGATTTATGTCGGGCTGGGGATCCGGCTCTCGAACCGCGGCGAGCAGCTTTTCACCCTTGCCGGAGTCTTGCCGCCGCCGGAGCGGGCCGAGATATTCCGCCCGGTGATCGAAACGGTGCAGGAGCCGCAGCTGACGGCCGAACCGGTGATGCTTGAGATGTTGCCGCTCTTTGCCGCTGCCGCCCCCGGCGATATCGCCAGGGCGCTGACGGGGCACGAGGATGTCTCGATGGCGACGCTGGCGGTGCAGGCCACCGATCCCGAAGTATTCCGCTCGGCCAAGGCCGATCTTGACCCCGCATATACCGCGCTTATTCAAGGCATCGCACAGGTCATCCAGCAAAACCTCGATTTTATCGGCGCGGTTCGGGTGATTGGTCATACCGACAGCATCCAGGTGCGCAAGTCCAACCCCTTCCGCTCAAATCAGGGCCTGTCCGAGGCCCGCGCGCGCACGATCGCCGATATGCTGGTTGCCGCGGGCGTGCCAGCGGAGATTGTCACGGCGACAGGCAAGGCCGCGACCGAACCCATCGACGACAACGCCACGCCCGAAGGGCGCGCGCGCAACCGGCGGGTCGAAATCATCCTGCAAAAGAAGGTCTGAGCGATGGGCGCGCTGAATAAGATCCTCGGGTTTATCTTCTCGCGGTTTCTGTGGACGCTAATCGGCATCGCGATCCTTTGCACGCTGATCTGGTTTTATGGCCCGCTGATCAGCATTGGCGACGCCGCCCCTCTCGCGGGGGAGCTTCCCCGTATCGTCACGATCGGCGTCATCATCATATTGTGGCTCGTCTCGGTCCTGCTCCGCCAGTTGCGCGCGGCGCGGGCCAACCGGGTTTTTGTTGCCGAACTGGCCGCGCCAGCGCCGGAAATCGCGGCCAGGCCGGGCGATGCGAACCTGGCCGAGGTGCAAAGCAAATTTCAGGGCGTTCTGGAGCAGATGAAACGTTCCAAACTGGGCGGACGCAAGTTTCTGCGCGACATGCCGTGGTATGTGATCGTCGGCCCGCCCGGCACCGGCAAGACGACGGCGCTGCGCCAGTCGGGTCTGCATTTCCCGATCGATCTGAGCGACGATCTGAAAGGCATCGGTGGCACGCGCAACTGCGACTGGTTCTTTACCGAGGATGCCGTGCTGATCGACACGGCGGGCCGTTATGTGCAGCAGCAAAGCGACCCCGAAGTGGATGCAGCCGAATGGAAGGGGTTCATCAATCTGCTGGTCAAGCACCGGGGGCGGCGTGCGCTGAACGGGGTGATCCTGACGCTGTCGGTGCAGGAACTGGCCGAGGGCGATGCGGCTATCCGCGACCATGGCCGCGAGATCCGCAAGCGGCTGGCGGAGCTCTCCGAGCAGACGGGGCTGAAGCTACCGGTTTATCTGATGATCACCAAAGCCGATCTGGTGCCGGGATTCGAAAGCTTCTTCGGCGATCTGAACGCGGAGGAGCGTGCGCAGGTCTGGGGCGCCACCTTGGGGACCGCCGACCGCGTCGATGCGCTGACGGTCGAGCGCGAAATGCAGGTGCTGCAGGAAGCGCTGGAGCAGCGGCTGACGGCGCGCATCGCCGAGGATGTGCCGCTGGAGGCACGGGCCGACATCTTTCGGTTTCCCGGGCAGCTGGCGCAATTGACAGGGCCGCTCAAGGTTCTGATCGAGGCCGTTTTCGGCGAGAGCCGATACGAGGAAAGCCCGTGGATGCGCGGTCTCTATTTCACCTCGGCCACGCAGGAAGGTTCGCCCATCGACCGTCTGGTGGCAGGCATTGCGGGCGCGGTCGGCCTGCCCGCGCCTGTTCCTGCGCGCCGCGCCTATGGCACCACGCGCAGCTTTTTCCTGCGCGGCCTGCTCACCGATCTGATTTTCCCCGAGGCGGGGCTGGGCCAGTTTGATCCGCGCGCCGAAGAGCGCCGCCGCTGGGTCTGGCGCGGCACCCTTGCCGGTGCCGCCATGGCGGTGATGATCCTTGCGACCCTCTTCTTGTTCTCGTTCCTGCGCTATAACGGGGCTCTTGGCGAACAGGAGCGCCAGCTTGCCAATCTTGCGGCGCGTCTGGCCAACGTCGCGGCGCGGCAGGCGCCGCTGGATCCGCTCGATCTGAACCTTGCGCTTGATGCGGCCAATGAAACGGTGAACGCGCAGACCCATGTCCGCCCCGGGCCTCTGACCGTGATCGGCCCCACAGCCGAGGCGGAACTGGCGCAGATTCATACGATCGCCTATGACCACACGCTGCGCAACATTCTGGAGCCGCGCATGGTGGCGCTGCTGGAAGCAACAATGTGGCGCCATTCGCGCGATCCCGAATTCATGCTGGGCGCGCTGAAATCCTATCAGATGATGACCGGGCAGGCGCCTTACGATCCGGTATTTCTGGGCCAGTGGTGGCAGGTGGTGCTGCCCGAATTCGCGCCCATCGACCCGTTTCCCACCGACGAATCCGTCGATCACGAATTGGCGGCGCTGGAGCGCATGGCCGGAGAGGAACACAAGATCGCGCATGATCCGGCGCTGGTGTCGGTCGCGCTGGAGAGCATATGCACGATACCGCTGGCCGTGCGCGCCTATCGCAACCTGCGGTCTGATCCGCGCGTAACCGGACTCAAGGACTGGATTCCGGCCGAAAAGACCGGCCCCAACGGCGCCCGCGTGCTGACCCGTCTTTCGGGAAAGTCGATGCGGGTGGGCCTGCCCGGCGCGTTCACCTATGACGCGTTTCATGCCACGATCCTGCCGCTGATCCCTGAAACAGCGGCGCAGGCGATATTGGATCGCACTGTGTTTGCGGGCGGCTGTTCGGAAAGCGCCGATACCTCGCAGGACCTCTTGGAGGCGGATATTCTCAAGCTCTACCAAGACGATTTCATCTCGCAATGGGACGGGTTCCTGCGGGACGTGCGGCTGACTCCGATTTCCGATCTGGCGCAGGCGCGTCAGAACCTGAAGGATCTGGCATCGGTCGATTCCGCGCTGAAACGGTTGCTGGAAGCGGTGGTTCACGAGACGGACCTTGCCCGTACGACCGATGCGGGCAATACGGGGGGCGCCGAGGCAGTTGCCGGGAAGGCCGCGCTCAAGGCCACGTCCAAGCTGGGCAAACTCGGCAAGCTGATCAAGACGGGGACCAAGATTGCCCGCGCAAGCCATTCAGATGCTGCGCCCGCCCTGCCGCCCGGCACGGCCGTATCGGACCATTTCGCCGCGATCCGCGCCACGGTCGAGGAGGTCGATGGCAAGCCTCCGTTGCTGAACGATGCGGTCACGGCGCTGACGGCGCTGGCGAACGAGTTGCAGACCGTCGAGGCCAGCCCCGATCCGCAGGCGGCGCTTCTGGCGCGGGGCGGGCTGCCGCAGCTTACCGGCGCGATCGCGAACGAGGCGGCGAACCTGCCCGATCCGATCGATGCGTGGATCGCAGGCATCGCGGGCGATACGATCACGGTCACGCGCGAGGCGGTAATTGCGCAGCTTAATGCGCGGTGGCGCGCAGATGTGCTGCCGTTCTGCACGTCGGCAACGGCGGGACGCTATCCGTTCGATCAATCCAGCGCCATTGATGTCAACACGCTGGATTTCGCGCGGCTTTTCGGCAGCGGCGGGCTGATCGATGCGTTCATCACCGATTACCTGCAGCCCTATATCGACACTTCGGTGCGGCCATGGAAATGGCGGGCGGATTTCGGGCTGGATGCGGGCCTGCTGAAACCGTTCGAGAATGCCCGCGCGATGCGTGATGCGCTGTTTCCCGGAGGGGCAGGCCCGGTGCTCGCATTTTCGCTGGAGCCAAGCGATCTGACCGCCAATGCCAGTCGGGTGACATTGAATGTGGATGGCCAGGTGCTCAGCTACTTCAACGCCGCGATGCGCCCCACGCCGATGACATGGCCCGGTCCTGACGGCACCAATATGGTGACGCTCACCTTTGCGCCCGTGGATGGCACGGCCGAGCTGGTGACCTCCGAAACCGGAAGCTGGGCGATCCTGCGTCTGTTTCGCAAGGGGCAATTGTCGCCCACCGCGCTGCCCGAAGCGTTCAACCTGCGCCTGTCGGCGGGCGGGTATTCGGCGAGTTTCGTCCTGCGCGCCAATTCGGTGGAGAATCCGTTCGATCTGAGGATGTTCTCGGGCTTCAGTTGTCCGTCCGGCTTTTGAGGCATGGGAACGGGCTTCTTCGGCAAGCTGCCAGCGACCGGGGATTTTGCGGCGCGCGGGCTGCCGGCTGGGGTGCAGGGCGCGCTGGACCGGTGGCTGACGGGTGCGATCGTACCGCTCGCATCTGCGGCAAAGGGTTGGCCGGAGGGTGGCGTGCGCGCCGTGCTTGTGCTGAATGGGGCACCCTGGCTTTTGGTGATCGAGCCGAGTGTGGATGCGGTGGGGCGGCGCTATCCTCTGGTGGCCTGCTGCGCGCAGGGCGGCGCGGATCTGACGGGCGCGGACATATGGGCCGATGCCGCCTCGGCCGCGTTGCTGGCGGAGATGGAGGCAAATACGGGGCCTGAAGCGCTGCACGATCTGCTGGCACAGCTTGGCCTGCCGCCCGCAGGGCAGGCACCGCTTGCGCCGCCAGCGCTTTGGTGGAACGGGGTGCAACCCGGCCCTGTGGAGCCGCGCCTTGCGCGCCTGGCGCAGATCAGTTCTGGTTGATCTTGCTGCCCTTCATGGCGATGTCTCCGCTGGCTTTGATAACGATCTTGCCAGAGCCGTCGATGGTGATGTCCTTGCCTTTCACCACGATTGTGCCGTCCTTCTTCATCTGGATTGTGGCGGTACCGCAGGTAAAGGTGATGCTGTCCCCTGCCTTGATGACCAGATCCTTACCGACCTCGACCGTCTTGGAGTCTGCCACCGTGGTGGACATGTTGGCACCGATCGCAAGGGCGCTGTCGGCCCCGACCTTGAGGCTGTGGCTTTGCGCCACTTCGGTGGCCTGACCGCCGCCGATGGTCACCGACTGGTCCGATGCGATTGTCCATGAATCGGTTGCGCCGATGGCATGGCTCTGCGCGGCTCCGACGCTCATCTCTCTGGTCAGGGCGATAGTGTTGATCTGCGCCGCGCCCACCGTACGGTTTTCCGCCGCCCCGACTGTATCGATGCGGGCCGCGCGCACCAAGACCGTCTGAATGGCCCCGACCGTTTGCGTATGGTTCAGCCCGATGGTTTCGGTCGCGTTCGCGCCAATGCCGATCGTCTCGTCGATCCCGACGGTCAGGCTGCGATTGGCGCCCACCGTTTCGGTATCATTCTGGCCGATGGCAACGCTGCGGTCCACGCCCACCGATGTGGTCTTGTTATTGCCCACCGTCTCGTCGCGGTTCACGCCGATATCCTGCGTGGCGTTATTCACGACGCTTTCAGCGAAATCATTGCCGATATGGCGACTCTCGTTATTCTTGACGAGTTCATTATGATCCTTTTCGGCTTGAAAATAGACTTCCTCCGAGCCTTTCATATCCTCGAACCGCAATTCGTTCCAGCCACCGCCGCCCAGCGAGCTTTCGGATTTCCAGCCCGATTGCGTGGCATTGGCAGGCAGGTCATAGGGCGGCATCTGTTCGGCGTTATAGACACGGCCGGTGATGATCGGGCGGTCGGGATCGCCATCGAGGAAATCCACCACCACCTCCTGGCCGATGCGCGGGATCTGGATGAACCCGAAGCCTGCACCGCCCCAGGCCGCGCTGACGCGGATCCAGCAGGTGGTATCGCCCTTGCCCACATCGGCGCGGTCCCAGAAGAAATGCACCTTCACCCGCGCGTATTGGTCGGTATAGATCTCTTCGCCTGCGGGTCCGACGACGCGGGCGGTTTGGGGCCCTTTCATCACGGGCTTCGGAGTGCTGCGGGCCGGGCGGAATTTTCCCGCGCTGGGTACAACGCGGTAGTTGGCAAGGAAGCCCTCCTCCTGCGCATGATCTGCCGTGGCGCCATATTGACCGTCCCAGACATCATATTCCGCCGACAGGATCATATAGCCCTGGTTTTCTGCATCACGTGGATAATCCACCAGTTCGAACACATTGCCGGCCCGTGGCAGGGCAGCAGTGGAGCGCGCGTAAATCATGTTGCCCAGCGCCTGATCTTCGGTCCGCCTCAGCTCCACGACGGCATTGCCGCCGGACATGTCCATGTAATGACCCGGATAGCTATAGCGCTCCATCGCGTCATTTTCGTGGTTCATGGCTTTGGTCGATCTGGCGATCAGGTTGGCGGAAGGCGTTTCGAAATTGTAATCGGTCATCGTATGCTCGCCCGAGACGATGGTATCCGTCCGGCTGAGCCGGGTGATCACGCCGCGCCCGCCGGTGCTTGCCAGGTCATCTGGCTCGAACCGGATCTGCGCGAGGTCGGGGGCGGGTTTCAGTTTCCCTGAATCGTCACTGATCACCAGCGTGTGCTTGCCATCCTCAAATTCGAAATAATAAAACGCACCGTCGTGCTCCATCAACCGCTGGATGAAATCCAGGTCCGTCTCGCCATATTGGACGCAATAGGTGCGCAGCCCCGTCGCGCTCCCTGTCAGTTCGAAACGAACGTCGCTGATCTTGTGCTCGGACAATACCGACGCGATGATCTCCTCAGCGGTCTGATCCTGATAGATCCGGTTATCGGTGGTTTTCGACAAGAGCCACAGCCTGGGCCGCAGCACCAGCCGGTAGACGAACATATCGGCATCGTCATTGCCCTCATAGCGGAACTGATCGACCATGCCGTGAAACCAGCGCGGATCATCGGGCGCATCGGGATCGACGGCGACCCTGACCGTCACCATCTGCCCCAGAAGGTCGGTGCAGGCGATATTGGGGTCGAAACTATGGGCCAGTACGCTGAATTCAAAACATCTGCTGATATGATCGGCGCCGGTCAGACGCGAGAACAGCAGCGCATCCTCCTGCGCGAGCGGGGTGGTCAGATGGGCGATGCGTCCTGAAGCCATGGTCTGCTCCCAAAAGTCCGCTCCCCAAATACAAAAGAGCGAGTCGTGACATGCTACAGGATATCGCGAAAACACGCCCGACGGGTAAAAATAAGCCTGCGCGCCCGTTACAGGGCCGGGGGGCAGGTCAGCCCTCGCATCGCGGCACGCACGGAAACCGGGTTGAGCGGGGCCGCAAAATCCATCTCCAGAAACACCCGCCCGGCGTCGGTGCGCAGATCAAGCAGCGCCCGCTGCCCGCCATCGCGCGCGCGCAGGCGCAGGCCATCCAGAAGTCGCATCAGCCCCCAGGGACCGGGATTGGCGATCCGCGCACTGCCTGCGCTTTCGCGAAAGCTGACCTCGATTCCAAGCGCGGGCTGGGGCCCGGGCCAGTCAAGCTGCGCAGGGGGGCCGGTTGCGCGCACCGGGCGGGCAACGCCGCCGATGGCAAAGAGGGTCTCGCCGCGTTCGGCAAGGGCGGCCAGGGTCAGTTTTGCTCCAAACTGGCCACCGGATGCAAAGAGCCCTTCGCCAATCTGTGTAGCGCGTTCCAGAAAAGCGGCGCTTTCCGGCGCAACTCCGGCAAAGCGCGCCTCGGGTTTCCAGTGCCATGGGTGCGCGGCAGTATC
This sequence comes from Rhodobacterales bacterium, assembly GCA_030540655.1. Taxonomy (GTDB): domain Bacteria; phylum Pseudomonadota; class Alphaproteobacteria; order Rhodobacterales; family Rhodobacteraceae; genus Roseovarius. The sequence goes on from JAUNVT010000022.1 coordinate 24,113, forward strand.
CAGATAGGGCGCGGCCACCTGGCTCACAAACAGGCTCAGCGCGCCCTGCCGCCCCAGAAGCGCAATGACATCGGCAGGCTCCGCATCAGGCCCCTCATTGAACGGATAGCGGGCAAGAGTATCGCGGCAAAGCGCATATACCTGTTGCTGCCAGGCGCGGGTGAGCGCGTTCGAGCTTTGCCCGGGCAGGGCAGATTGCACCAGAACATCCTCGGCGATCTGCACCACGATACGGGGTGCGTTTTTCAGCGCCTCGACCGAACGGGCGGCATCCTGAACGCTCATCAGGCGTTCTGCGCCGCGGGTTGCGTTGATGTCCATTGCGCCCAGCGCCACGTTGAGTTGCGAAAACAGCCGGGTAATTTCTTTGATGCGCCCCTGCTGGACATATTGGATCATCGGGCCGAATGCGCGCGCGACGCTCAATTGCTGCGCATGGCTGCGCGTGCGGTCATTGCCGCCCACCTGCTCCCAGACCTGTTCCAGAAGACGCGTCAGCGGGTTATGCGGCTGCGCCAGCGCGCCCGAGACGATGATGGCGGTATCGCGCTGTCCGAACGGGCGCACCCGCAGGTCCGCAAGCCAGCCGGTCCACGTTTCCAGCGTTTCCAGTTGCAACCGGTCCATCAGCAGATCGGGCGAGTTGTTATTCGTCGGCATGTCGCGCCCGGTGATCTTTGGCGCAAGATCGCGCGCGCGCTGGACCGCGCCGCCGGCGACGAAGTCGCGTGTCTCGATCCATCCCGCGGCGGTGAAAAGCCCGGCAACAGGCTCGTGCATGGAGCGGCCCGAGCGGCGCAGCAGAACGGTATCCAAGCCTTTTACCGCGCGCGCAGGGATCCAGCCGGGAAGGGCGCGCATCCGCCCATCGCGCAGCAATTCCAGCCACGCGCGGTCCGGTTCGGCCACTTCGGCGGCAAAACCGCGCGCCTGATCCATGACCGCACTGTCACGCACCGTTATCGCGCGGGACGGTCCTTCCAGTTGCTCGACATGGGGCGCAAGACCCGCCAGACCGGCGCGCACGCCGTTATCCTCCACCCAGCCCTCCAGATAAGCGTCACTCCATTCATCCTCGCCGGTCAGCACCGCCCAGGCCCGCAGCGCGTCGTAAAGGATCAAACCATCGCCCTCTGTTGCCAGCACCTCCTCGATTCCCGCAGCAATGGCGGGGGGCGCGAGCCGGTTGACACACCCATGATAGGCGGCGCGCGCATGCGTCTCGGCATCGCCGAAGGGCAGGCGCAGAACGCGGCGCAGCGGTGCGCGACCCGCCGCCCTCGCCACCCGCGCGACGGCGCTCCGCATCGCGTCCAGTTGCGCGACGAGCGCGGCACCATCCGGCGCAGTGTCCAGCCCGATTTCGGCCGCCTCGGCATCGAAAGCCGTGATCAGCCCTGCGTGAAAGCGATGTTCCAGCCACCCTGCATAACAGGCAAGGCCGACGACCAGCACCAGAAGATAGGCCGCGATGCGTAACCCCCAGTGGCCCCCGGAAACGCGGCGATGGGCATCGCGGCACGCTTCGGCGCGGCTGAGGATATCGCTCAGGAAATGGTCCAGACCGGCGTAGGCCTCCCCCTGGCGCGCGGCGGTCTCGCGAAAATGCCGGATGCGCGCGATCGGCATGTCGTGGCCCTCAAAGAGATGACGCTGTGCCAGCACGGTCCAACGGGCCAGGGGCAGCCCAGCTACCGTTCGCGCGCGGCAATCCAGCAGCATCGCGAGCGCATAGCGCGCAGGCTTGATCGCGCCGGGGGGCGCCCCGGCGCGGGCGGCATCGCGCTCGAAATTTGCCAGCGCGGCCTCCGCCACTTCCACTGCATGAGCGGCGCCGGTACGCGCCTGCCGTTCCAGATCCTCGACCAGATCCAGCACGGGACGCGCGGCGCGGTCGAACACCGACGGGGGGCGGTTGGCGCTGCGCGTCACGCTACAGTTTTCCTTCCGACTGCCACTTCAGCAGCGTTTCCACCCCGACCTCGAAATGCATCGAATCCTCGCGGCTGTAGGCAGCGCCCCAATACCAGCCCTCCTCGTTGAAAAGCTCGGCCAGCAGCAAGAGGCCAAACTGCGTGCCGCCATCGGCAAATCCGTCGAGCCTGCCTTGCAGCTTGAGGTCAATCGCGGTGCCCCAGGAATGGTTCGACCATTGCGTGGCTGAGCCGCGGATCAGCCGCACGCACAGCGCGCCCGCAGTGCCGAGCGCGTCGTGGATCTCGGGCTCGGTTTGCTTCAACCGGGTGACGATGCGCTCAAGGCTGTCCAGCGCGGGCCTCAGCATCGTCACCCGGATCGGGCCGATCTGGCGTGTGTCCAGCAGGGATTTCAGGTGCGGCTGGGTGACGCCGCTGCAATCAACCGTTTTGGTGTCGCGCGGCTGGCCGAGGATCTCCAGCATGATGCGATTGCCCGGCTGGGTGATGCCCTTGTTGAACCGCGCCTTGGCGAGCTTCATCACCTCGGTCATCACCTCTGTGCCGCCGAATGCCTCGTCTTCTTCCAGATCCGGCGCTGGCTGGGTGATGGCGGCCGCTGCGTCCGCCTTGGGCGCGGCGGCGACGCCAAGCGCGACTTCTTCCGCCAGCTGCCGCAGTTCTGCCTCGGCATCGCGAAGCCCGGCGCTGAGGCGGTCGATTTCGCCGCGAAGCCGCGCCATCTCGGCCTCTGCGCGCTCTATCCGCAATTCGCTGCTGGCATCGGCGGTTTGCAATACGGCACCGACGACCGCAACCGCGATGCCCGCAACCACAAGGCCGATGGCCACGATGATGGGTCCGATCAACGCGCCTTCCCGCATTGCCTCACCTCTCGGATGCAAAGACGGCGACGACCGATACATTGTCGGGGGCGCCGCCCTGAAGGGCCGCCAGAACAAGCGCATCGCAGGCAGCCCCGGGTGTGGGGGCGGCGGCCAGCAGATCCGCAATCCGGGAATCGCAAAGGCAGGTGGTCAGGCCATCGCTGCACAAAAGGAGGCGATCGCCCGCGATAAGCGGCATGAGGGCGATGTCAATCTCGACCTCGGGCTCAGCCCCGATGGCGCGGGTGACGATATGGCGTTCGGGGTGGGTGTCGCGTGCCGCGTCTCCCAGCAGGCCCTGATCGACCATGTCCTGCACCACGGTGTGGTCACGCGTCAGCAAGCGCAGCGCGGAGCCGCGCAGAAGGTAGGCCCGACAATCTCCGACCCAGGCGGCGGTCGCGGCGGCGTTCTGGGCCAGCAGCGCCACCACCGTCGCGCCCATCTGTCCGCCGGTCCGGGTGCGCGCCAGAATATCCGCATTTGCGGCCTGCAACTGAGCGCGCAGGGCGTGCGGCGCGGGGCTGTCCTCCTTGATCTGGCTCAGTCTTTCTATCACGATGTCAGAGGCGACATCGCCCTGACCATAGCCGCCCATGCCATCCGCGACCGCCCAGAGCGCGCCGGACGGATCGGTAAGAATGGCATCCTCGTTACGCTCGCGCACCAGCCCCTTGTGGGTCAGGCCGGCGCCGAAAAACCGGAGTACCTTACCCGGCAGCATGGGCGGGACGCGGGTAATGGGTGAAGGCACGTCGGGGACCGCCTTTCTCGCGTGCCGGGACTGAACCTTTTCAACAAAAGGAGCGCGCGCTCGTCAACTTCTGGCCCGGCCTCCGGAAGTGGCCCCCGAAACGCCCCTGCCGCAAAATTCATTGTCCCGACACGTTGAAATTGCTGCTTTTGACTTGCATTGATGATACCCTAAGTCATGGACACAGCAAAATCCTTTTTGACACCCGGAACCGTCGCGCGATTCGCCGTGGCAAGCGCCTTTGTCGGCTTGAGCCTTCTCTGCGCTGCCGCCGTCACTGCCCAGGAGGATCTTTCGGTCGAGGATCTGACGCGGCTGTTCGAGCGTCAGAAGGAGGCCTTCGGCGAGGCAAAATCGAGCGAGCTGGGTCAGGCGCGGGGTTTGAAGCTGATCACGGTCGATACCGCCGGGGCAGCCGATCCCGGGGCCGCGACAGTAACTACCGGGGCCAGCCCCCCCGAGAGCGACCCGAACAAGCCATTGGCAGTCACGCCGGTTGTCTTTGGCCAGCTTGACCCTGAATTGCAGGTGAACCTGCGCATTACATTCGCATTCGATTCCGCGGCCCTTTCGGAGGCCGAGAAGCCCAAGCTGGACAAGATGTGCCAGGTGCTGCAACACAGCGACATCAATCTGGTCCGTATCGTGGGCCACACCGATACCGCAGGCCCCGCCGAATATAATGAACATCTGTCCAGGCTGCGCGCCCAGGAAGTGGCGCGGCACCTGATTGACGGTTGCGGCATCGCGCCATCGCGGCTCGAGACGATCGGAATGGGCGAACGCTTTCCTGCCAATCCCGAAAACGGCCGCGCCGATGAAAACAGGCGCGTTGAATTTCAGGCGCTCAGCTGACCCCGCCTGCTTTGCCGCTCGCCTGCACCCTTGCAAGCTGCTGCGCGGCGCTGGCGCTGGCAAACGGATTCTCATACAGCTTGTCGTGGCTCTCAACGCCGACGTCAAAAACGCAATCCTCGTTCGGGCGCGCGACGCATAGCAGAACATAGCCTTCGGCCGATTGGCGCTTGTTCAGGGCGGTGCCTTTGGGTTGGCGGACGGAACCCGAAATCATCCGGGCGGCGCAGGTGATGCAGCCGCCATACCGGCAGGCAATGGGCAGAACATAGCCTGCCGCCTCGACCACGTCGATGATCGCCTCATCCTCACCAACGTCAAATGACAGGCCGCCACGGTTGCGGAAGGTGACCTTGTGTTTACGCAGGGTGTTTACGCATGTCGCCTCCGTGCCAAGGCCCCCGGTCCGGGCCGGAAGAAAATGGCGTGGTGTCAGATCCAGATATCCGAGGAGCAATCGCCACCCGGATAGCGCGTTTCATGGGCGCGGGACGGCCCATGCGGCTCGTCGTTGAAATCCACGAGGAAATCCTCGCGGATCTTCATGCCACCATTCACATTGTCGCAATCGACCAGCACCATAAGGCCGCCCTTGTCTTTCATTGAAGGATAGAACTGGTTGTCCCAGGTCGAGAACAGCGAGGTAGTGACATACATCCGCTTGCCATCGAGCGAGAGCTGGATCATCTGCGGCGCCCCGTCCACGCTGCGGCCGTTGACATGGGGCGCCTTGCCCAGCAATCCACCGATCCAGACCTGCCCGGTCAGCCGGGGGTTCGCCGGGTCCGAAATGTCATACTGGCGCAGATCGCCGTGCAGCCAGTTCGAGAAATAAAGATACCTGTCATCCATCGAGATGAGGATGTCGGTGATCAGGCTGGGCATCGGTACCGGAAACCCTTCGACATCCACCGGGGGCACATCAACAACCTTGTTGATTTCCAGCTTTCCATTGTCCTTGTGGAAATGAAAGATGTTCGATCCCAGCCCCGCCCCTACAAATCCATGCGTGCTGTCGGGGTCATGCAGAAACCGCGCCTCAAGCGGGATAAGTCCGTCCGCTCCCAGATCGACTGATTGCTCGACCTTGCGGTTCTTGAAATCCCAGAAATGGATGTGCTGGCCGTATTTCCCGCGCGCCACATCCTCCAGATCGAATCCGGGCATGAAAGTGTTGGGCGAGGCCCATTCGGTCGAAACCATCATGTTGTGGCGGGGCTGATACCAGAAGTCGTAGTTATACTGCATCTCGCCGAGATCCTTTTCCCAGCGGCCGACAATCTCGAAATCCTTGGTCAGATGCAGAAAGCCGCCCGGCCCGTTGCCATCGGCATCGCCCAGCATCGACACGATGATTTCAGAGCCCAGACAGTGCACCGTATGCGGCGCGGAAAGGTTGGTCCTGGCCTTGATCTCGTCCCCGTCAATGGTCTTGTAAAGCACAGGCTTGCGCGGGTCGGTGGCGGTATCCATGATATAGAAATTCGTGGTGCGGACGCCGGGAACAATCAGATACTTGCGCTGCATGCTTCCGTCGTCATGGCAGGATGAGCAGGCGTTCCACCCCATATGGTGCAATTCATCGCCGATTTCGGATGTTTCGGTGCGATGGATCACCTGACTATAGGTCGGGCTGTCCTCATCAACGTCGATTGTAGCCAGATAATCCGGTTTCTCCACCCCGGTCCCGGTGTAAATGCAAATCGTGTAAACGACTTTTTCGCGCGGTGCCTTTATGGCGTCCTGCGGCGATGCATAGCCCGGACCCGCACAGCAGCTTCCATTGGAATTTGACATTGCATTTCCCCCCTTTTACCGTCGCGACAGGATTCCTTTTTCATATCTGGACCCTTGAGCCAGATTATAAGTCCAACGTCAGGACTCAGCGCCAAAGTTCCGGCTTCAGATCATCTTTGCACGACCTTCCGCCTGTGCGAAGGGAAAAGTTGGGGCATATAGATCGGCTTTATGCCTACCGCTACACAGCCAGTGACGTGCGAATTCAGTTTTTTGCAACCGGCGGGTTGAAGCCCGGCTTACTGATCTGTACTTCGTGTCGTCACCAGAAAATCCGGCACCTAATTCAAGGGCTGGCTCCGTCCTTCGCGGCAGGGATCGATATCGCGGGTGTCGGCCCTCCGGCGCTCGGGTTCCTCAGGCGCGGAATCGATTGGAACATCTGCGGGGAGTGTTGCCACGGTGGCTGGTGGGGGTGTGGGTGCGTCGGGTGATATCAAAGCTTCCACTTGCGGATGCCCCGCTGCCTTGAGCGCAAGGTGAGTGCGGTTTTTTGCGTCAAAGATCTTCATCAATTGCCGGACGTAGAGCTTGATGGTGGCTTCAGTCAGATCCAGATGCCGGGCGATGACCTTGTTGGTATGGCCATTGTTGAGACCGGCAAGCACCTCCACATGGCGCTGCTTCAGCAGTCCTTCGCCAGCCTCTAGATGAGCGGCGACTGCAGGCGGATGTCCTTCAGCCTCGCTCATCTGCGTCTCAGGTCGTTCGTCGGCTTGTGTCTCGCATTGGTGGCCGCGACCATCAATTGCTGCGGGAGTGTGCCGGGGCGGTTCGAGCGAGTGCGGCAAGTGGGTGCCGCCTGCGAGGATGAACTGGATCGCGGCGAGCGCCACGGACGGGGACATCGTCGTCGGAAGGAAACCACGCAGCCCGACGTCTATGGCAGAGGCGATTTCATCGCTGTCGGACAGGTCCGATAAAACAATCAGCGGGTGGTGGGTGAAAATCTTTTGCAGATCAGTGATGGTTCGGGCCACGACCTTGTCTCTCAGGGAGAGTCCTCCGACACAAAAGATGCAAGCAAGAGAGCCATGGCCGGACATATCCTTGATGTCGTCGAGGCATGAAGCCACGCGCAATTCGGTCTCCGAGGTATTGGCCCATGGGAGGAGAAGACAGGCATAGCTGTTGGCGCGAAGTTCGTTGGGATCAAAGATAATGACGGCGCGAGAATACATTTTTAAGTCCAATTAAATAATAACACTACTTTAAATAGAAAAGATCGAAACACAGACTGTTCAAGAATTTCCGTAAGGTGTCGGGATTATAGGCTGCAGGAGGGTCTGTGTCGTTGTTTTAAAATTAAGAGAAGTGCAAGTGCCTAATATGATTTGATTTTTCAGTAATTTAAACATTAGTCCGCAGTGTATATAGCAATCTTAGAGGCTCCTTCGGTGCGGCAGCACAACCAAAGGTTTACGTTGCAGCCAAGCAACGAATCACCTGCAAAAATCACTCCGCGTAAAGCGAATATTTTGCAACGAGGCGGAGCAGATAGTCGCAAGATTGCAAAGCGGGATAGGTGAAATGAAACGCAGCGGATGCGGAAACAAGCGAGCAGACAAAAAAGCGTAGAAGGAAATTCCGGCAAATGCTCAAAACGAAAGAATTGTGGTGAGGTTCAGCGCCAAAAATTCGTGTCGTTGCAATAAGCGACCAACAGGATTGCGCAGCACAAAACATGACCGAATGCAAGAATGCTTCGATAAAGCGGACGCGCAGCAAACGAACCTGGTTGAAGATAAAATCCAGCGGCTTTGTCATCAGCGGCGCTGTAAGCAGGAGGCCCAGAGTGACAGCCTTCTGCACAAACATGCTCCTAAATACTTCGGACCAGACAAACATTTGTCTTGAAATGCAAGAGCGGTTGGTCGTGGTAGGCGCAGCGAGTGGCCGGCCCAGAGCGTCCGAGTGCACAACTCGCCGATGCCTTGTTCAGGACGATGCAGTGATGCTGAAGACGCAAGATGATTACACCTCATCCTGCGACGAAGCAAAATGTGGCTGTGTAGCTTCTACGACAGCAATCCTTAACAACGGCAGGATTGTCCAAGTCTCTGCCGGGGCGGCAAGCACATAAGGCGTTGCAGATCTGATCAATCAGGCCATCGCAGGCGGTAATTGCGTTTGCTGACCGCGATGCCCGATGAACTCCAATAACCCGCTAATGTCTTAAACCGCTCGGCAAAATCCAACTGCCGAAGATCTGTGTCGGCGGTATGCATATGACACCTGCATTCCGCGGCGCGGCAAAAATCTACCGGCGCTTTGCGCCCGGAATAACCACGCGTGATACACGTTGCTGTCCATCTCGCCAATCAGCGAGGCGCCCTTATTCGCTACGTCGTCCGCTGGTGTTATTCGATAGTAGAGTCAGGACCCATTGATCATTTGCTCTCGGCGTGATTCAGCCTCCGCAAGG
>JAUNVT010000209.1 GCA_030540655.1 Rhodobacterales bacterium
CGCGACAAACGCTGTCAGAACGTGCCGTCCCACGGCGCTGTCCGCCAGATCGGCGTGGCCCGTGGTGGTGGCGGTGTGTGCGATATTCTGAAGAACCTGCGCGACGCCGTCGCGGTCATACACCTTGCTGTCTGCGATGATCTTTTCTTCGACGTCACCGAGTGCGAGCTGGAGGTCGCGATAGTCGGCTTCCGCCTTGTGATAGGCGGTAACATATGCTTGTTCCGGCCTGATGATCGAGCTTTCACGGTCTCTGCCGATCCCGCTTTCAAACACTGTCACGCCCCGTGCAGCGACGATCTTCGCAATGTCACCGCGCTCCATTTTTACATTCTCGACCGGATCATCAATGGCGTTGATAAGCCGCTCCTGCATTTGCAGGGGATCAATCCCCATGCTGGCGGCTTTCCGGACGTAGGCTTTCATCTCCTTCGGGATTTCCTCAAGCCTGTGGCTGTGCATTTCCTCGTAAGCCTCGGCCACCGCGGGCATGACGGCGGCAAACTTCGATGGCACTTCGCCTGTGACAAGATAGGTATCCAGCACGTTCTCGTTGACAAATTCATTCAGCAGCGCGCTGTCGGCTTCATCGACATAAAGGGCGGCGCGGGCTTCCAGAGCGTCTGCGTCGGGAATGAGATAGGACGAGGGCGTGTTCTTGAAGGCGGTCCAGATCGTGTCGGCTGTCAGATCTGGCGTTACATCGGTTTCGATGATATTCAGCGCCGCGTCGATCTTCCCCATGATCTCCGTGCGCTCTCCTTGCGGCAGCGCGTCGATCTGCTCCCGGTTCTGCTCTGCCCAGCCTATGAGCGACGTGCGAATGTCCTCGCGGTCGGCAGTCACATCCAGTTCTATATCCATCATCTGTCCTTTCGGGATTTCCTGGCCCGCGAACAAGGCGGCTGCGGAAATATACGCACGGTTCGCAATCATCGGTGCGCCAATGGTCACGGCAAAATCTGCCAAGGTGGAGTAGAGCTGAGCCGTCCTGTGCATGTCGGCGCGCCGCCAGTCTGCGGTGACGCTTTCTTTCACGGCCTCGGTGGAAAGAACGCGGCCTTCGCGGGCGGCATGGACGGCTGCGCTGGTGATCGGCTCCCGGTAGAGCCCCCGGTCGGCGCGGCTCAGGCTTTCCAGACGGACGCCGTAATCATCGGCAATATCCGTCATGCGATCCCGCATCATCTGCGGGGTGAAAACACCTTCGGATGATATGGAAAACCACGTGCCGCCAAGGCCGCGATTGTTCAGAATGACATGAACATGCGGGTTTTCCGTGTCGGTATGCAGCGCCGCGACATATTCCCACGCATCGGAAACATGCGCCTCGTCCTCGAACATTTCCTTGCACCACTCCCGCGCAATCATGAGGGCGTTGGCGTTGGACACATCGTCTGGAAAAGACAGAACCATGTGGCTCGTGTGGCCGTTGCGGGGACGGCCCTTCCAGTCCTGCGACCATGCGTCCATCAACTGCTCAAGATCGGCCTGCGCGAAGGCGTCACCCTCGGCGGCAATGCCCGTGGCAAAGCCGAAAGCCCCCTTGGCTTTTCCATTGACGTAGGCGAGCTGGCCCGCGAGTTGCCTGGTGTGCTGAACGCCTGCGCCGGGAATGCGTTTCACGAACGCGCTGCCAGTCGAGGTGAGGCTCTTCCAGACCCGTTCCCCGCGCGGCTTGGCGCCACCTCCCACACTCGTCCGGCCCATGCCGCGATTGGCACGGATCAGAATATCATCATAGAAACTGGAAGCCGTCATGGGCGATCACCGGCATGCAGCGCCGCCCTGCCCTTCTGCCGCACCTCCCGAAACGCCGCCGACAGCCGCGCATCGAGCGCCGCATAGGAGCGTTTCACGTCAGCGAGAAAGCCTTTGTCTTGCTCTGTGAGCCTCGCCTCGCCCTTCAGGGCAGCCTTGTTCAGCGCGAATGCGATCTGGTTCAGGTTGCGACCTTGCGCCTTCAACTCGGTTCTGGCTTCCGAAAGATCGAGATATTCTTCGCGCCGCAGTTCCAGAAAACCCGTCGCTGCCCGGATCAGGGACCGCAACGCGGCGGTTCGGGACGGCAATCCTGCATCCGCCACGAACGCATTGAGCGCGCGAAACTCATCGTCCGACAGGCGCAATGTCACGACATGCGATGCTCGGTCCGCCTTGGTGTGGCCGTGGCCCATGTCCTTCCGCAGTTCGTAGATCGTGGACACATGGACGCCAAACTTCGCCGCAACAGCTTTCGCGGGCGCCCCCTCCAGCAGCATGTCGGAGGCTTCTTTCTTGTGTTTGGAGGCGAACGATTTGAGTGTCATGGAGCCTCAACCCGAATTTGTAATACAGACGACATATCCTGCTACCCCTACCTACAATGTTGCTTCACATTGTTCAATTTAATTTCTTGCTTTGGCCGGCCAGGTCAAAGCCCATTTCCCGCCAAGGGAAATGGTTTTTCGGCGGAAGAAAACATAGCAGGGCGGATGAAAGGGAAGTGCCGTCAGAGGCCACCGGACGGGGGCAGGAGCGCGGGTAAGCCATTTTCGGCACCCTTGACTGCCCTCGTACGCGTTAACGTTTCTACAGCGCGCTTCTGCGCTTTGTTGCGCCACCCTGACCAGACTGCGGCCTTGATTGCACCACTTCACCAGCGGCACCGGCCTGACGACATGGTCATTACCGTTTGGTAGTTGCCGGTTTCCATGTGGGTATTGCCGTATGGTGATTGGTGTATGCCGACTGTCAGTTACCAATAGCCATGTAGCGATTGTCATATGACGACTGACATTAATCATATGTCAGTTACCATTTGACATATAGCAACGCATTTATGAGACGACTAACAGTCCTATACTCATACTCGACACAAAAGCCTGCGCGTCCCGCGTCAGCCCCAAATCGGCATAGTAGGCGGCGCGCCGTCTGTCGAAATCGGCAGGAAGATCTTTATCCGAGTTGCGGTAACGGTCGGCCCCCGCAACCCAAGGATCTCCTTGGACCGAACCCTGTCACGCAGCTGCGCCAACACGCAGACGTCAAAGGAGATGACATTCAGGCGACCAGCCTCGTCGATTACCATGTCTTTCCACCTGGCCGGGATCGCCCCTTCCGGCGCGAGATCGGACAGGACAAAACGCCGCCCCTCCCGGCCCAGCCGGGCAATCAGCGCGAGTGCATCCAGGATCGGCCGCCAACCGGCATTGTTCGACCGAAAGTCAAGCCCCTACAGCAATCGGGGCAGCATCCGCAGGTAATGGCTGGTATATGACCCGCGCATGACCGTCTGAACGCGCCGGTCCAGTGTTCCCCTGGCCCGATGTTCCTAGATCGCGGCCTTCAATTTCGCGGCCCCCGCGACCGGATAGATCACATCAACCACCCGGCCATCGGAATCGTCGGTCGCCGCAACGGCGATACCGACCAGCAACCGCTCCTTGCCATGCACCCGCTCAATGTCTCTGGCAATCGCGCTCACTACCCGGCGCCGCGATCGCGTTTGCATCCGATGGACGATTCCCAACAGGAGATCGACCAGACTGTCGATGAGCCGGGCTCTGCGCTGCCTATGCACAAGCCACTGGTTCAATGCCATCACCCGAACATCGCCAATTGCTGCGGCTGCACCCAATAGCCGCGCTGACGCTTTGCGGCTTCCAGCCTGATGAGGGCCGCGACCGCCTGATCCTCGTCCGCGAACCAGTCCATGCGGACGTGACCACCCTGTCCGATCCGCCCCCATTCCCGATAGAGCGTCCATTCGCCAAACAGGTTGGGCAGCACCACCATGCGGTAGAACCGGGCTTGGTTTTTGGACGCATCGCGCTTTTCAAGATAGGTCTGCATGGGCTTCAGAGATGATACTTGCGGGCGATGTCGAGGGCCTCGGCCTGTTCGGTGCCGATATACTCCTTGGTGCTTTCGATACTGGCGTGGCCGAGCAGCAGCTGGGCTGCGCGCAGGTTGCCGGTCTGCTGATAGATATGGGTCGGGAAGGTCCGGCGCAGCGAATGCAGGCCATAGAGGCCGGGATCGAGGCGGGCCTTTTCCAGCCAGGACTTGAACAACCGCCAGAGCTGGCTTTCGCTCAGATGGGTGTGGGACCACCGTGCTCCCTGCCCGGTGAACAGCCAGCCATGGAGCGGCGTCTCGGAGGCGGCGAGATAGGCGCGCAGGCTGTCGCGCGTCCCCGCCGACAACCGCGCCTGCACCGGGCGCGAGTTCCGCGCCGCGGTTTTCTTCTGGCGGATTTCGACGATCTCGCGCAGCCCCGCCGGGGTGGCCACATCCGAGACGCGCAGGC
>JAUNVT010000210.1 GCA_030540655.1 Rhodobacterales bacterium
ATCGGCCAGCAGATCGCGGATGCGATGCAGAAGGTCGGCAACGAGGGTGTCATCACCGTCGAAGAAAACAAGGGCCTTGAGACCGAGACAGACGTTGTCGAAGGCATGCAGTTCGACCGCGGCTACCTCAGCCCCTATTTCGTGACCAACAGCGACAAGATGGTTGCGGATCTTGAGGATTGCATCATCCTGCTGCACGAGAAGAAACTGTCGAGCCTTCAGCCGATGGTTCCGCTGCTCGAGCAGGTCATTCAGAGCCAGAAGCCGCTGCTGATTGTTGCAGAGGATGTCGAGGGTGAGGCGCTGGCCACACTGGTCGTCAACAAGCTGCGTGGCGGTCTGAAGATCGCGGCTGTCAAGGCGCCCGGTTTCGGCGATCGCCGCAAGGCGATGCTGCAGGACATCGCGATCCTCACCGGCGGTCAGGTCATTTCGGAAGATCTGGGCATGAAGCTGGAATCGGTCACGATGGACATGCTGGGATCGGCCAAGAAAGTTTCGATCACCAAGGACACCACGACCATCGTTGATGGCGCAGGCGAAAAGTCCGAGATCGAAGCGCGTGTCGGCCAGATCCGTAACCAGATCGAAGAGACCACCAGCGATTACGACAAGGAAAAACTGCAGGAGCGCGTGGCCAAGCTGGCCGGCGGTGTTGCCGTGATCCGTGTCGGTGGCATGACCGAAACTGAAGTTAAGGAGCGCAAGGACCGCGTCGATGACGCTCTGAACGCGACTCGCGCCGCTGTTCAGGAAGGTATCGTCGTTGGCGGTGGTGTTGCCCTTATTCAGGCCGGCAAGATTCTGGACGGTCTGTCCGGCGAGAACAACGATCAGACGGTCGGCATTTCGATCGTGCGCAAGGCTCTTGAATCGCCGCTGCGCCAGATCGCCGAGAATGCCGGCGTTGACGGATCGGTCGTTGCGGGCAAGATCCGCGAGTCGGATGACGCCAAGTTCGGCTTCAACGCGCAGACCGAAGAATATGGCGACATGTTCAAGTTCGGCGTTATCGACCCGGCCAAAGTTGTGCGTCACGCGCTTCAGGATGCGGCATCTATCGCGGGCCTGCTGATCACGACCGAAGCCATGGTTGCCGATCGTCCCGTCAAGGAAGGCGCAGGTGGCGGCGGCGGCATGCCCGACATGGGCGGCATGGGCGGCATGATGTAAGGTTTTCGCACCGCGAAAACCCGGCCTTGCGGCGCGGGAGGCCTGTTGAGGTTACAAGCGCCGTAAACCGCTCTACCAGATCAGGGTCGCCGTTCAGGCGGCCCTCTTTTCTGTGCAATGTTCCGCCCGCCGAAAGAGACTGTTCTCAGTCAGCAACGTAATTGTAACGACCAGGCAAGGCTGGAGCGGCCTTCAGATCACTCCGCCTCGACCTCCCGTTTCCTGATCGCTATGATCTCGAGCTCCAGTGTCCCGCTGGGGCGGGGCCATTCGACGATGTCGCCGGGCTCGGATTCCAGAAGCGCGCGCGCAAGCGGGGAGGGGGCGGCGATCAGGCCCCGCGCCGGATCGGCCTCGTCCTCGCCCACGATGACATATGTGGAGGGGCGGCCATTCTCGTCCAGCACATCGACGGCGGCGCCGAATTGCACGGATGGATACTCCTCCTCTGGCGGCTGGATCAGAATGGCCGAACTGATCCGGGCGCTGACGTAACGCAGGTCGCGCTCGGCCACGGCGAGAGGGTAGAGTGTTTCAGGATCGTCGGGTGCTGCACGCAGCCGGGTAATATCAGCCTCGAGGGCAGCCCCGCGGACGTGCAGCTGCGCCAGCCCCTGCGGCGTGACATGGTTCGGGTGAGCCGAGATTGGCAGATCGTCCAGCCGCTGGGGCGTGGTGCTGCCATCGTCTTCTTTGGTGAACGCTTTATTCATGCCTCTGCCTCGACAATTTCTTCAAGAGGATCATAAGCGATCCCGCCGCAAAAGGCTATTTCCGGCAGACTGTCCGGCTTGAGCGGGAGGCCGTCCAGCTCCCTGCGGGAAAACCAGCGGCGCCGGGTGACAATGCCTTCGGGGTCGCGCCAGCCCGGCTCCAGCGTGCCGCCTTTCAGGGTACAGCGAAAGAACACCTCCACCTGATGGAAATCCCGGAACGCAGAGTGAAATTCATTCACCAGACAGGGAGCGCCAACAGCAATGCTCAGCCCGGTTTCCTCATACACCTCGCGCGCCAATCCGGTGGGCAGGCTTTCATGCATATGTGCGCCGCCACCGGGGGCGCACCAAAGGATGCTGCTCGGGCCGGGCCACGCGTTGACGAGGAGCAGGCGCTCCTGATGAACCAGAACGGCGCGGGCGGCGATGCGGATAGGCATGGGTTTACCTTTGACACAAGCTGTGAGGGGTTTTCGCGCCGCCAGTTTGCGCATATCTGAACGAGGATGAAAACATGGGCTTTCATAGCGGCGCTTGCGCTGCCCTCTCCGGCATCGGCGGACTGCGTCATCCTGCTGCATGGGCTGGCGCGCAGCAATGCGTCCTTTTTGGTTATGGGCGAAGTGTTGCAGGCAACGGGCATGCAGGTGGTCATCCCGTCCTACCCATCGACCAAGGCCCGTATTGCCGTGCTGGCGGACGAGGTTCTGCCAGACGCGGTCAAGGCTTGCGGCGACAAGAAGGTGCATTTCGTCACGCATTCGATGGGCGGCATCCTGTTGCGCGCCTGGCTGCCCGCGCACCGGCCCGAACGGTTGGGCCGGGTCGTGATGCTTGGCCCGCCCAATCACGGCAGCCAGGTGGTGGACGAGCTCGGCGGGCTCGAGCTTTTCGAATGGATCAATGGCCCTGCGGGAATGCAACTCGATACCGGTCCGGACACCTTTACCGAAAAATTGCCTCCGGTCGATTTTGAACTGGGGGTGATCGCCGGCACACGGTCGCTGAACCCCTATTTCTCGCTCCTGCTGGAGGGGCCGGATGATGGCAAGGTTTCCGTCGCCTCCACCCGGATCGATGGAATGGCTGATTTTATCGAACTGCCCGTCACGCATACATTCATGATGAACAATCCGCTGGTCATCGCGCAGGTCCAGCATTTCATCAAAACCGGTACGTTCGATCATGACATGTCCATCGGCGATCTGTTCGGCTGGGGCGGGAAGTGAGCCTGTCGCTGGAACTGCGCGGCGCCGATGTGCTGCATCCCGGCGGCCTGTCCCGCGCGCCCCTGTCTATTTCGGATGGCCGTATCATTGAGAGTGGCGCGGGCCGCGCCGTGGATCTGACGGGATATACGGTGCTGCCCGGCATCGTCGATGTGCATGGCGACGGATTCGAGCGGCATTTGGCGCCCCGGCGCGGCGCGATGAAGGATATTGCTGCCGGCCTTGTTAGCGCCGAGGCGGAACTGGCGGCGAACGGCATCACCACTGCCGTTCTGGCGCAGTTCTATAGCTGGGAAGGCGGCATGCGCAGCCCTGAATTTGCCGCAGCCGTGCTGGAGGGGTTGGCGCAGATCCGCGGCACCGTGGTGACGGATCTGCATGTCCAGCTTCGGTTCGAGGTGCCGATGGTGGACGATTATGACACGGTCGCGGCCTTTGTCGCGCAGCACGGGATCGGACATGTTGTTTTCAACGATCATCTGCCACATGCGGCGCTGGCTGCGGGCAAGAGACCGCCCCGGCTGACGGGGCAGGCGCTGCGTATCGGTCGCAACCCTGAACGCCACCTTGAGGCCATGCAAGCGCTGCATGCGGGAATGGACCGTGTTCCGCAGGCGCTGGCGCGGCTGACGGCGGATCTGGCGGCGGCAGGCGTGCGCATGGGCAGCCATGATGACCGCACACCAGAGGCGCGCGCCGGGTGGCGCAGGATGGGAGTGACGATATCGGAATTTCCCGAAACGCTGGACGCGGCCGAGGCGGCGCATGCGGCAGGCGATCTTGTAGTCATGGGAGCGCCCAACGTGGTGCGCGGCGGCTCACATAACGGCAATGTCAGCGCGCTGGACATGACGGTGATCGGATGTGTTCACGCACTGGCGTCGGATTATCATTATCCGTCGCTCCGGCGCGCGGCTTGGCTGATCGCGGATGCAGGGCTGCGCGATCCGGGGGCGGCGTGGCATCTGGTCTCCAAGGGACCGGCGCAGGTTCTGGGCCTTGAGGATCGGGGCGATCTGGCTCCGGGGCAGCGCGCCGACCTGATCATACTGGACAGCGCCAGCCGCCGCCTGGCGGCGACCATGGCAGCCGGCCGCCTCAGCTACCTTTCGGGCGACGTGGCACGCAGGTTTATCGGCTGATTGTCGAAATATAAGGCCATGTCTGAAAA
>JAUNVT010000023.1 GCA_030540655.1 Rhodobacterales bacterium
CAATTTTTCGAGGTGCTCTATAGCGGGTTCTCCCGCACGCGATCCAACATGCCCGGTGCCTTTGCCGTGGCGCAGACGGTCGAAGAAAAGCAACTCCACCGTCCCTGGACCTATGTGAGACCTTTTGTTAGCAGTCTTACTGCCGTCGATCAGGCAAGCATGCTTAAAAATGAGGCGCATCCCGATCAGCGTATCGGCAATCTGGTGTTTTACCCAATGTGATGATTCCGATCCTGTTCGATTGTGCCGCCCATGTCCGATCCCATCTGGCCGATGGCCGCAGATTTCGGTCCAGATGGCGAAGTTCTGAAAACTGACTGGCAACAGATGAAGCCGGGCGCACCGCTGTTCAAGGCTGCCTGCGCAAAAATCTGAGATGATGAAGCGCAGCCTGCGCATAACGATATTCCTCTTTTGCCTCGCTACGCTGGGCAGCCTGAGCATCTCTTTTTTTGCCCTCTGGATGGGTTTTACATAGCTGGCCGATCCGGGTGCGCCGCCTGCATTTTAACGGTGGGTCTGCTCGGCGGTTTTGGGATCTTGGGGCTGATCGTATTCATCTGGGTCTTGTTCGGCAAAAACGGCAGCAAATCTGTTGAGGCCATTGCGGCCAGCCTGCGGGTGCGCGCGCATGTCAAGCTCGGCAATCCGATCGATTTGACCCATGCACAATACCTCAAGATCTGGCCCCGACCGCATCTGCGCTGGGCGCGGTTCTGGACGAGGTGACGCGGACTCGCTCAAAGAAAGGCGACAGGCGCATCGCGACGTTGGAAACCCAGCGTGGCCAGCTTGTCGAAATCCTGTCCGATATTCCCACCGCGACCATTCTGGCCACGGCCAATCATCAGATCGTCCTTTACGATGGGCAGGCTGCGGCCTTCATTGAGAGAGTCGGCGTGGCGCGGCTGAAAGCATCGGTCTTCGATTATCTGGAAAAATGGCTCCATTCTGGCTGCTCTGGATCCGATGGATGTCCGGGACAGCTCGCGCCAGAGGATTACTTAACAAGCCATTGCGGCAGAATTTATTCAGGTCACATTCCGGGGTTCGGCGCGGGATCGGGGTCTACCCTGATGGTGGAGCCGCTGAAATGAAATCCTCGGCGGCGCGGCCGCTGACCTGTGATTTTGACCTGCTGGGCTCAACACGCTCGGCCACCCTGCGTGATATACCGCCGCGGGATCTGGTCTGTAACGTATTCGACAGCGAAACGACGGGCCTGAACCCCGCATCAGACGAAGTGGTGCAACTGGGGGCGGTCCGCATCGTCAATTCCCGGATTGTCCCTGGCGAGGTTTCCGACACTCTGGTCAATCCCGGCGGGCCCATTCCAAAAAGCTCGATTGCTGTCCACGGAATCGACAATGCAATGGTGGCGGGCGCGCCATGCTTTGGCGATGTCTGCTTGCAATCCCATGAAATTCCCAGAAGGCTGCGCATAACGCCGCTTTTGATATCGCCTTTCTGAAGAAGGAAGCAGTCAGGTCAGGTCGGGTAACATTTTTAACGAACCTGCCATCGACACGGTCCTGTTGCCGGCCGTGGTGTTTGGCGGATCCGCCACCCACACATTGGACGCAATCTGCGAACGTCTTGAAATAGACATCCCCTGCGGCATATGGCGATCGGCGATGCAATGGCGACCGCGCAGGTATTTGTCGCGATGCTGCAAATATGCGAAGGGCGCGGCATCGGCACTTTTGGCGGGTTGAAGACGGAAATCAACAAACACAGCAGAATCCTGCGGGGCTGAAAGGGGCAGGTGGCCCTGGATGCTCAGCTCGGCAGTGGCGGTAATTTTCTGGGGAGGCCCGTCTTTATCTGCCCAGAAACAGGTTGCGAAGCGGCTGCCAAGCCTCCAATCATGCGCGCATTCATCCCGAGCATCGCGCGCGGTGCGATCCAGCCCCGGCCCCCTGGCCGGGGGTCACTTCAAATCAGGCAGTGTCCGGACATGAACTCCACCTCCTCAACGCACAGGCGACTGCGCTCAGCACCACAACCCGGCGCGCCTGCATTCCTGTGGTGGCTGGTCGGCATCATGGCGCTGATCGAGTTGGTCCTGACCCTTTCATCTTATGGCATTTTCGGCACGCAAGACCTCAGGTGGCCCGCCTTTGCGCTGGGGGCATTCTGGCAGCCGCTTCTTTGGGGTGCGGCGCAACCGATCTATCCGGGACAGACCGTGCTGATGTTCTTGACATACGCCTTCCTGCATGGCGGGATGCTGCATCTGGCGATGAACAGCGTCGTTCTGTTATCGCTGGGAAAACATGTATGTTCCCATTTCGGGGCGCGCAGAACCCTGCTGGTGCTTTTTCTCGCGGCCGTCGGCGGGGCCGCCACCTTCGGCCTGCTCGCGCCCAGCGACGCTCCGATGATCGGCGCGTCCGGCGCTGTTTTTGGCCTGATCGGATTGTGGCAGGGGACCGATTACAGCGCGCGGCGGCGCTCCGGGCTTTCGGTGCAGCCGATCATTGTCGCTGTCCTCGGGCTCGTCGCGGCCAATATCGGCCTTATGTTTATCTTGGGTGGGGGACTTGCGTGGCAGGCCCATCTGGGCGGCTGGCTGGTGGGGTGGTTGGCAGCACAGGGCTTTGTCCGGCGCAGAGAGACAGTTTAATCAGCGTCCCTTCTGGCCATGCGGCTCTTCTGCTGTCATCGTGGCAGGCGGTTACCGGAAGGGGCCGAGGCGTCTTTGCGTCGACCCGGGCCCCCTGAACGTTGCAGAAGGAGACGAAAGAATGAAGATCACCTATTCCACCCTGATTGCCACCGCCCTGATGGCCGCGCCTGCGCTGGCAGAGGATGTGTCCTACAAGGTGGGCGACGAGGATATGACAGGCTATTGGGCCGCAGCCAAGGAGCCGCGCGGACTGGTTCTCATCGTGCATGACTGGGACGGCCTGACGGATTACGAACGCAAGCGCGCCGATATGCTGGCCGAAATGGGTTTTGACGCTTTCGCGCTTGATATGTTCGGGCAGGACACGCCCGTGGAAACACTGGACCACCGCCTTGCCGCGACCGGCGCGCTTTATGATGACCGCGAACGTATGCGCACCTTGATAAAAGCGGGCGTAGAGCAGGCACGCGAGCACTCGAAAGCCAAGAACATGGTCGTGATGGGCTACTGTTTTGGCGGAGCGACGGCCCTCGAGATGGCGCGCAGCGATATGGGATCGGAGGCGCTGGGTTACGCGACGTTCCATGGCGGGCTGGACACGCCGGAAGGAGAAACCTGGACCGGTGAGGAACCACCGCTGCTTGTGATGCACGGCGGCGCGGACACGTCGATCTCGCTGGAGGATGTGGCAGATTTCACATCCCGGCTGGAAGACGCAGGCAACACCTATACGGTCGAGATATATTCCGGCGCGCCGCACGGTTTTTCGGTCATCGGCTCCGACACCTATGATGCGCGGGCCGATGAGGAGAGTTGGACATCCTTTGAGAAATTCCTGAACGAACTGACCTCCGAATAATCAGGCCGGGGGCTGGTTTCTGCTCGGTTCAGGCCGAGCAGGTCGCCCCGCCCAGCACGCAAAACTTGGCGCAGTGGGGATGGTTCAGCGAAACGGCGCGTTCGGCATCGGCGAGGGTATGGCCCAGCTCGAATTCGGGCGCATAAGGCAGAAGGGTGCAGGCCAGAACGGCGGGGCGGTCTGCACCCTTGCGCTTGACCACCATGCGCGAGGAGGCGCACATGACGTCGCCGGGGGACTTGCCCAGAATATCCCAGCAGGCAGTGGTGATTTCAGGCACCTCTACCGTGTCGTCCATTTCCGGAAACAGCACCGTGGCGCCCGGATCCATCGCATCAATGTCAAACCTGTGCCGCGCAAACAGCGCGGCATATCCTGCGCGGCCCTCTGCCTCACTCTCGCCCCAGACGGTGCGGCCCGCGACCGCCATCGCGATGCCAGTATCGCGCAGCCACTGCATCCCCTTGATCGTGGTGGAATACGCGCCACTGCCACGTTCGATATCGTGCAGCGCTTCCGACCAGTGATCGAGCGATATACGCAGCGTCATCCTGCCGGGAAAATCACGCTCAAGCTGGCGCAGCCCATCCTGCATCTTCGGCCGCATCATGGGGCGCATCGCATTGGTCAGGATCAACAGTTTATAACCGCGCAACAGGGCGGCACGGGCCATGCCAATCATCTGGGGGTTCATGAACGGCTCACCACCGGTAAAGGCGATCTCGCTCACCGGCCAGCGCCGTTCGGCAATCTGATCCAGATAATCGCTGACCTCCGTCTGGGTGATGTAGACCAGGGCGTCATTGGAGGGCGAGGAGGCAATATAGCAATTGACGCATTCAATATTGCACAGCGTGCCGGTATTGAACCACAATGTCTGAGGCTGCGTCAGCGCCACTTGCGCGCGCGGCGCGCCGCCGGCAGTGACGTGCCGATCCTGAAACTTGCCCATATTCGCGGCGGCGCTGTCTTTCATTCTTTTCCTGCCATATTCTCCGAGGAACTGAATAACGTGGGGCGAATACGGAGGAAAGCGAGCCCGCCATGTCTGACATAGTTGTGAACGTGGCATGGCCTGTTAAACTGCGTGGATCGCAAGGAGAAAGTCTATGGTATCGCGCGTCATTCCCGTCCAGCCGTTCGATCTGGTGGTGTTTGGCGGCACCGGCGATCTGGCGCGGCGCAAGATTCTTCCGGCGTTGTTTCGCCGCTTTTGCGCGGGCCAGATGGACGGTGGCGCGCGGGTGATCGGGGCGGCGCGCGGTGAGATGGATGGCGCCGCCTATCGCGCATTCACGCGCGATGCGATTAGCGAATTTGGCGGCGACCCTGTCGAGATGGAGGCGCATCTGTCAGCTTTTCTGGAACAGCTCGACTATGTCGCGCTGGATGCCAATGGTGATGACGGGTGGGATGATCTGGTCGGCAGGCTGGATGATGGGGACCGGATCCGCGCGTTCTATTTTTCCGTCGGGCCCTCGCTCTTCGGTCCGCTGGCGACGCGGCTCTACGATCATGGGCTGGCTTCGCCCCGCTGCCGGATCGTGGTGGAAAAGCCCTTTGGCCGCGATCGCAGTTCCGCGCAGAAGCTGAACGCGGTGCTGGCCCAGCACTTCGACGAGACGCAGATTTACCGCATCGATCATTATCTGGGCAAGGAAACGGTCCAGAACCTGATGGCGATCCGCTTTGCCAACACGTTGTTCGAGCCGCTCTGGAACAGCCAATATGTCGATCACATCCAGATCACCGTGGCCGAATCGGGCGGCGTCGGCACGCGCGGCGGCTATTATGACAAGTCGGGTGCCATGCGGGACATGGTGCAGAACCACATCATGCAGCTTCTGTGCCTGACCGCGATGGAGCCGCCTGCAAAATACGATCCCGATTCGGTTCGCGACGAAAAGTTGAAGGTGATCCGTGCGCTGGACCCTGTCGAACCCGAAGGCGTTGTGCGTGGCCAGTATGAGGGGACAGATACGCTGCCCGGCTACCGCAATGAGGTCGAGAATCGCGATACCACCACCGAAAGTTTTGTTGCGCTGAAGGCGCGGATCAGCAACTGGCGCTGGGCGGGAACGCCTTTTTATCTGCGAACCGGCAAAAGGCTGCGTGCGCGGGCCAGCGAAATCGCCGTTGTCTTCAAGGACGCCCCGCATTCGATTTTCGGCTCCGATTCGGGGCGGCACCGCAATATTCTCACCATTCGCCTGCAACCCAATGAAGGGATCGAGATGGGCGTCACCATCAAGGAGCCGGGACCGGGCGGCATGCGTCTTGTGGACGTGCCGCTGGACATGACATTCTCCGAGGCTTTGGGACCGCAGTCAGAATACGTTCCCGACGCCTATGAACGACTGATCATGGATGTCATCCGGGGCGATCAGACGCTTTTCATGCGCGGCGACGAGGTCGAGGCAGCCTGGGCGTGGGTCGATCCGATCATCGAGCGGTGGGATGTGGCCGGCACGCAGCCAGCGCTTTACAGTACCGGCAGTTCCGGTCCAGATGATGCGCTGGCCCTCATTCATCGTGACGGGCGCCGCTGGCGGGAGATACGACCATGAACTTGCAGGAATACCCCGATGCTGAATTCATGGCGATGGGACTGGCTGATGCGATCTCGGCGCAGTTGAACATCGCCCTTCGGCAGCGCGACCGCGCGCTGCTGGTCGTTCCGGGGGGCACGACGCCGGCCGCGGTGTTCGACACATTATGCGGTGCCCGGCTGGAGTGGAACCGGGTCGATATCCTGCCAAGCGACGAGCGCTGGAGACCGCAGGCGCATATCCGGTCGAACGCGGGCATGATCGCCCGGCATCTGATCTGCGAGCGCGCCGCCGGGGCGACATTGCTGCCGCTGTATGTCGAAGACCTCTCGCCCGAGGAAGCGGCGCCGAGGCTGGCCGATGACCTTGCGCCCCGCCTGCCCATCGATGTGGCCCTGCTGGGGATGGGAGCCGATATGCATACCGCGTCCCTCTTTCCGAACGCGCCGGGGCTGAAGGACGCTCTGGCGCATGATGCTCCCCTCGTGCTGCCGGTGCGGATCGAAAGCGAGCCGGAGCCACGCGTGACGCTGGCCGCGCATGTGCTGAAAAACGCCATGCACCTGCATATCGTCATCACCGGCGATGCCAAGCGCGACGCATTGGAGCGCGCAAAGGGAAAGGATGCGCTGATTGCACCCGTCGCCGCCCTTCTGGACGATGCCACCGTGCATTGGGCGCCCTGAGATGTGGCGTGATCTGAAGGTGCTGGCCGAAAAGTCCCGCGGACGGGGCATCGCGTCCCTCTTTGGCGCCGGACGCGCTGCCGACTTCTCGGTCGAGGCGGACGGGCTTTTTCTGGATTACTCCAAGACGGCGATTGACTCGAATGCCCGCTCGGCGCTGGTCGCACTTGTTGATCAGTGTGGCGTGCCCGAGCGGCGGGAGGCTATGTTCACCGGCGCGCCCATCAACCAGACGGAAGACCGCGCCGTGCTGCATACCGCGCTGCGGAACCTGTCCGGAGGGCCGGTCGTCGTGGATGGCGCCGATGTCATGCCGGGCGTGCTGCGGACATTGGCGCGGATGAAATCCTTTGCAGGGATGGTGCGCAGCGGCGCATATCACGGGGCAGGCGGCTCTTTCACCGATGTGGTCAATATCGGCATCGGTGGATCGCATCTGGGCCCCGACATGGCTGTGCGCGCGCTGTCTCCCTACGCGGACGGGCCGCGCTGCCATTTCGTGTCCAACGTGGATGGCGCAGACATATCCGATACGCTGGCGCGGCTGGATCCGGCGCGTACGCTGATACTGGTCGCGTCCAAGACCTTTACCACGACCGAGACGATGACCAACGCGGCCACCGCACGGAAATGGATGGCCGCCGGCGTTGATAATCCGGGGGCGCAGTTTGTTGCGCTGTCCTCGGCGGCCGAAAAGGCGGCGGAATGGGGCATTGACGCCACCCGCGTCTTTGGCTTCGAGGATTGGGTCGGCGGGCGCTATTCCATCTGGGGGCCGGTCGGCCTCTCGCTGATGATTGCCATCGGAGCCGAGGCCTTTACCGATTTCCTGCTCGGAGCCGAGGCGATGGACGTTCATTTCCGCACTGCCGGGGCAGGACGGAACATGCCGGTCATGCTGGCGCTGGTCGGGCTCTGGCACACACATGCCTGCGGTTATGCGACCCGCGCCGTACTCCCCTATGATCAGCGGCTTGGCCGTCTTCCGGCCTATCTGCAACAGCTCGAAATGGAGTCGAACGGCAAGAGCGTGGCGATGGACGGGCATCGCCTCAGCCACCCTTCGGGGCCTGTCGTCTGGGGCGAGCCGGGCACCAATGGGCAGCATGCCTTCTATCAGCTTATCCATCAGGGAACCGCCATTGTCCCCTGCGAATTTCTGGTGGCGGCGCGCGGTCACGAGCCGCAACTGGCGCATCACCATACCTTGCTGGTGGCCAATTGTCTGGCGCAATCCGAGGCACTGATGCAGGGGCGCGATCTTGATACCGCGCGGGTCCTGATGCAGGAGAAGGGTTTTTCCGGCCCCGAGTTGGAGCGTCAGGCGCGACACAGGGTTTTTCCGGGCGGGCGCCCGTCCACGACCCTGATCTATGATCTTCTGACGCCTTACCGACTGGGCCAGATCATCGCTCTATATGAACATCGGGTGTTTGTGGAAGGGGTAGTGCTGGGCATCAATTCATTCGATCAATGGGGGGTCGAACTGGGCAAGGAATTGGCCAACGCGATTGCCCCTATTCTGAAAGGAAGCGTGCCGGTGGACGCCAAGGACGGGTCCACAAGGCAACTGGTAAAATTCGTTCAGGCGCATCGCGAGGGGCCCGCGTCTTGATCACACAGTGTCGTAGTCTGGAGATCCTGAAGTAGAAAACTAGGATTTTGGTCATCTTGCAGAATATTTGCATTTTTCGGGAACCGATTTCCACTGCATGCGTTTGCGTCATTGGACGTTGGGACAGGTGGGTTTTGAAGCCCCACTGCGCTTTGGCGCCTGCGTTTTTGAATGAGAAAAATAGCGACTTAGGAGACTACCATGAAGAATTGGATAACCGCGATTGCGTGTACTGCAATGCTGGGTCTGGGCGCGTGCGATAACATGACGTCACAGCAGCGCACTGTGGCCGGTGCAACAGGCGGCGCAGCGGCCGGTTTGGTTACCGCCGAAGCGTTGGGCATGAACAGCAACTGGCGTCTGATTTCGGCCCTTGGCGGCGCGGCAGCAGGCACAATGGTGGCGCAGAATACCAATCGCACCGTTTGCGCATATGCGCGGGGCGACGGCACATATTACGAGGCGCCGTGCCCGTAATTGGGCGAGTCCTGCGATTTGACCAGTGGGTGGTTTGACCGCAAGGTTATCTGAGCGTTCTTCTGAAGGCGCGGCATATTCGCCGCGCCTTTTTGCGCGTTGCGCCTATCGCGCAGCCGTATTCCGCAAGATGCTGCGCCCGGCATATTCCGCCGTCTCGTCAAGCATTTCCTCGATCCGGATCAACTGGTTATATTTCGCCAGCCGGTCCGACCGCGCCAGCGACCCTGTCTTGATCTGCCCGCAGTTGGTGGCCACGGCAAGGTCCGCGATGGTGGAATCCTCTGTCTCGCCCGAGCGGTGCGACATCACGTTGGTATAGCCTGCGCGGTGCGCCATATCGACAGCGCGCAGCGTTTCGGTCAGCGTGCCGATCTGGTTGACCTTGACAAGCATCGAATTTGCGCAGCCGCGCTCGATACCTTCGGCCAGACGCTGAGGGTTGGTCACGAAAAGATCGTCCCCCACCAGCTGCACGTTGCCGCCGAGCGTGTCGGTCAGCGCTTGCCATCCGTCCCAGTCATCCTCGGCCATGCCGTCTTCGATCGAGATGATCGGGTAATCGGCGGCCAGCGCCGCAAGGTAATCTACCTTCTGGGCAGGGTTCAGCGATTTTCCTTCGCCGCGCATTTCATATTTGCCGTCCTTGAAATACTCCGTGGCAGCGCAATCCAGTGCCAGATGAATATCCTCGCCGGGTCTGTAGCCGGCCTTCTGGATGCTCTTCAGGATCAGGTCCAGTGCCTCGCGCGTGCTGGCAATGTTGGGGGCAAATCCGCCCTCGTCGCCGATGCCGGTGCTGAGCCCTGCTGCCGATAATTCGGCCTTCAGCGTGTGGAACACCTCAGCCCCCATGCGGACCGCCTCGCGGATGTTTTCCGCCGCGACCGGCATGATCATGAATTCCTGAATGTCGATCGGGTTATCGGCATGTTCGCCCCCGTTGATGATATTCATCATCGGCACCGGAAGAATGCGTGCGGAGGTGCCACCCACATAGCGATAGAGCGGCTGGCCGGTGTAATCAGCCGCCGCCTTGGCCGCCGCCAGCGACACGCCGAGGATGGCGTTGGCCCCAAGGCGCGACTTGTTATTGGTGCCGTCCATTTCGATCATCGCCATGTCCAGCGCGACCTGTTCAGTTGCGTCAAACCCTTCCAGCGCGTCCGCAATCTCACCATTCACCGCCTCGACCGCGTCCAGCACGCCTTTGCCGAGGTAGCGGGCCTTGTCGCCATCGCGCCGCTCCACCGCCTCATGCGCGCCCGTGGAGGCGCCGGAAGGCACCGCAGCCCGGCCCATGGTGCCGTCTTCCAGAGTGACGTCAACCTCAACTGTCGGATTACCCCGACTGTCCAGTATTTCACGCGCGTGGATGTCGATGATGCTGCTCATACGAAGGCCCTTTTGATAAATTGCATTGCTTCTGCCTTATCCTAGCGCCGCTTTGGATGGAAATACTACCGTCACGATGAGGCAGCCAATCGGGCACGGCGGTCCGCTCGCGCGAGGCGCTGCTCCCGGACCAAAGTGTAGAGCCCCGAGGCAATGATGACCGCAGCGCCGATCAGCGTCCACGCATCCGGCCGCTCGCCGAGCAGGCTCATGCCCAGGATCAGCGCGAATATCAGACGCGCATAGCGGAACGGGGTGACGGCCGCGACCTCGCCAATGCGCATTGCGCCAACGATGAAGTAATACCCCATGACGCCGAACACCATCGCGCCAAAGAGGTAGGCCCATGCCAGTGGCGCAGGGGTGCTGACCTCGCCGTGAAACATCAGCATCACCGCGCCTGTCGGCACCATCGTGCCGAAGGCATAACAGGACAGCTGCATCGAAGAAACGCTGGCCGGAATGGCGCGGGTCGCCAGATCACGGATGGCAAGGCCGATGACCGAGATTATGGCGAAGATCGAGGAGGCGTCGAATGCCTCCATCCCGGGCCGCACGATCATCAGCACCCCGACCAGCCCCGCCAGAATGGCGGACCAGCGCCGCCATCCCACCTGAGCTCCCATAAAAAGCGCGGCCCCTACCGTCACCGCCAGCGGCGTTGCCTGAAGGATGGCTGACACGGTCGACAGATCCGCCAGAGCCAGCGCAGTCACATAAGTGACGGCTGCGATAATCTCGCCCACGTTCCGCAGGATCACGGCCCGGCTCAGCAGGACGCGGCTGAACAGCCTGCCGCGCTGCATCTTGGTAAAGACGGCGAAGACAAGACAGCCGGCAGCACCCAGCATCATCAGGATCTGCCCCACGGGCAGCCCGAGCGACAAAAGCTTTACAAAGTAATCCTCCAGCGCGAATCCGGCCATTGCCAGAACCATGAGCGCGCTGCCGCGCAGGTTATCCATGGGCTCGCCCTTTCAAGGGATGTCAGGCGCGCAGGCGCACCCAGATGGGAACATGGTCGGATGGCTTCTCATAGCCGCGGATTTCGGCGTCGATCTGGCAATCCTCCAGCAGGTCGGCACATTCGGGGCTTAGCAGAAAGTGGTCAATGCGGATTCCGTCACCGCGATTCCATGCTCCAGCCTGATAATCCCAGAATGTATAGTGGCCGGGGCCTGCTTGCCTGGTGCGGAAAGCCTCGGTGAAGCCCATGTTCAGAATGCGGCGATAGGCGGCGCGGCTGTCGGGCAGGGCCAGCGCATCCTTGCGCCAGGCTTCGGGGCGTCTGGCATCCTCGTCCTGCGGGATGATGTTGTAATCACCCGCCATCAGAAACGGCTCCTCCAGCGTCAGCAGTTCGGCCGCACGAGCCTGCATCCGCTCCATCCAGGCCAGCTTGTAGTCGTATTTCGGTCCCGGCGCCGGGTTGCCATTGGGCAGATAGAGACCGCAAACGCGGATGGGTCGATCACCCATCACTGTCGCCTCGATCCAGCGGGATTGTTCATCCTCCGCGTCACCCGGCAGACCCCGTGTGACATCCTCAAGCGGAAGCCTGGACAGGATCGCCACCCCGTTGAACCCTTTCTGCCCATGCGTTTCGACGCGGTAACCCCGGTCCTCGAAAATCTCGCGCGGAAAAGCTTCGTCCACGGATTTGATTTCCTGAAGCAGGGCCACATCGGGCAGCGCCTCGTCCAGCCAGTCCGGCAGGGCGTTTATACGGGCCTTGATCCCGTTGATGTTGAACGACGCGATCTTCATGGACGGTCCTCGCTGCGCAGGGGGTGCGCCTCTTCTATCGCCCAGCCCTGCGCCGAGGGCAAGCGGGCGCGGATCAGCGCAATGCATCACCTTCGCCACACATCCGAATCATACGCTCTGATTGGAATACACACGTTAAAGTTGTTTGCTGAATAGTTAATTTTTACCGAACGGATGAATAAAAAGACCAGTAAAAACAGTATGTGGATAAGTATTCTTAAATTCGTTTAATCTTCATGATCGTAAACTTTAGGGTGTGAAATTAATGTGGATTACTGCCGTGGCTCGCCTTTAAGTTGAAATAGCGCTTGGCGGAAACTGTCTCAGATGCAACTCTAGAGAGGTCAATCACACCAACCTGGGGAACTAGAAAATGACTGCAGAACGCAAAATTGAAACAACATTCACCTCCTTGAGCGCCTCAGATGGCGCCGGGATGCACCTTTACGACGGGTCGGCAACTGGCCTTTTCACCTCGTCTCTGGAGCCGGTCGCGGATGCGGGTCTTGGCGAAGGACTGGAGATGTTCACCTCGTCGCTGAGCCCTGCTGCCCGGGCCGATGCGTCTTCGGGTGACAATGTCGAGATGTTCACGTCTTCTCTCACCCCCTCCGCGGCTGCCGATACCGCCGCTGGCGACGCGGTACAGATGTTCACGTCTTCGCTGGCACCGCGCGCCGCATCGGGCGACGCGGTGGGCGCCTTCACCTCATCGCTGGCACCTGTTGCCCAGGCGCGTGAGGGCGATGCCGTCGAACTCTTCACCTCAAGCCTTTGAGGCCGACAGGAGCGGGGCCTTCGGCCCGGACCGATCAATGGAAGGCAACGATATGAGCACCATCGTCCAGCTGAATGTCCCGTTCCGGCAACACAGCAAGGCTGCGCGTCAGGCAGCCTTGCTCAAGACCTTTGCCACCGGGCGCCGGTCGCCCGAAGATGTTTTCTGGCTCAAGGAAAACGCCGAGATGCTGAACATATTGGAATCGACCGGGGCCGCCTTGAACCCCGGAACCCTCGATATATTTTCTGTCTTTTACGAGAACATCGAGCAGAGAATGGAATTTTTTCCCCAGTATTACAGGTTTCTGCTATCGCTTTGCCTTGACCTCGAAGATCTGGGGATGACCGGAACAAAAGGCGCGGCGCTGAGCGAATGGGTCGCGCGGCAGGGTCTTCCCCAAGCCGAACTTTCTGATCTGCAGCGCGCCGAGGCGCGCCGCCTGTGCGCGAGGCGCGGAGTCGATCCATTGCCCGCAGATGAGGAGTTGGACGCGCGGTTGCGCAGTTTTGCCGCCCGCACGCATACTTTTGCGATGCCGAACAAGAAGGCAGCATATGAGCTGACGCATATTGTATTTTACCTCTCTGAATATGGCCGCAAGGATCCGGCAATCTGCGCGGACGCCGTGTCCAGTCTGATTTTTGCGGGAACGCTCGCATTTCTGGAATTCAACACAGACCTTCTTGCGGAAATCTGCCTCGCGCTGCGCTTTGCCGGTCAGGCGCCGCCAGAAGTATGGGAGATCTGGCTGACACAGCAGATCCGCACGTTTTCCCTGGACGATTCGACTGGCTTGCAGGACGATTATCACGAATATCTGATGCTGAACTGGTTCTTGTCATGTGCGGGGCGCGGTGGTTTTGGTGACTATGTTCCCGAAGGGCGCCTGAGCTTCACCCGGGCGCGTCCCAGTTCGGCGCCGCTGCGCGAGTTGTCGCACTGCATGTATTCGATGGGGGCGGGCCGGTCGGCAGATTGGGGTGTCATGCGGGGCGACGTGTGTGCGCAGTTGTCGCAGGAGGCAAAGGCGGCGCTGATTGCGGCCGAGGCATCGACAGATCGGTTCGGTGCGTTTTTCGAAGGGTTCGCCCGCGTCGGGCTGCGCCCGGCACCGGAGTTGAACGCGTGATGGCGCTCCGCGCAGGCGGCGGGGCAATTCTCGCGGGGGTTGGCCTGACCGTTGGGTACACCGCGCTGATTTCGGGCGCAGACGCGATAACCAAGATGTTCGCCGCAAGCTATGCGGCACCGCAACTATTCGCGGTATCGGGCGGCATCGTGGCTTTGTTATCGGTGCTGGCCGATCGCGCAGGCCCGGCGCCACGTGGTGCGCGCACATCCTGCCCGCGGGCCATGGCGGTGAGAAGCATGGCCACTGTTCTGGGCGCAATTGCATTTTTCCATGCTTTCCGCCTTCTGCCCTTTGCCGAAGTGTTTCTGTTCATCGCGATGATCCCGCTATTCACCGCGCTGCTCTCCGGCCCGGTTCTGGGCGAGGCGGTGCGTGCGCAGGCTTGGGGCGCGCTGATGCTGGGCATCATCGGCCTGTTTTGCCTTGCGCCCGGCGGGTTGCACGGGCTGGGCCTCGGGCATGCTATCGCGTTGGCCGCCGTTTTGCTGGGCACGGTGTCGATGATGGCCTCCCGCTATATCGGCAAGCGGGATGACAACCTGCTGGCGCAGGTCTTCTGGCCCAATCTAGCCCTTGGCGGGGTGATGGCCTGCGCACTTCCCTTTGTCTGGACCCCGATGAGCCTGAGCGATCTTGGCTGGGCCTGCGCCTATGCGGGGCTGTTGTTCACAGCCCGCTGGCTGCTGGCGGGAGCATTCCGCCAGCTTCCGGCTTATGTGGTCACGCCGCTCATGAACCTGCAATTTCTGTGGATGCTCGGGATCGGCGCCGCGGTTTTTGGTGAGGCTCCACGCATGATGCTTTTCATCGGGGCGGGGATGATAATTACCGCAGGGGCGTGGCTGATCTATGACCAGGCAAGCCCTGCGGCGGCGATGCGCAGGATTGTCCCCGCCGAGTGACGCGCACGCGTTACATCGAAAACGAGGTTCCGCACCCGCAGCTGCTGCTCGCATTGGGGTTCTCGATCACGAAACGCGCGCCGATCAACTCTTCGCTGAAATCGATCACGGCGCCCGTCAAAAAAGGCAGCGACACGGCGTCGATTACAACTTTCTGGCCCTGACTTTCCAGTACCAGATCGTCGCCCGAGGGCTCATCCAGCTTGATCTCGTATTGAAAGCCCGAACAGCCGCCGCCTTCGACGGCCACGCGCAGCGCCTGACCCTGATCGCCCGCGCCGATTTCGCTGAGACGTTCAAACGCACGGTCGGTGACTTTGGGCGGCAGGTTCATGATAATCTCCTTCGGCTCGGGCGGCGGGCTGTTTCGCGCCGCTTGCAAATGCAATATATGACGCAGGCCGCCACCCGGCAAGGAGCCTGACCATGACCGCGCCATATGCCCCTGCGCCATCGCGCATCGCCGCCGAGCCCAGCAAGTCTCGCGGCCGGCTGGTGGCCGAGGAGGAAAGCGCCTTTCGCTCATGTTTTCAGCGGGACCGGGACCGGATCATACATTCCAGCGCGTTTCGGCGGCTGAAGCACAAGACACAGGTTTTCGTCGCGCATGAGGGCGATTATTTCCGCACCCGCCTGTCCCACTCGATCGAGGTGGCGCAGGTCGCGCGTACCATATCGGGTGCGCTGGGGCTGAACGCGGAACTGACCGAGGCGGTGGCGCTGGCACATGATCTGGGCCATACGCCCTTTGGCCACACGGGAGAGGATGCGCTGCACCGCCTGATGATGCCTTATGGCGGGTTCGATCACAACGCTCAGGCAATCCGCATCGTCACTGCGCTGGAGCGGCATTACGCCGAATTCGACGGCCTGAACCTGACTTGGGAAACGCTGGAGGGGCTGGCCAAGCATAACGGTCCGGTGACCGGCAATCTGCCCTACGCATTGGCGGAATACGTGGCGCGCCATGATCTGGAATTGCACACCCATGCGAGCGCCGAGGCGCAGGTGGCTGCGTTGGCCGACGATATCGCCTATAACAACCACGATCTGCATGACGGCTTGCGCGCCGGCTTGTTCGGGGAGGGCGAGGTTGCCGCCCTGCCGATTGTCGGCCCATGCTACGCAGAGGTGGACCGCCGCTATCCGGGACTTGAGCCTTACAGACGCCGCCACGAGGCGCTGCGCCGGGTGTTCGGCGTGATGGTGAGCGATGTCATCGACACCTCGCGCGCCATCATCGCCGGGGCGGATCTGCCCCACGCAGACGCCGTCCGAGCGCTTGGCCAGCCGGTGATCCGGTTTTCGCCTGCGCTCTGGCGGGATCTCGGGCATGTGCGGGAGTTCCTTTTCACCCATATGTACCGCGCGCCAATGGTGATGGTGCAGCGCGCCCGGGCGACCGAAGTGGTCGATGCGCTTTTCCCGTTTTACATGGCGCAGCCGGACCACCTGCCGCGCCGCTGGCAGGGCGATGTGCGGGCGGCTGAAAATAAGACGGAACTGGCAAGGCTCGTCAGCGATTACATTGCCGGGATGACGGACCGGTTTGCCTTGGCGCAGCATGCGCGCCATCTTGGCGGGCGCGGCGGGGCCGGATCCTGGCCCGAACTCATGAAAGGATAGGCCATGGCTATCGAGACCGCAGGCGCGTTGCCGCCTGTCATGGCCTTTGCGTTGGTGGGCGTTGTCGGCGTCGGATCGCAGTGGATTGCATGGAAGCTGCGTCTGCCGGCCATCGTTCTGATGCTGCTGGCCGGGCTCCTGATCGGGCCTGTTTTGGGCGTGTTCGATCCAGCCCGCGATATCGGCCCGCTGATGAAGCCAATGATCAGCATTGCCGTGGCGATCATCCTGTTCGAGGGCGGCATGACGCTTAACGTGCAGACGCTGCGCGAAGCGGCTACCGGTGTGCGGCGTCTGGTGCTGATCGGAGCGCCCATCGGATGGCTCGGCTCTGCCTTGGCGCTGCATTATGTGGCGGGCCTCAGCTGGGCGAGTTCTGCCGTGTTCGGCGGCATCATGATCGTGACCGGCCCCACCGTGATCGCGCCGCTGCTGCGCACCGCGCGGCTCGCCAAACGCCCCTCCCAGCTGCTGCAATGGGAAGCAATCGTGAATGATCCGCTTGGGGCGTTGGCGGCGGTCGTAGCGTTCGAAGTTGTACTGATACTTTACGCCAGCGAAACGCTGGGCTCGGCGATCCGGGAGATGAGCATTGGTGTCGTTTCTGCGACCGCGATGGGGGTCGCTGTCGGATGGCTGCTGTCCGAAGGGTTCAAAGGCGGACGCGTTCCGGAATATATGAAGGTGCCGGTGGTATTCGCATCGGTACTGCTGGTGTTTGCCGTGTCCGACTATGTGCTGCACGAAAGCGGGCTTCTGGCGGTCACCATCATGGGGTTTTACATTACCAACGCCAAGCTTCCCAGCCATACCGAACTGCGGCGGTTCAAGGAGCAGGCAACCGTTCTTCTCGTATCGGGGGTATTTGTCCTTTTGGCGGCGTCGATGAGCTTCAAAACGCTCAGCCTGCTGGGCTGGCCTGCGCTTGCCTTTGTGCTGGTCATCATCCTCGTGGTGCGCCCGGCGACAGTGCTTGTGTCCCTGGCCTTTTCCAATATCCCGATGAAAGAACGTCTGCTGGTAGCGTTTACGGGGCCGCGCGGTGTGGTTCTGGTAGCGGTTGCGGGGCTGTTTTCCAGCAGGCTGGTCAATGCCGGGATTGAGGATGCGGCATTGCTGACGCCGCTCGCCTTTGTGCTGGTGGCCGCGACGGTGGTGCTGCATGGTTTTACCCTGCGGCCTTTGGGGCAGGTGCTGGGGCTGGCCAGCGCGCAGGTGCCGGGAGTGATTTTCGTGGGCGGATCGCAATTTTCCGCAGCTTTCGCCGCCGCCCTCCAGAAGGAAGAGATCCCGGTGCTGATCGCGGATGCCAACCGCTCGCGGCTGACTGACGCGCGCGAAAAGGGACTGCCCATCTATGTGGGCGATATCCTGTCGCAGGGCGCCGAATATGGGGTGGAATTCATCAGCTTTGACCGGATCATCGCCACGACCGACAATGACGCCTACAACACGTTGGTGGCAACAGACCTTGGTCCGGAATTTGGCCGCGAATATGTCTACCAGCTGAAACGCGCCAAGCAGGAGCAGACACGCCACGCGTTGCCTGCGACGCTGGGCGGGCGCAGTATTGCGGGTGGGCTCAACTACTGGCAACTGGGGCATCACATTCAGAACGGCTGGGAGGTGCGCGCCACAAATCTGACCGAAGAATACGGTCCGGATAAATGGCGCGCCGATAACCCGAATTCCATCCCCTTGGCCGCAGTGACGCCGGGCACCGATCTGCGCATTATTGTAGATGACGCCGACATCAAGGCTGGCCCGGGTATGCGGCTGCTTGCCCTGTCCCCGCGCCGGGAGCGCGCCGCACAGGCGGCCGAGCGCAAGGGCGCGACCGAGCATCAGGCCGAAACCGTTCAGAAGGTCGCCGACAAGTCCGAGCGCGAAGCCAAAGCGGGAATGCGGACTTGAATCAGACTGCGCGCCGGATTGACGCGCGCCGCCGCAATGATAAACCGGGCGGGGAATGCAAGGAACCCCAGCCCATGAACCTGTTTACCGATATTCGCGCCGCCGTTCTGGATGCCCTGACCGCGATGGAGGCGGCGGGCACGCTGCCCCGGGGGCTTGACCGCGCCAACGTCACGGTCGAGCCGCCGCGCGATCCCGGGCATGGGGATATGGCGACCAATGCGGCGATGGTGCTGGCAAAACCTGCAGGGCTGAAGCCAAGGGATATTGCCGATGCGCTTGCTGACGAACTGGCCAGCGACACGCGTATCGAAAGCGTTGAGGTGGCGGGGCCCGGGTTCCTCAACCTGCGGCTTGCCTCCGGCAACTGGCGCGCGGTGGTGGCGGCAGTGCTGGCCCAGGGCACGGATTTTGGCCGTTCCGTGATGGGGCAGGGGCGGCGGGTGAATGTCGAATATGTCAGCGCCAATCCCACCGGCCCGCTGCATGTCGGCCACACCCGCGGCGCCGTGTTCGGTGATGCGCTGGCCAGCCTGCTGGATTTCACCGGGCACGACGTGACGCGCGAATATTATATCAATGATGGCGGCGCGCAGGTCGATACCTTGGCGCGTTCCGTCTATCTGCGGTATCTTGAGGCGCACGGACGCGCCGTCGATTTCCCCGATGGCACGTATCCCGGCGACTATCTGATAGAGGTCGGCGAGGCGCTGAAAGAGAAGGTTGGCGATGCATGGGTGGGGCAGCCCGAAGAGGTCTGGCTGGAGGATCTGCGTGACTATGCAACTGCTGCAATGATGGATCTTATCCGCGCCGATCTGAAATCACTGGGCGTCGAAATGGACAGGTTCACATCCGAAAAATCGTTCTATGGCACGGGCCTGATCGAGAAATCCATCCAGGCGCTGGCGGACAAGGGCCTGATCTATGAAGGGGTTCTGGAGCCGCCGAAGGGCAAGCTGCCCGATGATTGGGAGCCGCGCGAGCAGACGCTCTTCTGCTCGACCGCGCATGGCGACGATGTGGATCGCCCGGTCAGGAAATCGGATGGGGCATGGACCTATTTCGCCCCCGATATTGCCTATCACTACGATAAGGTGACACGCGGGTATGATTTGCTGATTGATGTATTCGGCGCCGATCATGGCGGCTATGTCAAGCGGATGAAGGCCGCCGTTTCGGCCCTGTCCGATGGCAAGGTCCCGCTGGAGATCAAGCTGACGCAGCTCGTCAAGCTGTGGAAGGATGGAGAACCCTTCAAGATGTCCAAACGCGCGGGCACCTTCGTGACCCTGCGCGATGTGGTCGATCTGGTCGGGGCGGATGTCACGCGCTTTGTCATGCTGACCCGGAAAAACGACGCGCCGCTCGATTTCGATTTCGACAAGGTGCTGGAGCAGTCCAGAGATAACCCGGTTTTCTATGTACAATACGCCCATGCGCGCGTGTGCTCGGTCATGCGCAAGGCGACGGAGGCAGGGATCGATGTGTCGGACGATGCGCTGGCCGCCGCCGATCTGGAGCTGATCGCGCATGATGCCGAACTTGCGCTGGCGCGCAAGATCGCCGAATGGCCGCGTCTGGTGGAAATCGCCGGGCGCACGGCCGAGCCGCACCGCGTTGCTTTCTATCTCTACGATCTGGCGTCCGAAGTTCACACGCTGTGGAACCGCGGCCATGATGCGCCCGAGCTGCGTTTCCTTCAGGAGGATGATCCCTCCGGGACACAGGCGAAAATTGCGCTGGTCAAAGCCGCGAGCGTTGTTATTTCCGCAGGTTTGGGTATCTTGGGCGTCACTCCGGCCGAAGAGATGCGCTGAGGCGCGCGGCGCCGGGCAGATCATGAGGCAGACCCGTCCGATCGGCGCAACGCGCCTTCGTCCGGACCACGAGAGGCAGTAGATGTCACGATTTCGCAAGGATAGACCCGTGTCTTCGGATGCGGCGGAGGTGCCGGGGCAGACGGGGGCCCTGACGCGGGTAACCTATGCCTTGGGATCGCTGCTGTCGGTTGCGCTGGTTATCGGCCTCGGAGTCTGGGGATACAAGCTTATCGTGCGTGATGTCAGCGGTGTGCCGGTCATTCGCGCCGCCGAGGGGCCGATGCGCGTCCAGCCCGAGGATCCCGGTGGCAGTCAAACGCAAAATCAGGGCCTGTCGGTCAATGACATCGCGGCCGTTGGCGCGGCCGGAGCGGCGCCCGATGAGTTGATACTCGCCCCTGCGCCGCTTGATCTCGCCGAAGAAGATGCAGCAGATGCGGCGCTGGAGCCTCCGGCCGCTGCGCCCGAGCAGGGCGTTTCCGCCACCCCCGAACCTGTGGAGGAAGAGAAGGCAGAGCCGCAGGTGGACCCGACCATGCTGGCCCTGGCCGAGGCCATGGGCGAGGCGCTCCCCCCGCCTGAAGACATGTTCGCCGAGGATCAGGAGGGCGCAAGCGAAGATCTGATGGAAGGCGACGGGACCGGCAGCGCGCTGCGTCCAAAGGCCCGGCCGCAAGGGCTGGGCACGGCACCAGCCACTGCAGCCAGCCCCGCACCAGCCGCGCAAGCTATGCGTGACGTGGACCCTGATACGATTCCCGTGGGAACACGCCTCGCGCAGCTGGGCGCGTTCACGAGCGAAGAAATCGCGCAGGAGGAATGGGGCAGACTGACGAAAAAGTTCGAGGAATATCTGGCAGGCAAGGATCGTGTAATACAGCGCGCCACCAGCGGCGGGCGCACCTTCTACCGGCTGCGCGCAATGGGATTCGATGATCTGGCAGATGCCAGACGTTTTTGTTCGGCGCTGGTAGCGGAGAAGGCGGAATGTATTCCTGTGGTTACACGATGAAGTTCGCATTTTACGTTAGATGCTCATGAGCAATTTCGGCGCCACGGTTCTGGATGCCGAAGGGCTTCGCCTGACGCCTGAGGAAAGACGTTTCTTTGCGGCTGCGAACCCGTTCGGGTTCATCCTTTTCGCACGCAATATCGATAATGCGGATCAGGTGCGTGCCCTGTGCGGCGATTTGCGCGACGCGGTTGGCCGCGATGCCCCCATTACCATCGATCAGGAAGGCGGCCGTGTGCAGCGCCTCCGCCCGCCCTTGGGCCGCAAATGGCTTGCGCCGCTTGACCACGTGGCGCGCGCGGGCGCGCAGGCGGCCGAGGCAATGTATCTGCGCTATCGGCTGATTGCCACTGAACTGCGCGCGCTGGGCATCGACAGCAATTGCGCGCCGCTGGTGGATGTCGCCAATGAGAAGACCCACATTTTCCTGCGTGATCGCTGCTATGGCACAGATCCGGACCGCGTGGCGGCGCTTGGCCGGGCTGTGGCTGAGGGGCTGCTGGAGGGGGGCGTTTTACCGGTGCTCAAGCATATCCCCGGCCATGGCCGTGCGCAGGCCGACAGTCATCTTGATCTGCCGGTTGTGAGAGAATCCAGTGCCGCGTTAACCGCCTGCGATTTTGCACCGTTCAAGGCGCTGAATGATCTTCCCATGGGTATGACGGCACATCTGGTCTACGCGGCAATCGACGATCGCCCTGCCACGGTATCGCCTGTAATGATGCGCGTGATCCGCGACGAGATCGGGTTTGGCGGGCTGATCATGACGGATGATATTTCGATGAAGGCGCTCCAGGGCAGCCTCAGCGACATTGCGCGTGCGTCTCTGGATGCAGGCTGCGATGTGGTGCTTTTGTGCAATGCCGCACTGGAGGATCGCCGCACCGTGGCGGACGCGGCCGGAACAATGGACGAGGCGGGGCAGAAGCGGGCAGAGGCGGCGCTCGCGGCAAGGCGTGTCCCCTCCGAAGTGGACGTGGCCGGGCTTGCGGCCCGTCTGGCCGCCATTTGCGGCGATGTGACCGATGATGGATGACGGTGGCATCATCGCGGACAGGGTGGCCGCCGAGGCGCTTATTGTTGACGTTGATGGGTTTGAGGGCCCGCTGGACCTGCTCCTGACGCTGAGCCGGACGCAAAAGGTGGATCTGCGCAAGATCAGCGTGCTGGAGCTTGCCCGGCAATATCTGGAATTTGTTGAACAGGCCGCCGCGCTTCGGCTGGAACTGGCGGCCGATTACCTTGTCATGGCCGCGTGGCTGGCATTTCTGAAGTCCCGCTTGCTCCTGCCGCCCGATGCACAGGAAGATGGCCCATCGGGCGAGGATCTGGCCGCCCATCTGGCGTTCCAACTGGAGCGGCTTCAGGCCATGCGGGATGCGGCTGCGCGTCTGATGGCGCGTGCGCAGCTTGGCCGCGATTTCTTTGCGCGGGGGCGGCCCGAGGCTCCGATGTCAAAACGCAATATCAGCTACTCCGCGTCTTTGCTGGATTTGATGCAAGCCTACGCGCGAACCCGGACGCGCGATGAATTTCGACCCTATGCGATGGACCGGGACACGATATTTTCGCTGGAGCAGGCGCTCGACCGGCTGCGCAGTCTGATCGGCTTCACTGGCGGATGGGCCGATATTTCAACTTATATGCCCGAGGATTTCTGCACTGACCCGGCGCGGCGCCGGTCTGCCGCCGCCTCGACCTTTGCGGCGACGTTGGAATTGGCAAAGGAGGGGCGGGTGGAGCTGCGCCAGGCTGGTGTTTTCGCTCCGCTGGAAATCCGGCCTG
The DNA here is from genome assembly GCA_030540655.1 of Rhodobacterales bacterium. GTDB lineage: Bacteria > Pseudomonadota > Alphaproteobacteria > Rhodobacterales > Rhodobacteraceae > Roseovarius. The sequence goes on from JAUNVT010000023.1 coordinate 22,953, forward strand.
TGACTGTGGCATGATCGGGCATGGGCTGAGCAAGAAAGAACATATTCTGTTCGATCCGCCCTCCATGGCCGAGCAGGAGCGCATGATAGAGGCAATCCTTTTTGCGGCGGCCGAACCTGTCAGTGTGCGGGAGCTGGCCGCGCGTTTGCCTCGCGGCTCTGATGCCGCCGAGGCGCTGGCGCATCTGCGCCGCCGCTACAAGGGGCGCGGCGTGAGTGTAATTCGTATCGGTGATGGCTACGCATTCCGCACCGCGTCGGATCTGGGTCACCTGATGCAGCGCGAGACGATCGAGCACCGTAAGCTGAGCCGCGCCGCGATCGAGACGCTGGCGATCATCGCCTACCACCAGCCCGTCACCCGCGCCGAGATTGAGGAAATCCGCGGGGTTTCCGTCAGTCGCGGCACGGTCGATCAATTGCTGGAAATGGAATGGATCCGCTTTGGCCGGAGGCGGATGACGCCCGGGCGACCAGTGACCTTTGTGGTAACCGACACTTTTTTGGGCCATTTCGGACTGGAGACGGCGCGCGATCTGCCGGGCTTGGCTGAATTGCGCACGGCCGGTCTGCTTGACAACCGCCTGCCTCCCGGTTCCATGCCGAGGGCCGGGTCAGAGGATGACGAGGAGGATGGGCCCGTTGAAGATGGGTTGCAAAGCGAGTTGTTCGAGGAGTGAGGGCGTGGGGCACCTGAAGGATGAGATTTCGTTTACTTGAAATGCTTTGACAGTTTCAGGCCCTGGCCCTGATAGTTGGAACTCAGCCCTGCGCCGTATAATGTTTCGGGCACCGTCTCCATTCTTTCATAGATCAGCCGACCTACGATCTGCCCGTGCTCGAGCACAAACGGTGCCTCGTGGCAGCGCACCTCCAATACCCCGCGCGAGCCCGTACCGCCCGCCGCCCCATGTCCAAATCCAGGATCGAAAAATCCGGCGTAATGCACCCGGAATTCACCGACCATCGCCAGATAGGGCGCCATTTCGGCGGCATATTGAGGAGGTATATGCACCGCCTCGCGGCTGACGAGAATATAGAAAGCGCCGGGATCAAGGATGATCTGGCCTTCGGCGCTATGCACCTCCTCCCAGAAATCGGCGGGATTATAATGCGCGATGCGATCCAGATCGATTACCCCGGCATGAGGTTTGGCGCGATAGCCAACCAGCGTGCCCGCCTCGGGACGCAGATCGACGGAAAACCCAAGGCCATCTCCGATTACCGGCGTGCAATCCACAAGCTTGTCAGTGGCGTGAAGCGCCGCCAGATCGGCGTCGGTGAGAACGGCGTCGCCAGTGCTGAAGCGGATCTGGTTCAGGCGCATTCCCGGCCGCACCAGTACAGAAAATGAACGCGGGCAGATTTCCGCATAGAGCGGCCCTTGATAACCGGCCGGGACCCGGTCGAATTCGGCACCGCCGTCAGTGACCGCCCGCGTCAGAAGGTCAAGCCTGCCCGTCGAGGATTTGGCATTGGCCGTCGCCTGCACGTGTTCGGGTAATTCCAGACGCTCCATCAAGGGGACAACGTAGACGCAGCCCTTTTCCAACACGGCCCCGGCGGTCAGATCGATACGGTGCATTTCAAATGCGTGCAGCCGTTCGGTCACGCTGCGGCCCTGACCGGCCAAGAAGGATGCACGCACGCGGTAGGCTATATCGCCAAGTCGCAGGTCAAGACTGGCAGGCTGGATCTGCGCCTGAGTGATCGGGGTATCGGCCGCGATCGCGCCGCTGAGAACCATCCCGTCAATCTGTTGGCTGGAAAGAACCCCGGTCATCGCTGAGCGCCTGTAACATTTTCTTGCACATGCGTGTGGTGCATTTTCTGCAGGGGAAGGGTGGTAATGGTCGGGCTAGCAGGACTCGAACCTGCGACCTTCCGTCCCCCAGACGGACGCGCTACCAGACTGCGCCATAGCCCGACGATAGGGAGGTCATACTGGATTTTCGCGCAGGGACAAGAGGTAAAACTTCTTTTCAACGTGGCTATATCATGAAGGCCCTGACTCTCCCGACATCCTTTTGCGCAAACTCTCCATGCGCCGGAGGAGGTCGGTCAGATCGGCAAGCTGGTCTGCCCGCAGGGACAGGTTCAACCTGCCCAAGCCTGCGAGGGGCGAGGCGGCAGCGGGCATAGTGTCAGCAGCGTCTTCCGGCAGGGTGATCGAGACGGCGCGCAATATCGGTGCGGTATCAGGCTGCTCCGGCATTGCGCGCTCTGCGTCTACAGCCTCGGGAGCGTCCTTGCGGGACAGATCAGCTTTTTCGGCGGCACTTCGTGCTTGGACCTTCTCGCTTTTCGGCTCGGCAGCGCGTTCCTGGCCAAGGTCGGACGGAGTGGCGGGGGAGGGTTGCCCGGGACCGGATGACGCAGGTTTTTCGGCCTTTGCGGCCCCGGCATCACCATCCGGTGTCGCAGATCCTGTCCGCCCAAAGCTGAGCACCTGCCCGCGCTTTTCATCTTCCTGGGGCACGTCCAGCGCGATGTCGGCGATCTCCTCCTCAAGCTCATCCGCCAGCGGTGGCGACATTGCCGCGACATGGCGCACACCATGGTCGCGCATCACTTTTTGCACTCCCTTTATCGTCATGCCGTCCTCGTGCAACAGCTTGCGAATACCACCCAGCAGCCGCATGTCCGCAGGGCGGTAATAGCGCCGCCCGCCGGCGCGCTTGACCGGCTTCACCTGAGTGAACTTGCTTTCCCAAAAGCGCAGGACGTGAGCGGGAATCCCCAGCCAGTCCGCAACTTCGCTGATGGTGCGAAAGGCGTCTGCAGATTTCGTCATGCCAGTCCTAGCGTTTGTTGCCCGCAGCAACCCGATCCTTCATCAGATGCGAGGGGCGAAAGGTCAACACGCGGCGCGGATTGATCGGTACTTCTTCGCCCGTCTTTGGGTTACGACCGACCCGCGCCGATTTTTCCCGCACCGAGAATGTTCCAAAAGACGAAATCTTGACCTGCTCACCATTCACCAGCGCGTCAGACATATGGCTCAGAACGCTTTCCACCAACTGAGCCGAATCATTCCTCGACAGGCCGACCTCACGGAAGATGGCCTCACTCAAATCCATACGTGTCAATGTCTTGTCGCTCATTTCGATCCCCCGATCCTGTTTTCCCAACCATAGGGTCATAGAAATTTGCGAGTCAAATACAATGGCTTGGAAAGAGCTGTTTAGGCGGATCGGGCGCTGCAATCCTCTCGATTTACCAGCGCATCGCGATCGCACCCCACGCCAGTCCGCCGCCGATCGCCTCGGTCAGGAGCAGATCGCCGCGCCGGATACGGCCGTCCGACACGCCGACCGACATTGCCAGCGGTATGGACGCGGCCGAAGTATTACCGTGATCCTGCAATGTCACGATAACGCGGTCCATCGACACGCCCATCTTCCTGGCGGTGCCCTGAATAATGCGGATGTTGGCCTGATGCGGCACGATCCATGCCACGTCCTCCGCGTCAAGCCCTGCCTTGGTGAGCGCACTGTCGGCGGTTTGCGCAAGTTTTTCGACCGCCTGTCGAAAAAGAGGATTGCCTTGCATCCTGACCTTGCCAATGGTGCCGGTCGAGGAGACGCCGCCATCGACATAAAGCAGGTCGCGCTGGCGCCCATCCGAATTGAGGTCCGTCGCAAGAATGCCGCGATCATCGGAGGTGCCCGCACCTTCCTCGGCTCCCAGGATCAAAGCGCCGGCACCATCCCCGAACAGCACGCAAGTTCCACGGTCGGTCCAGTCCATGATACGGCTGAACGTCTCGGCCCCGATCACCATGACGCGGTTTGCCTGACCTGAGACGATCAGCGCATTCGCTGTGCTGAGCCCAAAGACGAACCCCGCACAGACCGCCTGAACATCGAAGGCAAAGCCGCGCGTCATGCCGAGGTTGGACTGCGTCATCGTGGCGACCGATGGAAAGGTCAGATCTGGAGTGGATGTGGCGACAATGACGGTATCGATATCATTCGGAGTCAGCCCTGCATTCTCCAGAGCGGCGCGTGCGGCTCGTGTGGCCAGATCGGATGTTGCCTGATCGTCGGCTGCAAAATGCCGACGTTCGATCCCGGAGCGGGTGCGGATCCATTCGTCGCTGGTGTCAACCAGCCCCTCGAAATAGGCGTTAGGCACGATACGATCTGGCAGGTAATGTCCGATACCGAGCGGCACGGCGCGTCTGGTCATGGTATGGCTCCACTGGACGCATCGTCCGTTTGGGGCAGGTCGTTTTCAGGATCTCCATCCTGCGCCCGCAATGTAGCCTTCGCCACGCGTTCGGCGAGCTTGGCTGAAAAGCCGGTTTGGGCGAGTTGAAAGGCCAGCTTGACAGCTGCGGATACGCCAGTCGCATCGGCCGCGCCGTGAGATTTGACGACAGTGCCGTTCAGGCCGAGAAATACTCCGCCATTGACGCGGCGCGGGTCGATCCGCTTTTTCAGGCGGCGCAGGGAAGGATAGGCCAGCAGCGCCGCGATGCGCGACAGGATGGAATACTGAAATGCCTCGCGCAAAAGATCCGCGATCAGCGTAGCAGTGCCTTCGCCGGTTTTCAATGCAACATTGCCGGTGAACCCGTCAGTAATGATGACGTCAACGCTGTCGCCGGGCAGATCGCGCCCTTCGACAAATCCGACGAAGTCGAAATCGGCACCGCGCGCGTGCGTGGTAATGAGGTCATGGGCCTCGCGCAACTCGGATCGGCCCTTGTGCTCCTCGGTTCCGACGTTCAGGAGGCCGATGCGGGGGCGCTCGACACCCAGGCCGCAGCGCGCATAAGATGCGCCCATCAGCGCATATTGCATCAGATCCTTAGCGTCGGCGCTGATATCGGCGCCGCCATCCATCAGCAGGTTGAAGCCCTGCGGATTGCGTGAGGGCCACATCACTGCAATAGCGGGGCGATAGACGCCGGGCAGGCGGCGCAGGCGCAGGACCGACATCAGCATCAGCGCGCCGGTATTGCCGCAGGAGACGCAGACCGTCGCCTCGCCGGCGCGGACGGATTCCAGCGCGGACCACATCGATGTGTCCTTGCCGTGGCGCGCCACGTGGCCGGGCTTGTCGTTCATGGTAACGACGCTGGCTGCATCGCGCAGCTCGCAACACTGGGTCAGTGACGGATGGCGGGCCACCATGGGCGCCAGATCGGCCTTGGGGCCATGGAGAATGAAGGCGATATCGGGATTCTTTTGCGCGCTGGCGGCAATGCCGGCCACGATGGTCGCGGGACCCATGTCGCCGCCCATTGCATCGACGGAAATTACCGTCTTGCGCCGCAACGCGGGCGCAGGCTGTCCACCTGCGGAGGGGCCGGGATGGCCTGCATCCGCTGGTGTGGTATCTGCGCGCGCGGTCATGATCTGGTCTGTCCTGAATTATGGCCCCGGCTGCGCTGGCAACCCGGACCGGAAAAGGTCAGGCCGCGTCGTCGTCCAGATCAACCTCATCAGCCATGGCGACAATCTCGCGATCGGCATAGTGGCCGCAGGCCGAGCAGACGTGGTGGGGACGCTTCAACTCGCCGCAATTGGCGCATTCATTAGGATTTGCGCCACTGAGGGCGTCATGTGCGCGCCGATTGTTGCGACGCGATTTCGATACTTTGTTCTGCTGGACGGCCATGTCGCGATCCCGATTCCTATGGGCCCGACAGGCCCTGTTTGCGTGAGGTTCCGCGGCTCTTAATCCGCCTTGAGGCGTCGGTTCAACCCCAAATCCCGTGAAAGCGCGAAAATACAGCGAAATGCCAGTTTCGCAAGCTGTATTTTGGCGCAGCCGATTGTGGCGGCTGGCGCTCCGAAACACTCATTCGCCGCCTTCCATCCGGGCTTTGAGGTTGGCGAGCCCGGCAAAAGGTTTCAGATCCGCATCTTGCAGAGGTGCGCTGCCCGGCGGGGCGGCTTGTGCGGTCATTGCGGGGGCGTCATCTGCGCGGGGATAATCGGGCAGCGCCAGAGCCAGCGCCTCGTGCAGGATACGCGCCAGATCGATGGTGTCGCCCAGCGGCTCTTCGCTTTCATCCTGCGGGATCTCGACACCATCCTCGGGCGTGGGTGCCAGATCGGCGGGGGCGGGCATGTCAGACAGGAAGCGCCGCTCGACATGCGTATCAATGCGCGTCGTCACGGGCGCGAGCGTGGCCACGCAAGCCTGCACGGCGGTTGCGCCCAGATCGGCGGTAAGGCGCCAGTCATGGCGCCCGAGCGGGGCCAGCGTTCCCCGAAACCCCAGCTTGCGCAGCGCCTCGATCCCAAGCGCGTCCGCGAGCGCGGCACGCGTTTCGGCGTCCGGGGCAATATCGAAGGTTAGCGTGCGACCCTTCGGCAGGTCGGCCACGCGCAGGGCTGCGGCCTCGGTGAGTGACTTGGTCATGAGCGGGCGCATCCTTTCTTGAACAAGGGGGCTTGGTTGATATATGCGGGATAAAAGGCCCGGTGGGCCAGGATCAAGAGGACAGTCATGTTCGGGACCGCATCTTCGCTCAAAACCGCGTGCATGGCAATTGTCCTTGCCCTCGTGACGGCCACGGCCGGTTGCACTTCACTTTACAAGAATCACGGATATGTGCCCCCGGACGAGGATCTGAACCGGTTGGTTGCAGGTGTCGATACGCGGGCGAAGGTGGATGATCTCATCGGTGCGCCATCCGCGGCCGGTATGCTGGCGGGGGGCGATTATTATTATGTGCGCAGCCGCGTGAGAACCTACGGGATGAAGCGCCCCGAGGTGATCGACCGGCAGGTGCTGGCCATCAGCTTTGACAATGCCGGCGTGATCGCCAATATCGAGCGATTCGATCTGCAGGATGGCCACACTGTTGTCCTGTCACGCCGCGTCACCGAAAGCTCGGTTGAGGGCAAGGGGTTCCTTGCGTCGATCATGGACAACTTTGGCAATATCAATCCGGCCAACTTCTTCTAGGGCGGGTTGACCCCTGCGATGAGGGGCGTATCCGGTTACTGACGGTCTGGACGCGCGATTGCAATGTCGCGCGATGCCGTCTTCTTCCGAGGCGCCTGCATCAAGCCGGGTCAGCCGCGTCCGGGCTCCATACCCATCCTCTTGACGGCGGCACCGCGCCGGGATAGCCCGCGCTCATGGCACCACGTCCCCCCCTTTTGCAGCTCAATGATATCTCCCTCACCTTTGGGGGGGATCCTGTATTCTCGGAACTTTCGCTGGTCGTTCAGCCCGGTGACCGTGTGGCGCTGGTGGGGCGCAACGGGTCGGGGAAATCCACGCTGATGAAGGTCATGGCCGGGCTGGTCGAGGCAGATAGCGGCGCGCGCACGCTCGCGCCTTCCGCCTCGGTCGGCTATATGGAACAAGACCCCGATATGGCGGGCTTTGCCACGCTTGGCGATTTCGCCTCCAGCCAACTGGACCCGGCCGAGACATACCGCGTAGAGATGGCGGGCGAGGGGCTGAAATTTGACCCCGCGCGCGCGGTCGAGACGGCATCGGGCGGCGAGCGGCGCCGCGCCGCGCTTGCCAAGCTGATGGCTGAGGCGCCCGAACTGATGCTGCTGGACGAGCCGACGAACCATCTGGACATCGAGGCGATTGCCTGGCTGGAGACAACGTTGAAGGACACGCGCAATGCGTTTGTTCTCATCAGCCACGACCGTGCGTTTTTGCGTGAACTTACCCGCGCAACCCTCTGGATCGACCGGGGGATGACGCGCCGCCAGGAAAAAGGGTTCGCCCATTTCGAGGAGTGGCGCGACAAGGTCTGGGAAGACGAGGATCAGGCCCGTCACAAGCTGAACCGCAAGATCAGGTCCGAAGCCCGCTGGGCCGTCGAAGGTATCAGCGCAAGGCGCAAGCGCAATCAGGGCCGCGTGCGCGCGCTTCAGGAGTTGCGCGCCGAGCGCTCCAGCCAGATCGCACGGCAGGGTGCCGCCGCAATGGCGTTGGCATCAGGCCCGAAATCCGGCAAGAAGGTCATTGAAGCGACGGGGATATCGAAAGCCTACGGAGACAATATTCTGCTGCGCGATTTCTCGATCCGTATCCAGCGCGGCGACCGCGTGGCACTGGTGGGACCGAATGGTGTGGGCAAGACGACGCTGCTGAACATGCTGATGGGCAGCGAGGCGCCCGATAGCGGCACTGTCAGCCTCGGCACGAACCTTGTTCCGGCGATCTTCGATCAGGCGCGCGCGCAACTGGACCCGGAGATGAGCCTGTGGGACAGTCTGACGGGCGATCCCGACATGCGCGTTTCAGGCAAGGCGGACCAGATTCTGGTGCGTGGGATGCCGCGCCATGTGATCGGCTACCTGAAGGAGTTCCTGTTTGACGAGGCGCAGGCGCGGGCGCCGGTCCGGTCGCTTTCGGGCGGCGAAAAAGCCCGTCTGCTGCTGGCCAAGCTGATGGCGCGCGAATCGAACATTCTGGTTCTGGACGAGCCGACGAATGATCTTGATATCGAAACGCTCGATCTGCTTCAGGAACTTCTGGATGATTACGACGGCACCATCATTCTCGTCAGTCACGACCGCGACTTTCTGGACCGTGTTGCCGCCACCACCATTGCGATGGAAGGGGATGGCCGTGCCACGGTATACGCGGGCGGATGGACCGATTATCGCACCCAGCGGGGCGCGCAGGATGCCACCGATGAGGGCATGCAGAAGTCAGTTGCCAAACCCAGACCGGCAGCGGGAAAGAAAGACAAATCCACCACGCTCAGCTTTACCGAGAGACATCGTCTTGCCGAGTTGCCCGAGGTAATTGCCCGGATTGAGGCGGAAATTGCCAAGCTGGAAGAGTTGATGGCCGATCCGGAACTGTTTACCCGCGAGCCGGTCAAGTTTCGCAAGGCGACCGAGGCACTGACCACGCGCCAGAAGGCGCTTGCCACTGCGGAGGAGGAGTGGATGGATCTGGAGGAAAAAGCTGATACCTAACTCAAGCATCTGATGTGCTTGGTCCTTTTTCCTCGCGCCAAAACCCGAATATGCCCACCGCGCCTGTCTTGAGCCCTTGACCCTCAGTGCGCCACCACCAAAACGTCAAGAATGGTCCTGCGGGATCTGGCTGCATCGGCGCGCTGCCGGGCAGGGGAGTTCGCATGCGGCGGCGCTGGTGGACGGTTGATCATCCGGTGTGGGGCTGGCATTTGTATGTGGCATTGCGCTGAAAGCCCGTCCTGATCTTACCTTCGCAGCGAACCTTCAAAGTTGCCTACATTTTGAAAGCCCAGATTTT
>JAUNVT010000211.1 GCA_030540655.1 Rhodobacterales bacterium
TAGCGCCGATGACAAGCGCGACATCCAGGAAGATTTCCGCGTCGGCAATCTGCGCGTGATTGCGGCCACCAATGCCTTTGGGATGGGGGTCGACAAGCCGGACATCCGTCTGGTCGTTCACGGGGACGTGCCGGGGTCGCTGGAAAACTACCTGCAAGAGGCGGGGCGCGCCGGGCGGGACCGCGAGCCTGCAAACTGCGTGCTTCTGTTCAATACAGAAGACGTCGATCGTCAATTCAGCCTCAGCGCGCGGTCTCGGCTTGCGCGGCATGAAATCAGCGCGATCCTGAAAGCGCTTCGACGTCTTGATATACGGACTGGCAAAAGCGGTGAGATCGTTGCTACGCCGGGTGAGATTGTTCACGAAGAGAAAGACCGGGATTTCCAGCGGGACAGCAACACCGACGACACGCGGGTAAAGACAGCCGTCGCCTGGCTGGAAGAGTCGCACCTTCTGAACCGCGAAGAAAACCGGGTGCAGGTGTTTCCCGCCTCGCTCCGGGTGAGGAGCATGCAGGAAGTCCGAGAAATCCTTGCCTCCGCCGAAATAACCGAGCGGCGGCGCGAGGATCTGGCTGCATCGTGCAGCATATCATCAACGCGCCGCAGGAAGAGGGCATCACTACTGACGAGCTTTGCGGGGTCAGTGGGTTGACAGTGTCGGGCCTGCGCAAGGCCTTGGCAGACCTTGAAGCGCTGGGGATTGCAAAGGATGATACAAACATCACCATCTTCGTGCATGTGCGTGTCGAGAATGCCTAGCCCAAGCGGTTCCAAGCGGCATCCCGGTTGGAAGCCGACCTGATTGCGACCCTTAGAGAGCAATCGCCAGACGCGGACACCGACGAGGCTTGGCCCTGCCATCTTGCCTCGTTGGCGCAGGCGCTGCGGGAGCAGGGACATGCCTCGGTCCGGCCCGATATTGTCGAGGGGTTGCTCCGTGGGGTTGCGCAGGATGGCCGCGACATGGATGGCGGCAAGGGCAATATCGGCCTGCGCAAGGCGTCCAAAGGCAGCCTCATCGTGCAAATGCAACGATCATGGGCCATAATCGAACAGACCGCTCAGCTTCGCAGACAGGCGGCAGAGCGGTTGGTTTCACACTTGATCGACCAGGTTCAGGCCGGCTTGCGCGGGAAAGATGTAGCTGTCGAAACCACGCTTGGCGACCTTCTTGCGGCGATCAACAGCGATGCGCTGTTGCGGGCGTCTGTGAATGATCCGGCAAAGCTGATGGACCGGGCGCTTCTGTGGCTGCACGAACAACAGGTGGTGACACTGGGCAAGGGATTGTCGGTGTTCCGCTCGGCCATGACGTTGCACATCAATCCGAAAGGCGGCGGCTTTACCACCCAGCATTTCGCGCCTCTTGAAGACCACTACAGCGAACAGACCGTCCAGACCCACGTCATGGCGGCCTATGCGACCAAAGGCATGGGCGATATCGATCAGGCCCAGCGGCTCGCGCATGACTATTTCGCAATGGAGCAGTCCGACTTCATGAAAGCTTGGATGCCGGGGAAAATTTCGGAGTTCAGACGGCAGGCGACGCCGCAGTCATATGCCGAGATCGTCGACAATCTGGGAAATTCGACGCAGGAGCAGATCGTGCGTGACGACCGGGAACAGACCAATGTGCTTGTGCTTGCCGGGCCAGGTTCGGGCAAGACACGCGTGCTGGTCCATCGTGTCGCCTATCTGGTCAGGATCAAGCGCGAAGATCCAAACGGTATTCTGGTGCTTGCCTATAATCGTCACGCGGCCGCCGAGATCCGGGAACGCTTGCGTCTAATGATCGGCGAAGATGCGCGCTTCGTGACGGTCTTGACCATCCATGCCTTGGCCATGCGATTGGTAGGCGCGAGCTTCGCCGGACTGGGAGTGGCCGATGAACCCGATTTTGAGACGCTTCTGACCGATGCGGGACGTCTCTTGCGTGGTGACGGGCTGGACAAAGTCGAGGCCGAAGCCTTGCGAGAAACCTTGATCCAGGGGTTCCGCTGGATTCTCGTGGACGAATATCAGGACGTGGGGCCCGAGGAATACGCCTTGATCGCTGCGGTGGCCGGTCGCAGCATCGACGACCCCGATCAGCGGATCAGCCTGTTTGCGGTCGGCGATGACGACCAGAATATCTATGCGTTTGCCGGCGCATCGGTGCGCCACATTCGGCAATTCGAACAGGATTATTCAGCCAAGCCGGTCTTTCTGACCGACAATTACCGTTCGTCGAAAAACATCATCAGCGCAGCGAACGCCGTGATCGAAGGATCTCGGGAACGGATGAAAACAGGGCATGGAATTTCCGTAGACAGTTCGCGGAACAAAGACCCGGCCGGAGGTATCATGGAAAGCCTCGACCCGGTTGCACAGGGGCGAGTCCAAATCCTTGGCTGCCCGGCCGGAAATGACGCTCAGGCCCTTGCGGCGGTCAACGAGATGATCCGCCTGTCAAAACTGATCCCGGATTGGAGCTGGAAGGGAGCGGCTATCATTTCTCGTGATTGGCGCAAGCTTCTGCCGGTCCGCGACTTTGCCGAAGCGCATGGAATTCCTGTCGAAATGGCGAACGAGACCCTGCCAAGTGTGTGGCGCACCCGTGAGATGCAGGGGTTTGTCGGTGGCCTGCGCGAGAGGCACGAGGCCATTGTTAGCTTGGGCGATCTGACCGAAACCCTGAACGCGATACCCGTAGGCCGATGGACCGACCGGATCGGCGAGGGGCTCGGTCAGCTTGCGCGCGAAGTAGATGGCAAAACGCTCCTTACCCCTGACGTGGTCGAATGGTTTGCTGAATGGTCGAAGGATTCAAGAGGCGAGCAGCGTGGTCTCAAATTGTTGACGGCGCACCGCGCCAAGGGTCTCGAATTCGACGATGTCGTGATCATGGATGGCGGCTGGGAACGGCCCTCGCGAAACGAAGATCAGGACGCGCCACGGCGATTGTTCTATGTCGCTATGACACGTGCGCGGCGCAACTTGATCGTTATGAGCAACGACAATCACGAATATCTTCCGACCGCGTCGCCTTCCGTGGTCATGCGGCACGTTGTGCCCGATTTGGCGGCAGTCCCCGGCCCACGCCGGTTCTTTCAATCGCCCGAAATGAAGATGGTCGATCTGTCTTTCGCTGGACGCCAAGGTGAGCGACACCCTGTTCATAACGCGATCGCCGAAGCACAGGTGGGCGCGCCAGTCAGGCTCTCAAATGTCGGGGATCGCTGGCAGATCGAGGATGACCGAGGGCGGGCCCTCGGGCGGATGTCAAAATCATTCGCGCCACCGATTGGAACGAAATTCGTCATCGGCGAGATCGCGGCCATCATAAATTGGCGCAAAGAGGATGCCGATGAGCGTTTTCATCATTTTTTGAAACGCGCTAACTGGGAAGTCGTTATGCCTACACTGGTCTTCGAAGAGGTTAGGGGGACTGAAAGGGGCTCGTAAAAAGGAGTTGAACGGTAAGTAGGGCAAAAAAAACAGACGCCTGTCTGAAGGCTGCTGAATGGGCAATTCACCGAGTACGAATCCGGCTCAACTTGCGCTCGAACGACTGCTGGTGGACGGGCCCGTCGATAAGACAGATTGTGATCCGGGCCGGCGGACTGGGAGGGCAGCACCAGAACAATACCGCCAGCGTCATCCACCGCGCGCCGGACGCACCCTTCGGTGCGCAGCTATGCGATCATGGTGCGCGACCAGCGCTCGGAACACCAGAACCGGCGGCTCGCCCTCGCCCGCCTCGAGGCAATTGTCGCTGCGGACGAGGCCGAGGCGCAGGCGGTCCACCAAGGGGGTGTGCGCCACCTGCACCACCAACGCCACAGGGGCGCTCCGCCACGGATTTTGGAAGGAGACCATTTTCAGCCTGCCCAATGAAGCGCATTGAGCGATTCTCGGTTGGGCGGCATGCTCGATAATCCAGAACCACCTGTTTCCCGCGCCACGCTCGACGCGGCGCTCGACCTCTTCCGCGAGATCGTCGCGGTCAACGAGGGCGGCGGACGGCAGTTCGTCTCCATCCGGCAGGGCGTGCTCGAGAGGGAGGAGGGCTACATGTCAACGACGGAGACAAAACCGGCCACTTGGCGGCGCAAAACCAGGCCAGAGGCGTGACGCCAGGCACCTTGGAACGCGCGCTTGCCAGATAGCTGGCGGTGGCTTCGGTCTTGCGGGCGCGGCTTTGGCCGAGCCGATAGCTGTCGCCGTTCATCTCGAGGAT
>JAUNVT010000212.1 GCA_030540655.1 Rhodobacterales bacterium
CGGAGCGTGATTTTCGTCAAGCTGCTTGATGCCCATCGCGAGGCATTATCATCAACTTGACGAGAGAGCCCGAAAAGGAGTCCGGGTCAAGGTCAACATGGACGTTATCGGACTTTTTCAGCAGCCCGTTAAGCGCCTTATCAAGAGCGGCCGATCGCATTGCACCCATCAGATATGTCGCCGGCGTCGCCAGGCGGCGAGGGCACCGAGCGGACCCAGAAGCAACAGCCCCGCGGCAGGCAGTGGCACGACGGCAGGGGGCGGGCCGCCGGGAGTGTAGAAGGTGAGGGTGCCATCGTCTATATGCCCCTCGATATAATCGTAGGACTCAAAGACCGTGACAGGCGAGCCACCGATATCGGCAAGCAGGCTGTTGGAGAATTCACATTCATCAAGCGCATTGCATTGCTCGAAACCGGTCTTGGTCGGCAGCGGTTGATTGATTTCAAAAGACATCACGAATTCAGGAAATTCGGCGCTGCGCGGGCCGAAATCGGTGAATGGGGCAGCATAGTAAAACGTATCGAATTCTCCCGGCCCGCCGGGATCGATGGACGCGATCGGCGGATAAAAGAGAAACGGACCCTCATTGTACAACGGGTCCACCAACACCTCCACTCCGGCAATCTTGAGGGTGTCAAAACTGTCGAATGAAATACCATTCTCCATTCCGTAGGAAAACGAGAGCGAGCTCCCAACAAGGCTGGGAAGCCCGAAGCTGCTGGCAATCGTCGTATTCACCGAAACCGTGTAACTGTCGTAAGGGGCGTTCCCGACGTCAAAATACCGCCCGCCTTCAGCAAACTCGTTGACGACTGAGACAGTCGCTGGCGCAGTCGTGAAACTGGGGGTGCCCAGTATGGCGGCCGAAGCCGCAGTAGAAGAAAGCAGGATTGTGACAAGGGGAAGAATGAGCGGAGAGCGATTGAACATCTGTACCTCCATTTTCACATGGGCTGAGCATAGCAGAAAAAATCATTCTCCGATGGGTTTTGTTTCGAGGGCATCAATGTTTTCTCCGCCCGTTCTTATCGCTTCTGATACTTGCCGCTCACGCTCTGCGTATTGCGATGGCCTTTCCATCCGGCGCGCGCAGGTATAGCCCTTGTTTCAGATGGGATACCCACCACGAGCGAGGCAGCAATGCGGGAGATGGACCTGAATGCCGATCTGGGCGAAAGCTGGGGCGCCTGGACCATGGGAAACGATGCCGAAATGTTCGACATTGTCACCTCTGCCAATGTGGCCTGCGGATTTCACGGCGGCGATCCTGTCGTCATGCACCGGACGCTGACCATGGCGCGGCAGAAGCGTGTCGGTGTGGGGGCGCATCCGGGCTATATGGACCTCTGGGGCTTTGGGCGCAGGCGTTTTGTCGATGACGACCCCGGCCAGATCGAGAAGGTGCTGATCTACCAGATTGGCGCGATTCAGGCGATGGCGCGCGCTGTCGGCGTTCCGGTCACTCATTTCAAAGTGCATGGCGCGTTGGCCAATGCCACGGCCGTAAATGCGTCACTTGCCGCCGCCGCCGCCCGCGCCGTGCTGGCTACGGATCCCGGCATGATCTTTCTGGCGCTTCCCGGCACCGAGCAGGAACATGCAGCCAGGCGCGCGGGGCTTCGGATCGCGCGCGAGGCATATGCCGACCGCGCCTATCGCAGTGACGGCACGCTCGCTGCCCGCGATCTGCCGGGCGCGGTGCTGGAGGACGCCGCAGAGGCCGCAGCGCGCATGCTCGGCATGGTTCTGGATGGCAAGGTCGCCACGCTGGACGGGACCGAAATTGCGCTGGAGTTCGATACGATCTGCGTGCATGGCGACAATCCGCATGCAGTGGGGATGGCCCGCGCCGTGCGCGATGCTTTGACGGGGGCGGGGGTACGGCTGCGCCCGATGGCGCGCTGAATGAGGCGCGGCGTCCGGTATCTGCCCGTGGGCGACAGTGCATTGACGGTGGAGTTCGGACAGGGCATCGACCGGCAGCTGAACGCGCTGGTCATGGCCTTGGATGCGGCGCTGCGCGCGCGCGCTGTACCGGGCGTGACAGAAACCGTGCCGACATTTCGTTCCCTGATGATCCATTATGATCCCGCAGTTCTGAGTCACGCGGCGCTTTGCAACGAAATTGATGCGCTCGACATCGCGCCGGTGCAGGATGCGCAGTCCGGACGTCTCGTTACACTGCCAGTGGCCTATGGGGGGGTACATGGCCCAGATCTGGAGGATGTTGCCGCGGCGGGCGGGCTGAGTGAGGCCGAGGCAATCGCGCTGCACAGCGGCATAACCCATTACGTCTACATGATCGGGTTTGCGCCGGGCCATCCCTATATGGGCGATCTGCCACCGGAGCTGACATTGCCACGGCGCCGGACGCCCCGCACCCATATCGCGCCAGGCACGGTGGCGGTGGCGGTGGGGCAGACGGTGATCTACCCCTTTGCCTCGCCCGGCGGATGGCACGCAATCGGGCGTACCCCCGCTGATCTGTTTGACATCACCCGCACCGAACCTGCGTTGCTGCGTGCTGGCGATCAGGTGCGGCTGCGCAACATCGAGGCTGCGGAATTCGATCACCTCATGGCTGGGCCCGCGTCTGAACGCTTCACCATCGCGGAGCAATCGGAATGAAACCGGCGCTGTTTGTACAGGCCGCCGGGCCGTTCACAACGGTGCAGGATCTGGGTCGCTACGGGCATCAGGCCGCTGGTATACCGGTATCCGGCGCATTGGATCCGGTATCCTTGCGTGTCGCCAACGCGCTGGCCGGCAACGCAGGGGATGAGGCCGCGCTGGAAATCCGGCTGGCGGGGCCTGTGCTGAGGGTGGAGGCAGCGCGCCTGCGCGTCGCCTTGTGCGGGGTATCCGCATCCTTGCAGATTCTGGCGCCTGAGCCCCGCGATGTGCCCGCATGGCAATCGGTCACGCTGGAGCGTGGAGCCGTCTTTCGCGCGGGGTTTCAGCCCGGTGGCAGTACCGCGTATCTTGCGGTCGCAGGCGGCTTTGATCTGCCGCAGGTTCTGGAAAGCCGTTCCACCTGTCTTCGGGCCGGGTTCGGCGGGCTGGAAGGCAGGCTGCTGGCGGATGGCGACCGCGTTCCGCTGAGACTGGACGCGCCCGACGAGCGGACGGAACTGCGCGCGAGCGGCCTTCCGGACTTGGCGCCACCATCCAAAATCAGGGTGGTTATGGGACCGCAGGACGATCATTTCACGGAAGGTGCGATTGCGGCATTGCTGAAGGGTGAGTTCCGCATCACACGACAGGCCGACCGGATGGGGCTTCGCCTTGCGGGGCCTCAGCTGGCCCATCGGCAGGGCCATGACATAACGTCAGACGGAATTGCCACCGGCGCCATTCAGGTTCCCGGTGATCGCCAGCCGATCCTCCTGCTGGCGGATCATCAGACGACGGGCGGCTACCCGAAGATTGCCACCGTCATTTCTGCCGACTTGCCAGCGATCGGGCGGATGGCCGCAGGTGATTGCCTGCGCTTTTCTGCGGTTTCAGTGGCCGAAGCAGAGGCAATTCATATTGCGAATCAGACATGGATTGATGACTTGCTGCGCGAGTTGGAGCCCCTGCGCACTGACCCTGCCAGCCTCTCCAGCCGCGCGCTTTTGAGTAAAAACCTGATCAGCGGAGCCTTCAGCGCAATTGACATCGCGTGATCACGCAAGCCAAGGCAGCAGTGTGAGTAGGGCGTCGCTAAACGCTTGCACGCACATAGGTCACAGCACTTACTGATGTTTTTCGGCTTAAAAGTCCATTCTCGCAGCTTTTGGGACAGCAACTCGGCAGCGGCGGGACTGTGCTCTGGCCGTGATTGATCCACGGGGGGGGTATCGCACCGCGATCAGAGCAGACGACGCCGCCCTGCGGGCGCGCGTGAAGGAAGCGGCGGCGGTTCGGGTACCGGCGGTTGCATGTGCTGCTGCGGCGTGAGGGCGGCAGGGGGACTGGAAGAAGCTGTAGCGCGTTTGCGAGCAAGAGTGCCTCCTCCTGCGCAGACGTGGTGGCAGGAAACGTGCGTCGGGGACTAGAGGCCGATGGCCCTCCGCAGGAACCGCGCGAGCGGGGGAGCCGGGATTTCGTGACCGCCAGCCTGCCCTGCGGACGCCGGGGCCGCATTCTCACCATGATCACCCTCACTATGATCGACCGCGGGGTGGTGTCTCGAATCTGGTTGAAATTCTCCGGCGGCGTTTTCCGGGCATGGGG
>JAUNVT010000024.1 GCA_030540655.1 Rhodobacterales bacterium
ACCCGTGCCCGTCAGGGCGGTGTAACGGGTTCGCAATGGGGATAATGGCGGAGGGAATGACTCGAAAACTAAATCGGCTGTTTTGGCAGTTCGGATCGAGTCTGGACGGCACGAAAATCTCTGAAATCTTGAGAAAAGTGTCCGACCCCATGCCGAAGGGGGCCGCTCCATCCCGAACGTTCCGACGCCGCTTCTAAGGCTTTCGCCAATCTACGCTCTATCCGCCTGTTCTGGACATAGCCTCTGAGTACTAAACATACCGACTTGAATAGGTTTTCTTCTTACGGCTTCGTTCTTCTGCGACCAAAGTGAGTTGCGCAAAAGGAGACGAAAATGAGCGAAGTATGTCTGAGTCAGATCGAACTGGCGGCACGTTGGAAGATCAGCCACCGAACACTTGAGCGCTGGCGTTGGGCTCAAGAGGGTCCGCGATACCTCAAGCTGGGCGGACGGGTAATCTACAGGCTTTCCGATGTCGAGGCATTCGAGAGGGAGGTTCAAAGCTTTCCAGACAAGCTATCGATCGAAGACTGACGCCGCTGGCTCGACGCTTGTCTTGCATGAAGAGGCTTCGCAGAGATACAAAATCCATCCCAGATCGGTCGAGTTTTCACCGATTGCGTGACCACGTTTATCGTCTCATGAGCAATCAAGGCGGAGCAAACCGACAAGCAACGGCCACCTACCCCCACACGGGCATTCTACTATGGATAAGTAGCAAGGCCGCTTATTGAAAGGTACAGCAATGCATGCGGAAGATCCTGGGAAGCTAGTCGCGGGTAACCGCTACCTGCATCGAGACGCGGTCGCCCATTTGGAGCAAGCCTTGCAGTCAGAAGTCTGGGAGGCTGAAGCGATAGCGAATGCATCGCACTGGAACGTCGTCAAGATTAACACGATTGGACCAAAGCGAATTTCGCTCCTAACTTACGAGGATTTTGAACGGCCGTTTCCGGCCTTGCTCGACAGCATCACCGTGAACCTAGAGAACCAGACTGCGGTTCGGCGTTCTTACCGTGCACGCGTCAACCCACCAGTACTTCATCGCAAAGAACTTCTCCTGCCAGCTGATCACCCAAGGCGCGAGGAGTTTAGCGAACTGACGATGGGCCTCGAACGCATAGGGCTTCTCAGAGAGACGAGTTCCATTGGGACACGGCGTGCATGGGACGAACGTATGCGGGAAGCGGGCGTCAAAATTGTCGGGCATACAATTGAGCTGCTTGACGAGCTCCTTTCAAAGCCAGATGCCACCATCCAGCGACATCTCGCGGCCATCCGGAGAGACGGGCTATCGTCACCAATTCAGTCACTGATCCGTTATGGCTTAATCAATAAAGAGACCACCGTATTCGACTACGGGTGCGGATTCGGATCGGATATCGAAGGGCTTCAGGCGGCTGGCATTTCGGCCGCCGGGTGGGATCCATACTATGCTCCGGATCAGCCACGCGAGCCAGCTCACGTGGTAAACCTCGGCTTTGTTCTGAATGTGATCGAGACCCCCGCTGAGCGGCAGGATGTCCTGCGTTCGGCCTTTGCCCTCGCGCAACGCTGCCTCGCGGTCGCCGTCATCACCTCTAGCCGGGCGCGAACAGAGACGTGCCGACCCTATGGTGACGGGCACGTCACACGCCGCGGTACGTTTCAGAAATTCTATCGCCCGGTCGAACTCAAGGAAGTTATTGAATCCACGCTGGGCAGAGAGG
The DNA here is from genome assembly GCA_030540655.1 of Rhodobacterales bacterium. GTDB lineage: Bacteria > Pseudomonadota > Alphaproteobacteria > Rhodobacterales > Rhodobacteraceae > Roseovarius. The sequence continues at coordinate 1,710 of JAUNVT010000024.1, forward strand.
CATTTCCGGCAGGACCAGGTCTCTTCTTCATTTTTGCAGATCCGTTGTCCGAGCAATCCTACCTGCTGTCTCGACAAACTCGCCGGTCCGTCCCGGCCGTGAGCGCCGCCGCACGGCGAAAGGAGGCGCGAGAAGCGGCCTTCGAGGCCCTCCGACCTGACCTCGAAGCCATTGCGGCAGTAGCGACAGAACTTGGAAGGTGGCCAGCGGTGGTCGAACTTCCGCAAGAAATACTTAACCGGCTCGAGGCGGCAAATACCTCGGCCGCGAAGGCAATCAGTTTGGCGAGCAGCCTGTCCGACCCCGAAATTCTCGACGAAGTAGCCCAGCAGAGGCAGGAAGATATCGCTGTCTATCTAGCGCTCAACCAATTCAATCGGCGCAAGATTTACAGGGACTTGCCAGAGCGTCTCCAAAGGGATGTTCGTGCGCTGTTCCAAAATTTCACCACGGCGCAAGCGACAGCGCATGATCTGCTTTTCTCTCTCGCTGACTCTGAGCGTCTCTGCGCCGCGGCCGAGGCTACCGCCAGTGAAGGGCTGGGTTATTTGGACGAAGAAAAGAACTACTGGGTTGGAACTGAACTAACACCGCGGCTCCCCGCAGTGCTGCGTTGTTTTGCAGGCTGTGCTGAGAAGTACGCCGGTGGCTTCGACGAGATGCAACTTATTAAATTTCATCTTCGAACCGGCAAGTTGACAGGTTTCCGCTATGCAGACTTTGAGCTGTCCCCTCTTCCGCGTCTAGAGGTTCGAACCAAGGTCGATCTGAGGCGGCAGCGAATTTCGGACTTCGACCACCACGGTGAGGATCAGCGCCTGCTCTTGAAGTCTCGTTTCATGGCAACTGATCAAACTGGGTTTAAGCGTCAGAAAAGGTTCGATGCGCAAGCGACTGAAATCGGATTGGATGGGTTGGGGATCCGCGCCACCGGAACGGAGATAGCGTTGGCCGCCGAAACTGCAGGCCTTATTGTCAACGGGTGGAGTTGGGCGTCCACTGGGCCTCAGGCCGATGCAGGTTGAGAAGGACGAACCGCGCCGGTCTATTGCCCTTTTCTTCAATTACGAGGGAAAGCGGAATATCAGACTCCGTGTCTCGAGCCTTAAGCAACAGTAGATTCTGTATCAACATCAGAAGCAGTCTTGTCGTCGCGTAGAAATGTGAAACCTTGGCCAGTCCGCCCCAAAGGGGGGTACTGTCCTTGCCGTGAAAAATGTGATTTCGGAAGATGCGGACGAGCTCTGCGGCAGCCGCAGCGCCGGTGAGCCCATACTTGGTTTCGATCAATTCTATGTCGCCCTGCAAATCAGGAATTCTGCTGCAAATCTGTTTTGCGACCCTATAAGATCCTCTGAATGCGCGCATCGTATCCCAGCACTGCTCATCCGAAACCTTGAAAAACTTTCGTGCCTGTACTGGAATTTTGTCGTTCGAATATTCCGGCCCAAGAGCGTTTTCGATTGCCGCTTCATAAGCCGTCCATGTGAAATTAAAAATGGATAGCGCTGCAACGTATTTAGCTGACTGTTCCCGCTGCTCTTCATCGAACTCCCAAGCTGGATCACAATAAAGAGCAGAATCGCTTTCATCAATGTATGCCGGATCAACGAAAACGTCTTCAATGCTGACCGCCATGTGTAGCGCGTAAAATGTGCCTGGCCACGGATTCTGACCGCCATCAATCAGTCCCCTGTAGCCAAAGGACAGGATGGTACGAATAAGCGCCGTCATGTGTTCGCGCAAAGGGCGGAGCTCGTTCGTCCAGCAACCTGGTTTTCCGCAACCACACCTAACATAGCGGTCCATCGGATCGATTGCCGTGTAGCGAAGCTTTAGCTTTTCGTCATCGTCCAGATCATAGCGTCCTGTCTGAAGGAGCATTTGATCAGCGGCTGTCAATTTTCGCATTAGAATCCCATCCGGCAGGTTCTGGAGAATCAATAGGTCAAACTGCATCCGGCATCGCCTGTTGCGCCGCCGGATATCAGGTTAAAGGCGGACGCTTTCAATCTGAAACCGAAAAATCGGCCGCGTTCAAACTGCGTGGGATCAGGCGGGTGCCCGATTTGCGCATCTCGAAGATCGCACGTGCATGCTGGGGTCCGATGCTAACGTGCAGCGGCCTATCAGTTCCATAAAGGTAGAGCCGGTCAAATGGCACCGTCGTGACGAGGAAGCGGCCCACAACTATCGACGATACCCCTGGCACTCGAAAGTCTGCCGCTTGACCAAGCCTGGGGCAGATAAACTCACCGGAAACGCGCCGTTCATGTCCCGCATGTTGATCGAGCCGTGGTGCAATCCGACCATGTATTTTTCGAGTGAGTTTCGGACCTGCAAAACCATATGTGAGAGTGATCGATCCGAATTCCGCCTCTACCGGCTCAAGCACATTCTCGCATAGCTCAGAGATGGCCCGGTAGGTTTCAAGTGCCTGTGGAGCGTTTTCAATACCTGTTCTGCGCCAAGTCTCGCTGCAGTGGCACAAGTCCGCATATGTGAAATGTTCACTCGCCAACTCGTGCAGGTCGGGCAAGTCCGCCACGTCACGCCGCCGCGGGAGCGTCGACCTCGTCCAGCTTTCGGGCCAAGCCACCGATTGACCGGACGCTTCGATCCGACGCAAGGTAACCGAGCCCACGATGAAGATGCAGTCGGAACTGCTCATGGACCGTCGCCTGGTCAAGCTCTAGACCGTCTCGCAGGCAGCGTTGCTTAAGCAGAGCCAAATAAATCTCGTGATGTACGCCGCCGAAGACACGCCATGCGATTTCGACCGCTGGCTCACCCTTAAACTGGCGGGTTGGCGGCTTCGTCGGCTCCGCGAGGGACGCGCAAAGGGCCCATCGGCAAAGAACATTCCAGGTCTCGATCCCGGTATGCCGCTTCAACCTAATCAGCTGTTCGCGACCCTGTTCGTCGATCCGGACAGTTTCAATCGTAATCATGCTGCCTCCAGTCCAGCTTTGCCGACAAAGGCGTAGCCAGGCTTTACCTCGCTACCTTTGCCATCGGTGTCGTAGGTTATCGTAAAGCTTCTAGAAATATATGGAGCCAGCTTTTGATAAAGTCGCCCGTCAATTTCTTCGTCGGTAGATAAGAGAATCACTTGTTCTCCAGCATACGGGAAGTAGCGTTCTGCAAGGCGTGTCCGATGTTGTGAATCCAATCGCCCAAGTGGCGTGTCGATCACCGTCGGGGCTGCCTGACCCGATGCTTTTGCCAAAGCCCAAAGAAGAGCAATCGCAAAAAGCTGGCGTTCTCCTGCTGAGAGCTGATCTGGGGCTACAACATGCTCATCGCTTCCGCGCAATTCGATCGCAAATGTCTTTGGATCTATAGTTACCTTGGCGACTAGATCATCCTTCCGGAAAAGCGCCTGCAGCCCCTCAAGCATATGACACTCAATCCGCTGAATGTGATGTTGGATAACTTGCGTCGCAAAAAGCGAGAGTGTTTGACGAACTGCGGCCGAGTGCTGAAACAATCGGCTAGCGTCTTCGCGCTGAAGTTGAAGATTGATCAGTTTTTCCAGTTTAGCCTTGTAGCGCTTTCGAACAGCCGCCGCGTCTCGATCCGCGGCGTCACGAGCCTGAATGCGCCGATCGAGCTCGATGTCAGCCTGTCGTTGCGCGCCTTCTGCGTCCGATACAGCCTTAACCATTGGTGCGACGCTTTCAGCAGCCGGAACAGAGGCAAGCCTACGTTCAAGGTCATCCTGTTTATCTTCCAGAGCATCGAGACGTTCGAGCAGAGCCTTCTGCGTATCAAGCGTACTAGCACGCCCTTCGCCACAAAGTGTCGCCAGCGTCGTTCGCGCAGATGAACTTAAAAATAGATGCATTTTTTGAGACGCCGTCTGGCCCAATCGCTCACGGTCCTTCATGAAAAACGTTTTGACCTCTTGGATGAGATCATCTGCCGCACCAAAATCTTCGAACTTCGAAATCGCCAGCTTATCGCGGTCAGCAAGAAGCGTCAGGAGCGCTCCGCTTGCTTCAATTTCAGTTTCCTGCTCGGACTGCTTCGCGGCCGATTGAAGAAGGTCCGGAACAAGGAGGAGCGGCGCTCCCTCTCCGGCCCAAGACCTCAGTTCCTTGCGCGCATGCTCTAACCCCTCGTCAAGTCGCGCCCGCTCTACCGTAAGCGCTTCCCGAGAAGCGAAGAGTTCGCCGCCCTCGGATTCGAGCGCCGCCTGAGCGCGCTCCAGCATTAATGCGCTCCGCTCTGCTTTCACGCGAACGCTCGCGACGCTATCATTCTCTGCTCGAGCGCGTTGCTCGGCCTCTCGTAATTCGGCCTCTGCCATCGAAAGCTCTTCGCGGAGGTCCACACTACCGTTGTCGCCGAGCTTTCGAGCTTCGAGAACCTCGAGGTCGACCTGCAGTCGCTCAACGATATCGAGGCCCAGTAGAGCATTGATACCTGTGCCGATGATTTCGGATGACCGATCAAGATCAGCAAAGTGTTCGATCTTCTCGCCGTCAAAAAAGAATAGCGGTGCTATGCGTGGAGGAAGCAACTCATCGACGAAATCGTTCCACTGAGAGGTCAGGACCCGATCGAGCTTTCCATCCACTACCACCTCGAAAATCTCGCGCACGCGGGCGGCACTCACGGACCAGGCGCGGCGAATCTCAAAGAGCTGCTCTTGCCCATCCATCGTTCGGCGGAACTTCACCTTGACCTCGGCCCCATCGCCCGGTGGGGCATTCCTATTAATCGCTCCCCGCAGGTAGTCTTCGTACGCGCCAGTTCCCCGTAGCTGGCCTCTTGCGAGCTTTCCGAAAAATGCAAGCTGAAGAGCTTCTAAAAATGTTGTCTTCCCAGCGCCGTTTTGGGCACCAATAAGAATGATCGGCTTTTCAGCTGACACTGGGGTCAGTTCGAACTGATGCCGCCCGCGATAGACGCCGAAATTGTGTAGTACGATTTCGTCTAAGATCATTTCGCGGCCTCCGATTTTTGACCTTCTGTAAGCTCTTCGAGTTCTCGTTGAAGTGCTTTTGCGGCAGCGTCGCCCTCATTGCCGATCTCGCCGACAGTTTCCAACAAGGCGCCAAGATTGCGTCGGCGCGCAGCGCGTCCGGTTGCGTCTTCGACGTCATTGTAGAAGCCGCGTTTGAAAGCTTCCTCTAGACGCTCGAATAGCTTCGCACGCCGACTTGACGCGCGGTAGCTTCGCTGGACCTGCAAAAGTTCACGAACCAGTTCGAAATGAATTTGATCCTCCCCCGCAGCATTTTTCAGAATTGTCATTTCCTCCGCCCCGAAAGGTTGCGTATCGTCCAGCCGTTTCGCGGCAAACCTCCTACCTGTCGCTTCGGCATAGATCGTAGGCAAACGGTCTTCGACTTCGTACTTTTCGGCGACCCAGATCCTGCGGATTTCATGGAGCTCATCCTGGGTCACAAGTTCGATTCCGCGAACCTCCTGCGGGGCCTTGGGGTGATTGCGGACGATCTCTTGGGCGGCAAGCAATCGACGTAGCCAGTCCTCTCGCGTAGCCTGTGTGTATGGACCGGGGATCGGGCGGTTGTCATTGTTGAAAAGCTGCACCGTCCCGCTCATCCTGCGGAAGTCACGCTTGTCGTGGTCAGGCTCATCGAGTGCGTTACGAAGCTCTAGCAACGGAGCCATCCACTCCTTTTCTTCGTCATTCTGGATCATCGCCGACATCGACTTATCTTTTTCAACGAGTGTGCAAACCCAGCAGCCAAAACGGCTGTCACCGCAGCTCGGCGTTGACGTGTCGAGAACCACGGGACACTCAGCGTCCTGCGAAGCACCTTGGTACATGCTCAGAAGGGACTTGTTATCATGGCCCCAAGGGTTCTTTACCTGAAGTAGGAACAGCCATACGTCATCATTCGTCCACTCCGCGATCGGGCTGTAGATGAATGCATTCGGAAGCGAACTATGTGAGCTCAGGTTTTCACGGAAACGCCCCTCGTCATTCGCCGTCATGCGCGCCGCGCGAACTGAACTCTCAGCCTTGCGCGTTCCGAGAACGACGATCGCCTCGCCATTCTGTTTGACCACGTCGGAAATGAAGGCATCCGCCGGACGGATCTTCATTCTCTCGGTGCACCAACGGAACTTTGGCCGTGGGGCGGGATAGCCTCGCCCGATCAAATTAACCCAAAAAGTATTCTGGACGTCGGGCGTCAGCTTGTGGGGGTATATTGGCAGACCTAGCTGCGCCGCGTTTTCACCCATGACTTCATGAGAGCGGTCGACCCACGCGGCAACTACTGGGTTCTCCACTAGAGTGTCGGTCGAAATGACGTGAACTGTCTTCCGACGATCTTTGGGAGCAAGCTTTGAAAGGGCCAGCCACACCAGCTGCAACACTGCTGTTGAGTCTTTGCCCCCGCTGTAGCCGATTACCCATGGTATCTGGTCCGAAAGGTACGTCTTCTGAATCTGTTCAATCGATTTGGAGAGTGTTTCCTTAAACCCTGCGGACTTAAAGATGGATTGTCTTGCTGATTTAGGTGTTTCGCTCATGGTCTCCCCGCTCAAATGCGTCCTCAATGCGCTGGTCCTCTGGTGACAGCTCAAGTCCGAGGCTTTTCTTGATGTAGTTTGATGTAAGAGTAACGTTCTGTGTCGCCTTCGAGAGACGACCATTGACTACCGCACGACCTGCCCATGTCGGACTATTCCGCGACCAGTCAATTTCTGAGAGTGCCTTCAAGCGCTTCTTCCAATCTTTCGGTGCCTCGCGCAATAGTGCCGCGCCTGCCTTGCCAAACGCCTGAAGAACCACGCCATGCGAATGAATTAGATCTTGGCGCACCTCGCCTGATGCCAGGCGGCCACGACGGACTTGGTTCCACTCCGGCAGCTGTTTCCCAACTTCTTCCCAGTAGGCCTTCGCTGTCTTAAGGCTCGCTTCCGAGTCGTCGCTCGCATCGGCCAGGAGTGCGTTGGTTGCATGATAAATCGCGCTGAACGTGAACAGTCGCCGCGAGCGCGCGGAGAGGGTGCTGCGCTCCATCTCTACCAGATCACGAAACGGCTCAGCTTCAAGAACCAGACGCCGTGTCATCTCAGCACCGGTATCGCGGTGGTCATAGAGCAGGGAGATCGAGGTTGAGGGGCGGATCGCATAACGGTTTAGGTCTGCGAACATCTGCTGAGAACGTGCCAAGCCGACATCACTGAAGAAGACGACGGCGATGCTCTCTTCGCCAAGCTTTGGGTTCAATTTCAGCGCCGCCTCAATGGCTGCCCGCCTGTGCTGTCCGTCGTTGATAATGAAGGTGCCTGCCATAGGGATCCGAAGAACCCCCAAGCGGTCGTTTTCTTGCGAAACCGGCTCGAACACAAGCTCAGCATCGACCGACGCAGTAATGGCCGAGAATACGTAGGTGTCTTCCTGCTCGGTAAGGTATCGTGTCATCTCCGGAATCCGCGCCTTGTTCAGAGTACGTTGAGAGCGTAACTCTGGGGTCAGCTCCTCCTCATCAAAGAGAAAAATCTTCGGAATCAGGCGGAGCGGGCACATTGATACGTAGTATTCGCGGCCAGCTTGAACGCCGCGAATCGCAGGAAAAGCGTAATGAAATGCGTCGTCCATGGTCCCTCACAACTTGTCCGGGTTTTGCCAAGTCACAAACAGTTTGTCAAATGGAATAACAAACAGATAACATGCAATTTGAACCGCAAGGCACAACCTGCTAACCCCTCTTGGCAGGCACACTGGAGCTGAAGTTGAAGATGCCGATCTACCTAGACAACAATGCCACCACGCCCCTTGAGCCTGAAGTCCGCGAAGTCATGCTACGCTACTTCGACCTGGAGTACGGCAACGCCGGGAGCCGCACGCATGAGTTTGGCTACCGCGCCAACAAGGCGGTGCAGCTTGCGCGAGAGCAGATCGCTACCTTAGCCGGCACGGACCCATCCGAGGTGATTTTCACGTCGGGAGCGACCGAGGCGAACAACCTGGCCATCCTTGGCCTAGCCGAACATGGGCGCAGGACTGGACGGCAACACCTTGTGACAACAGCAATCGAACACAAGGCGGTCCTCGAGCCGATGAAGGTGCTGGAAAGCCAGGGTTTTGAGCTGACGCTCGTTGGTGTTGGAAAGTCAGGGCGTGTTTTGCCAGAGGACGTAATTGCGGCGGTTCGGGACGACACGCTGCTAGTCTCCGTAATGCACGCAAACAACGAGACCGGCATTCTACAGCCAATTGATGAGATCGCGAGCGGTTTAAAAAATCATACCGCCTACTTTCACGTGGACGCAGTTCAGGGCTTCGGCAAAGACCTCGAAAGTCCCCGGCATGCTCGGATCGATATGCTTTCAGTCAGCGCTCACAAACTGTTTGGCCCCAAAGGTGTAGGTGCCCTCATCGCACGGCGCAGAGGATACGAACGGCCTCCACTTAAGCCGCTAATGTTTGGTGGAGGTCAGGAGCGAGCGTTAAGGCCAGGAACACTGCCCGTTCCCCTGATAGCTGGATTCGGTGCTGCTGCCGCGATTGCAATGCGGGATCACTTGTTGCGGCGGAACGCGTCCTTCACGGAAAGACAGTTAGCTTTAAAGGAGTTCGAACCTCTCAAACCCATTCTCATAGGTGATCAATCCCATGCCTTAGGCCATGTCCTAACCCTAGGGTTCACGGGCGTAGACTCCGAGGCTCTCATGCTTGCCCTGCGGGACGATGTGGCAATCTCAAACGGGTCTGCCTGCACGTCTGCGCGGCGTGAGGCCTCCCACGTTCTGACCGCCATGGGGTTGGATCACGAAACGATCGAGTCGATCGTCCGGCTTTCGTGGAGCCACTTGCAGCCGCCAACGCCCTGGCACGAACTCGCAAAGGCGATCAGCGGTCTGAACATACTGGTTTGAATTAAGACCGGGAGTTCGCGGTCCGCGCTTTGCTAGCCTAGCCCGCTCCGCATGGAAACGGCAGCAGGCCACGCTCCCCAACCTGAGCGATCGATGGAAAGTGGCTCATTTTGTCGGCTTTGCTTGATTTTCCATCGACATCAAAGTGCGCAGCATGCATTTTCAAAGTGATGGAGGTCGTCTGTGCCGATAAGTGATACCGTGATTAAAGAGGCTGTAGCCCGTTACGATCGTGAACGCGACCGGTACCTCAAGCTCGCAAGTCGCGTGGCTGACCTTTGCCGAACCGCCGTTGTCGAAGACAACGCCATTCGTGCACAAGTCACGTCGCGTACAAAGACAGTTCGAAGCTTCGAGGGAAAATTACGCCGCTTCACCCGTCGTTCTGATAAGAATTTTGCGACCGTCGACGATGTTTTTGCCAATATCGGCGACTTTGCTGGCGTTCGGATCGCAACCTATCGACCGGAAGACGAAGTGCGCGTTGCAGAGGCGATGAGTGAATTGTTCTGCGGCGGCGATGGCGGCGCCATTGAAGTCGACCTCAAGGACAAACTCGCCCCTGCAGTGGGCCAGTTTTACCGCGCTACCCACTGCCAAGTCCATCTCAGAGAAAGTGAATTGCTGGGCAATTACGAAAACCTGCGCGGGGCCAGTTGCGAGATCCAAATTTGCTCAATGATGGCCCACGTCTGGAATGAGATCGAGCACGATATCGGATACAAGCCGGAAGGCGAAGGTCCCAGCGATGCTGAACGCGGCTTGTTAGAAACGTTGGGGCATCTGACGCGTGCTGGCGATGCCGCGATCACACGGTTGCTCGCGGCCAATGTTGCCCGCATGACCGTGCAGACTGGCGATTTCGTAGACGTTCATGATTTTGTAGCCAGACTACGCCCGTCGTTTCCAGATGCTGATCTATCCGTCAACGCCGGACCGGCTTTCGACGCGGCCATGATTTTAGGGCTGAGTTCGGTCGAAAAAATAGACAAGGCCACTAGTGAAAAAGCATTCCAGCCCGATCTTGCCGCCGCTGCTATCGAAGCTTTCAATGCGTATCTCGAGCAAGCCGGTCGTTCCGAACTTGGGCTCAACAGTGCATCCGCAGATCTTGTCCTAATTGGTATTCTCCAGGTCGGCGCGACGACGATTGAGGAGACCCTGTCACCTAGTAGTGGGGCGAAGCGCCCGGGACGGCTTTACTCGCTAGCGCGCGCGTTCAAGGAATACGCACCACAAGTCACCGAAGCACCAGCTGTCGCCTAATGAATAGAGACTGTTTGCCCCAATTTACCGAAGCGTCTGATCATTTAGTTGGCAGAAATAGAGTGGACGAGTCCGCCATCGACGTGCGCGACTATGAGCTACTTGCGCTAGTTGAACAGCATGATGTTTCGGTACGGCTGCGCAATTCGATTTTTGTAGCAGCCTACGCTGACTCGCTCCCTTTGAAGACAGTCGGTGCCTATCTCCATGCCGGTGCAGATGCTCAACGCATCATGATGGGCGGCATTCGCAATTTTGGGCGCAAGACCGCGAGTGAACTGGATGCACTTGTGCATGCCGTGTCCGTCTCTGGAATTGGCGCGCCTCCGGTTCCGAGCCCGTCTGAAGCAGCCGTAAACCGCGCGGAAATGCTCACATTATTCGCCGACGAGACGGTTGCCGAAGCAATGCGCGGTGAGCTCTTTTCGGCGCGTCTTGTCAGTGCGCTGAATGAAGCCGCGCTGTCGTCCATGCCATTCGCCAATGTAATCGACAACTTTCAGGCAACAATTGGGAAGATGTTACGCGTGCCCAATTGCGGGCGTAAATCGGTAAGTGAGTTTCGAGCATTTTGTGATCGTTACATCGCCATTCGACTGCACAAAGCGGGCTACGCCGATACGGAACCCTTGGCTGCGTGGCTGCTGGGCGGGCCGGAGCCAATGCATCATGTCGCAGGCGGTAAGCCGGGCTTCGGAAATGGCACCGGCGTTGAAGCAGCTGCGCCCTTGCCAGGTCAGTTCGCCACGCCAGAGCATGACTGTTTAGTCGATCGGCTCGAATGGCTACTTGCCGAGCTAGACCCGCGAGCACAAATGATTCTACGTCGCCGAAACGGCATTGGTCAGAATACGTGCGAAACACTGGAGGAGATTGGTCGTGACGAATTAGTCACCCGAGAGCGTATCCGCCAGATCGAGGCCAAATCGCTCAAACGCATCCGGATCCGTGTTCTTCGAGCGCCGATCGCCGAGCTTCTGGCCCGTGAGGGAAGCGCGGCCTGGCGTAGCCTCGTAGGAGACGAAACATTTCTTCGCCGCGAAGACGTCCATGACCGGCGTAAGGAGATGGATCCCTATATTCGCCTGACACTTGATATTCTGGGCTTGAACCTAGGCGCTTGGCTCGACCAGGTAGCGCACCCTATGCCACATGGCTGGCTCTCTCCCGATGCCGATGCCAGCGCAATTGAAGCCGCCAGCGAGCTTCTAACGGAGGCTTTCAATGGACCATTACCGAAGCCCCTTGTGTTGCTGGTAGAGGCCGATGCAGTTGCCTCGGCAAAGGCCGCTGCCATCTTGATCCATAACCAGCCGGTACTCTACGATTACTTAATGCCGTCGCGCGTCGGAGTGCGGCTGACACGATTAGTTCGCTTGCACGCACTGCTTGCAAGCGAAGAACTGTATTTTCTCGAGCGCCTGGTCCAGCGTTACCGTGCTATGTTCGAAGATGATCCATGCAGCGAACGCGACGCAGAAATTGTTATGGATGCGGCACCGCATCTCTTTCTCGAAATTGAGGATGGTTGTTGGTCAGCGATTGGAACTGGAGGCGCATCGCTACCCGAGGCCATTGCGATCGAAGCTCCGACCCCGAACCGCGCCGAGGATCCCGGTACAATTGCACAAGCGCTCCAGACAACCTTACGTCGTCGCGGACCTACCCGGCTTGTCGAGCTGATGGACGATGCTTTGGAGATTTTGCCTGATGGCCGTTCGGCCAACAGCATCGGTCCAATCCTATTAACTCGACGGGATCTATTCGTCCGGGCGTTGCCAGGAGTTTACGCGCTACCAGAGCAGATCCAGAGCTATTTAGAGAACATGCCGCCAGAATGGCCAGTGCTCTTTAATGATACGCAGGCCAGACACTACGCCGTTGCTCGCTACGCCGGTGAACCAAGGAACATCTTTCCATTTTGGACGCAAGCGATCGAATATTCACTCTGTGTTTGGGCGCGCCATTCCAGTGATGATACAATTCTTGCATCGTTGTTAGCAATTGCTACGATCGATGAGTGGCAAATCAATGAACATGAGCGGCAGGAATGGCTTCGGCTCCAAAAGTTGAAGGGACGCTATGACTTAGGAAACAGCCTTCGTCATGGCGCAGCTTATGAACTCCCAGATCTCGACCGTGTATTTGCTGCGTGTCACTACGCCGTAAAGACCGGACAATTCAATTGGGTCGCCGGCAATCGCCTAACCGGACGCGGGATCGGCTGGCACGGCGGAGCGGGGCTGGTAGCCATACTCTTGCGACTTGGCGCTATTGAGGAGGTCGGGCGTGAAGGCTATCGTTGGCAGCGGCCGCATCGCACGACGCCACTTGCCGCTGACTTGTGCCATCGTCTTGATGCTGCGTTCGCCCGTTTGGGTGCCGATGCAGATTGGGCAAGTGCGATAGGCCAGGAACTCGCTGAGCGTGCGACAACCCACGGTGGCGACGACTGGGTTGAAGATGCTGCGCTCGCCGGTATGTTTTCGCGCTCGTACGTCCGGGAATCTATGGATGCCGACGACGATGATCCGCTTGCCGAGTTGTTCGCGGCGCAACGGCGCGCGCGTGATGCTGAGCGTCGAGGAGCCACGCTCGACTGGCTGCTTGAGGAATAATATCATCATGACTCAATTGGGTGAACATCGCGATGATTTGGCTACACCAATGGCACTAAAGAGCCATTACCGCAGCGGCAAAGATGATCTTGCCAAAGATTTTTTCCAGCCATGTCTGATGCGCGCCTCGCGCTATCGGCGTGCCGTAGGCTATTTCTCAACGTCGGCGCTCCTCAGCTGGACTGATGCGCTATTGCGGCTCGCTCGCGAAGGCGACCTAACGGTTCAATTGATCGCGTCTCCCGAGCTCTCGCCAACTGACGCCGCCACCCTGCGCTCTCTGCAGGATCCAGAAAAAACTGCGGCGTACCAATCGATGATTATTGATCAGGTCTTCAAAGAAATACTTGCGCTGCTTGATGCACCCGATGATCGCGCCCTGCGCGCAAGTGTTTTTGCATGGCTGGTTGCCAATGACCGGCTACAGCTTAAGTTCGCCTTCCCTGAGCATGTCGATGATCCCGGAATTTTTCATGAGAAGATCGGTGTGTTTGATTTTGTCGACGGCACCCGAGCTGCATTCACAGGCTCAGCCAACGAGACGATCAGCGGCCATCGTCGAAACTATGAATCGATCGACGTTTATTGCGACTGGATCTCTGGTGAGCAGGATCGGGTTGCAGTCAAGACCGAGCAGTTTGACGAGGCCTGGGACGATCTCGCCTCCGGACTGTCGGTGCTACCGCCCTCAACGGAGGTTGTCGCCAAGCTGCGCGAGCGTGCTCCACGGAAAATTGCGCCGCGCTCGACGGAGCTTGAAATACCTGCGCCCGCCAGCGATCCGCGCTGGGCGCATCAGGACGAAGCCGTGGCAGCCTTCCTCTCCGCACGCGCCGGCATTCTTGAAATGGCGACCGGCACGGGCAAGACCCGGACCGCCCTCAAGATCATGCAATCGCTGATCGCCAATAAGGCGATCGATGCCGCGATCATCACAATGGAAGGCACCGACCTACTCGACCAATGGTCTGGTGAGCTCGAAGAGTGGATCGCAAATGGCCGTCCCAATTGGCTGCTGTACCGGCATTTTGAGCGCCATCACGAATCTGGTGACTTCGCGCTGGACCCGAACTGCGCGCTTCTGGTTATATCGCGCAAGCAATTGCGCCAGATCATCGATCGCCTCCCTGACAAACTGAAGGGGCGAATGCTGATTATCCATGATGAGGTTCATGGCCTTGCTACGCCAAGCCTAGTTGAAGCGCTACAGGGGCGGCATGCCGCGTTTGCCTATCGGGTCGGTCTAAGCGCGACGCCTGAACGCGCCTATGACCAGAATGGAAATGCTTTTATCACGGCTGAACTCGGCCCCGTCCTCTATGAGTTTCCACTCGAAAAGGCGATCTCGCGCGGCGTCCTTGCCGAATTTGATTACCTCCCCTTGCACTATGATCTGACCCAATCCGATCGCGATCGCCTTCAGGCCGTCTATGCCATGAAAGCGGCGCGTGCTCGCGAAGGCCGGCCAATGAGCCAGGAAGAAATGTGGACCGAGATTGCCAAAGTCTACAAAACTGCCGAGATGAAACCGCAAGTCTTCGCGGACTTTCTGCCAGAACACCCGAATGCTTTGGAACGCTGTATTATCTTCGTGGAGACCAAAGAGTATGGAGCACCAATCCTAGAGTTACTTCACAAATTCACACATTTATATCGCACTTATTATGCTGAAGATGATCGCGAGCACTTGGTGGATTTCGCTCAGGGTAAGATTGATTGCCTCGTCACCTGCCACCGAATATCGCAGGGGATCGATATTCGGTCGCTTAACACCGTTGTGCTATTCGCATCAGCACGTGCGCGTCTCGAAACCATACAGCGTATTGGACGCTGTCTTCGCATTGATCCTATGCAGCCAGACAAGCGTGCGCTAGTGATCGATTTTGTGCGACCTGCAAGTCCTACAGATTCGGTCCCCAATGCCGATCAGGACCGGAGCCAATGGCTCACCACTTTGTCGCAAGTTAGAAGGGGGGATGCAAATGGCGCTTGATCCCGCGCTCAAGAAAGCACTGTACGATGCAGCTGCAAAGGCTGATCAGCCTCGCCAAGTCGCGCAACGTCTAGTTGCTTGGCTTGAAGCCCTAAGTACAGGCGAAAGCAGCGAGCAGCAGGATCTCAGTTTTTACCAAAATGTTATGGCGGCAATCGTTTTGCCCGGAGCTGAAAATGCAGATTAGTCTTGCTGGCTGGATGGTTGAGGGCATGCGCTGTCCCGACATCACTATTGATCTTACTGGTAAGGATGGCACCCCAGCTCGTGTCGCACTGGTCCAAATGCCCAATGGTACAGGCAAGACCACGACACTCGAGTTGCTGCGCGCTGCACTGACCGGAACAGCGGGAAACTGGACGCCTGCGCAGATCCGTGAATTACGTCGGCCAGGCGCGACCAACGAAACCGGCAAATTCCGTGTGACACTGTTAGTCAATGGCAAGCCACTTACCTTCGAACTAATCATCGACTTTGAGGCCGCAAGTGCCTCATATCGAACAACCGCGCCTAATAGTGGCGGCGTCAGAAGTCGGTGGGAACCGCCAGCGAATATGCTCCAGTTCTTAACGCCAGCGTTTCTTGAATTGTTCATATTTGATGGCGAATTTGCCGATAATCTACTCACCCAAGGTACTCAGCGCGCCGACGAAGCGATCGGAGCGCTATGCCAGCTCGACTTGCTCGGTAATGTAGCAAATACCGTAGAGCAGCAATGGAAACAGGCAACTAGCCAAGGCGGTCCTAAGAGCGCTAGCGCACTCGAAAAACTCAATGCTACGCATGACGCACTTCTTATACAGCAAACGAGACTGGTAAAGGCTAGAGGGATTGCAGAGAGCAAACTCGAAACTGGCATTATCGAAGCAGCTAAACTTGAAAAGAAGATTGCTGAGAAAATTGGGAGTGTTGAGGCTACTAAGCTTCAGCATAGTGATGCTCAGTTCAACCTACAAAACGCCGATAGTGCAGTGAGCACCATCTCTGGAACTATCATGGGGCTGATGCGAATGCCGCTCGCTTTGCATCCAAAGTTCTGCGAACAGCTCGTTCTGCTTAGGGATAATCTTGACAACTTACGCTTGCCCGAAACCAGCTCAGCGCAATTCTTCGATGATCTTGTCAAAGATGAGGAATGCATCTGTGGCCGCCCCATGACTGAGGCTGCCGCCAAAGAAATCACGAAGCGTGCTATGGGCTACCTTGACTACGACGAATCCGCGACAATCAATGCGCTCAAAAGTGATATCACACGTTTTGTTTCCCCAACCGAAGAGGATAGTCGCCACACTCGGCTAAAAACTGGCCTGAAGGAACTCGTTGCTGCAAAACGTCAGCAGAAGGAAGCTAAGCAGACGCTTGATTTCCTTGCCAAAAAATTGATCGATGCGGGCGACGCTGAACTCGAGTCATGGAAAAGCGAGCTCGACACGCTTCTAATTGATCTTGATCGCTATAGGCAAGCGCTTCAGGATATCGACGACCCCAGCGAGGAAGAAACCGGTGGAACCATCCTTTCGCTTAAGCTAGTCAAAAAGAAGCTTGACGAAGCCAAAGGCAAGATTGCGGAACTCAGTAAGACAGTTGAGCTAAGAAAAAAGACCGACGTCCTGAGAACTATATTCGAGGGTGCGGAAGTTCTGGCGCGCGACGCGATCCGCGCCGACTTGCTACGCGCGACCAACGAGCGCCTTGAAGTTGTGCTCTCAAATGATCCGCTGCGCGTTGACCGTATCGACAAGTCGCTACACTTAGCCAACCAAAGTGGTGCCAGCGCCGGGCAGAAGTTGTCGGTCGGATATACCTTCCTTATGAGCGCGCTGAAACGCGGCAACAATGATTTTCCGTTAATTGTCGACAGCCCGGCCGGGCCGATCGACGAGGGAGTGCGTCGAAAGATTGGGCGTCTCATTCCAGACCTGTGTACCCAGTTTGTTGGCTTTACGATCAATACCGAACGCCCCGGTTTCGTCCAGGCGCTAGAAAAGGCCTCGGACGATTGTTTGTTCCTGACTATGTTTCGTCGCACAGATGGCACAAAGCGGCTTGAGGAAAATCTTCCAACGCAAGGTGTTATCCAGACCGAGTCCGCAACCCTGGTCCGGGATCGCGATTACTTCATGCAGTTTGACGTCACCGATGTGGAGGAGTTCTGATGGCTCGTTTCCGTATGCGCAACGATGCCCGCACATGGTTTAACAAGATTGAGAACTTTGAGCATTTCAAGGTTGACTTCGACCGATACTATTTCTGCCTTTTGGCTGGCTTGGCCAGTGGGCGGAGCAACGAAACCGGCACCACCACAGAGATGGTCGAGAATTTCCCCGAGGACTACAAGGAGGCGAGCCGTTTCCTGATCGGGCTACTTGTCATGGCCGAACTCAAGAAGGCCGGCATTGAGGTCTTCGAACGTGAATCGGTGCGCGACATGTTCAAGCGTTTAGTCAACCCACACAGTCCCAACCAACTGACTGATGAAGGCATGCGGCGTTTGAACGCCTATGCGAGTGGTGGTTACGACTATCTCTCTAGCGAACGTGAAACAAAACCCTATTCCGGGGAGGAGTTTCTACGTGACTACGTGCAGCTTATCGACGGCGCTTTTGCGGACTGACTGGAACTGCCCAGTTTATGATACGCCGTGAATGTAGATTGAGCACTACAGACAGATACAGCCATCCTTCACGTGTCCTTATTTATCAGATGTAGTCAGTCCACTTTTGATTTGGTTGATTCTATGTAAGTTACGCTCATGCGGATTGGCTGCGATCTTAAACTATTGACTTCTGTCCGTTTTGACCATGTTTCCTTGGCTTCTGACAGCGGATATCCCGTTCTGACGCATCAAACGGCCCAAGCGGCGGTGACCGACATCCAAACCGCTTTCTTTCAGTTCCCCGATCATCCGTGGTCGACTGTAACTTCCCAGGCTGAGACGCGACTGTCCCTTGATCCTTAGTCTCCTGATGCCAGGTTTCTTCAAAATCATTATGGTCAACCCCAATTAGAACCCGTGCAAGCCAGTCTTTACTGTTATCCAATAAGGAGGAGGCATGACAACTTTCGCAGAGTTTCGTGCGGATGTGCACGCGCGTGCCTGTTCGCGCATCACCGCATAGTCACCCATCATTTGGACGGCGGCGGATCCGTCCGGCAGCACAGCCAACTCCTCGGCCGCCTGCGCCTGAAACTTCCGACTATATTCCGCTACCGGCGGGCATGCCGCCACGCCACCTGCCTCAAAACCTGCCGTTGCGCAGCCGGTCAACCAGCTCGTCGCGATTGCGAGGACGGCGAACCGCTGCCTCCAGCATCCGGCGTTGAGTTTCATTGGTCTTCTCCGTGATTTCGAGACGTTCAGCGATCCGCCCTGCGCGCTCCCCGGTGCTGCGGATCGATAGGAGAAACAGGACAATTGCGACAGCGATGGTACCGTAGCGCAAAATGGCCCGCGTCCATGGGTTGGCAGCGATCCCGCCAAGAAAGGTGGCGATCATCGCTGCCTCCGCTTCCAATCATCGAGGCGCGCATAGATCGCGACCGCAATGCCAACGAGCGCCACGGCGATGAAGACCCAGCGGAGGGCATCGAGATACGGGACCAGCGGCAGGACGGCGGTCTGGGTCTCGGCGAGGACGCTCTGCGCCACCTCGACACCCGCGGCACCCAGTGTCGCCACGCCAGCCGCGCCACCGCCCTTCATGGTGCGGCTTTCGGCCAACACTTCGCGGGCGAGCGGCGTCTCGGCTGCAAATGCCGTCGCCCGGACCGGGAACCGCTCGCCCCACTGACGCGCGGGACCAAGGTCGACATGCATGAAACCCGAGCGCGGATAGAAGCCGAATCCGAGGTACCCGACCGCGCGTGCCGCTGCCTCGAAAGCCACGGGATCGTGGTTCGACATTGCGATGTCAAAGGCCGCGCCGTTCATATGCTTGGACCGCGTCGCGCCACCAACGGCGCGGTTGTGTTCCGGGCTACGATACGCCGAGCGGACGATCAGCGGCTTGCCCAGCCGATCCCGCAACGCCTGCAGCTTGTCGAGTGCGGGTTCGTTGACAAGCAGCTTGCCAGTGCCGCGGCACGCAATCTCGGCCGGGTTGAAATTCGGCCAGCGCCAGGCTTTCTCCGGCACATCGCGCCAATGATCGTAAAAGGTCGTGGTCATGGTGTCCTCCAGAGACGAAAAACCCGCCACATGGGCGGGTCGGTTGGGCTGATGGCTTGGGATGAGGCGCAGCTATGGGGCCCCGCCGAAGATTTTCAGCTTGATCGCGATGCCCGCGAGCAGCGCCAGCATCACGCCCGTGGTGATCATGCGGACTGCCGTTTGCATCGCGGTGCGGCGTACAAGACGGATGCAGTCGAGCAAGGATCGTAGGTCGCGGATATCGAGCGCTGCCTCGTCGCCGTCGAGGCCGACATCCGCGAGCGCGCGCTTGGCACCTTTCTCGGCAGCGCGTGCCAGCATTGCCTCGAACTCGGCGTCTGGCATGCGCACAAAACCCTGATCGGATCGAGGTGGTGTCATGGTTTATTCCTCCTGCCGCTCAGCCGACCTTGCAGCCCCAGAACGACGTGTGGTCCGCCGCGAAATACCCATCTGCGATCCGGAAATATCCCTGCAGTTCGACGGTATCGCCTGCGGTCAGCGGAACCATTGTCTGCAGCCAAAGGGCGGTGGACTCAGAAACATGGTCGCCGCTGATCTCGCCGAATGAACCCCGGATTTCGGTCGCGCCGTTCAGCACGAGCCGCCCGCGCATCCGGGCCGTAGTGCTGGAATTGACCTTGTAGAGCAGCGTCGCGCCAAAGATGTATGTGCCGTCCGCGGGCGCCGTGAACATGTTGATCCCGGCATCGAACCCGCCCTGATCATTGTAGTCGATGTTGTTCAGGCCAATCTTCGTCCAGGTCCCGACGCCGACATAGTTGTCGTAGTTCGTATACGCCTTGAACCGCGGCAGCTGCGGCTGGTCGACAATGCCGGTGGCGTTGTCGACGGTGAGCCCGTCGAAGAAGGTGCTGCCGTCGGCCGAGACGGCGAACCGGAAGTGGTCCGAGCCGAATAGCCCCACCAGCGCCTTCGTGACGAAGCCGGTCTGGAGGGTCAGACCGAGATCATCTCCGGCCGCCTCCTTGTTCATGGTGTAGAACAGATCGCCCGTGCCGCCCTCAGCCACGGTCTTCGCCGTCCAGAGCGCAGCGTTCAGCTTGGCCGAGAACGGGTTCGATGCATCCGCCGTCGTGCCAAGCCCCAACAGCGCGAGGTTCTGCAGCGCGGCCGGGGTGGTTCCGACCCAGCCCGCGCCGTCGTAAGCAAGCAGCAGGCCCTCGTCCTCGACCCACGCCCGCCAGCCGGTGCGTGGTGGCAGACGAAGCCATGCGCCATCCGTGAACAGCGCCACGTTCAGGTCCCAGCCCGCCCAGTCACCGGTGCCCCCGCTGGCCACAATGTATCGGTCGCCATCTGCCGGCGAACCGGGCGGCGCTGTCAGATCACGGTCAAGCACGGAAAGCTGGATCAGCCCGTCGAGGATGCGCAGCGCCTCGTTGTGCGTGACATGCTTCTGGGCCTGCGCCGCCAGAATGTAAGGGAGCAGCAGGTTGGTCGTGGTGTCGGACATAGCGGTCCTCAGAGTTGGAGCGTGACGGTTTTGGCCGCCCCCCGCCCGATCAGGGCGGAAAGCTGGTAGATACGGATTGTCAGCGTGTCGCCGGGCGCAAGCGGCGCGCCCCAATCAGTCGTTTGCTGGGCGGCCGTGTAGATCGCGCTGGTCGTGGAGGCGGTCAGCACGCGCTTCACCGTGGCGCCGTCGAGGATCTCGACCTCATAGGCTTCGACCTCCTCGACCAGCGGCACCTCAACCGCGCCCCAGCTGTCCGCCGAGAGTGCGCGGGACCGGCGTGTCCAGCGGATCGTCAGATCGCCGGGCGCACGCGGCTTGCGCCATGGCTGTTCCACATGGGCCACGGATAATGGCCGCAGACCAACGCCCACCGGCGTGAAATTGGCCGCAACATAGGTTTCGTCGCTGACAGACCGGCTTGCCGGACCAACGCGCCAGTTCCACGGCAGCCCGAGATCGGCCTCGGCGATTGGCAATGAGGCCAGAGCGTCGTCCAGCACAACCACCCGCGCGCCTGCCGGAGCCATATTGGCCATTGCTGCTTCCGTGCCGCGCTGGCCGCGCAGGAGGCGTGTCAGGCTATAGCGGCCCGGCGCGATCAGGTCTGCTGTGCCTGCCTGCACGATTTCCCAGACACCAGACGCGGCCTCGATGGCCAGCGCATTGGCACCGCCGAAGAGGGTCAGGTCCGTGACGCTCTCAAGCGTTCCGGTCAACAGATCGACCACCAGCTCATTGCCGAGATCGAAGCGCGAAGTCGGACCTGCGTAGAAATCCGAAACCAGCGTCCCGATCCGGGCACGGCCGCCAAATGTTGTCATCAGCTCAAACGCGTCCGTCGATGGGCTGCGGAACACCGCCATCTCGCCCGGCCAGGGAACGGCATGGGCCGCGACAAACGGTCGATGCGCAGGCTGATCTTCGGTCAGCTGTGGCAGGTCCATCAGCACAACCTCGGGTGCGCCGAACACTACAGCCTTCGAGAGTGAGGACGGTCGTGGCGATCCGGGTGGCAGGTCGTGGGCGTCCCGGTCCTGGCGAACGGCCTCGATCCCGCGTGCTTCAGCATCCGCGATGGAGACGAGCCGCAACGGGATGTGCCGCCCGTCATGTTCCAGCGTCACGACGTCCGCCGGATCCAATGCCAGCCGCGAGGGCGGCAGGCGGAATGCAGCTGTCTCCCGCCCGGTCCAGGCTTCCATCAGTGCGCGGCGGCAGCGCCGTTCAGCTTCCTCAGGCGGGACCGCCATCGGAAAGCTCTCCGAGGCAATCCGGGTTGTGTCCACGGTGATGCGGCGCGCCTCGACAAGGGCGGCGTCATAGTCCTCATCGGCACGCGCCACCTGCCATTTCAGCGCCTGCGGCAGTTCGGTCTCCTGGCCGCGCGTCAGTTCCAGCACGTCGGCCTCGCGGGCCGCGACCAGATCGTCGGGCGCGAGGGTGGCGACGGAGGCCCGGCCGCGCATTATGAAACGGATCACGCCCTCGGTCTCGACAGCGTCGAAGCCGAAATGCCGCGACAGCGTGGTGATCGAGGCGCGCGGGCTTTCCAGTGCGCCGATGGCGTAGCCTTCCACCGCGCCCCAGAGTCTGGAGACGTCGATGCGGTCCTCGGGTAGCCCGGCGCGCAGGCAGAGATGCCGGACGAGCGCCGCCAGCGACACCGCACCGAGCCGTCCGGTGAGCCAGTGCCCGAGCCGCCAGTTCGCGCCGTCCGTCCAGACGTCGGTCAGCGCCGGGAAAAACGGATAGGGCCGTGCGTCCCAGGTCCAGGCGGCGCATTCCGGAACGTGGACCATGCGCCCGCCATATACGCTGGACACCGGGTTGTGCGTGGCGTCGCCCCACCAGAGGTAGGTCGCCTCGAGATAGGCGCGCTGGATCGCGTCATCGCGCCAGCCTCGCGAGAAATACGGCGTGAAGCTCTCGGACGATTTAGGATCGAAGAAGACGTTGGGTTGGTTTGTGCCCCGGTCGATGGCCGGGCAGCCGAGTTCGGTGAACCAGATCGGCTTGGACTGCGGCACCCATGCTGTCGGCGTCCCGCTCTCGACCCCGCCCGGGCGATTGTAGTGTGCGTTCGACCACCAGGCCTGCAGATCCTTGCAGCGGAAGACCCATGGCTTTGCCGCCGCGCCATCGGTGATCGGCGTGCGGATCTGCGCTGAGCGGTCCGCCGCGCTGCCATAGAACCAATCGAAGCCTTCGCCGCCCGCTATGTTCCCCTGCAGGTAGACCCGGTCGTAGATCGCGGGCCAGCCCTCGGCCGCGTCCGCATGCTCGAAGCCGTCGCGCCAATCCGACAGCGGCATGTAATTGTCGATGCCGATGAAATCGATCTCCGGATCGGCCCAGAGCGGATCGAGGTGGAAAAACACGTCGCCCGAGCCGTCGCCCGGCTGGTGGCCGAAGTACTCCGACCAATCGGCCGCGTAGCTGATCGCCGTACCCGCGCCGAGGATGGCGCGCACGTCTACCGCCAGAGCTCGGAATGCCTGCACCGCGGGATAGCTGGACGCGTCCGAGCGGATCGTCGTCAGCCCGCGCATCTCGGTCCCGATCAGGAAGGCGTCGACGCCGCCCGCCGCCGCGCAGAGATGGGCGTAGTGCAGCACCATGCGGCTGAGACCCCAGTCGTTCGCCGCGCCGGTCCAGCTGACGCTCTCGCCCGAGACGCTGAAGTTCGCGGGCGTGGCCGCGCCGAACAGCGCCGCGACCTGGCTTGCGGCCGTGGCGGTCTTGTCCACGGTCCCGGCGTAGCCAGCGGCAGGCGAACAGGTGATACGCCCCCGCCATGGGAACGCGGGCTGGCCGGTCTCGGCAGCGTTGTCGGAATACGGGTTGGGCAGCGTATTGCCGGGCGGCACGTCCATCAGGATGAAGGGATAGAAGGTGACGCGCAGCCCGCGCGCCTTCATCTCCTGGATCGCCTGCACCACGGCAAAGTCGGACGGCGTGCCGCCATAGACCGGGCGATCCTGATCGTCGCGGCTGACCAGGAAGGCATTAGCGCGGCTGACGCCGTTCACCGACCAGCTGGCGGGCGTGGTCGATTTGGCCGAGACCTCGACGCCCGGCCGCACCTTGCAATTGCCTGCCCGCAGATCATCGCCGAACCAGGCGACCACCAGTGACACGCTCTCGACCTTCGGGGCCATCGCCTGCAGCCGGTCCAGCGCCACCACCATGTCGGCAGTGTCGGTCAGCGCGTTGAGGTTTTCGGGCTCGGACGATCCGCCGCTGCCCTTCCGGATGCCCTGCGTGGCATACGCGAACTCGCCGGATGCCGGGATCATGGTAACAGCCTGCGTGAGACCCTCCGCCGTGTCCGGATCGGCCAGAGGACGGAACACCTCGAAACTCAGTTGCGGGATACGGTTGCCGTAGTTGCCGAGCGGCAGGTCTATGAGCATGACATAGGCGGTGCCGCGATAGGCGGGCGTGTTTGCGGCGCCCATCTTCGCCGCAATGAACGGATCGGCCATCTGGCTCTCGTCACCCGGATACCAGCGCCAGGTGATCCCGGCGGTATCCAGCAACTTCCCGTCGGCCCAGATGCGGCCGATACCGGTGATCGGGCCTTCGCAGAGCGCCACCGCGAAGGAGGCGTAGTAGAAGTATTCGGTGGTCTTGACCTTGCCGCCACCCCCGCCGCCCTTGCCGCCGCCCTGCGTGGTGGTCTTGGTCTCCTCACGGAAATCGGTCGCCCAGACGATGTTGCCGCCGACCCGCATGCGGCCATAGAGCCGTGGGATCACGGCCCCTTCCGTGGCCGAAGTGATGCGCAGATTGTCCATCCGCGCGCCTTCGATGCGCTGGGTCGGCGCGAGCGACGAGATGATCCAGCTGTCGACGACCGAGCCGATTGTGGAGCCGATGAAGCCACCGATAGTAGCAGCGCTGACGCCGAGGATCGCGCCGCCGATGCTGCCGCCAATGGCAGCGCCAGCGGCACCAAGAACGAGGGTGGCCATTTGGGACTCTCAGCGTTGCGGGAACAGAAAAGCGAAGGCGATGCGCCGCCGCCAGGATAGGGTGAGCGGTTCTTCGATCACGCCGAGCCGCTCGTAGGCGTGGAGAAAGGAGTCGGGACCCGTCAGGATCCCGACATGCTTGGCGATGGCGCGGGGCTTCATGCGAAAGAGGACCAGCGCGCCGGGGCCGGCTGCGGCGGGCTCAACTTCGTTCATCATCCGTCGCGCGCCGTCCGCCAGCACCTCGCGCGGTCCGGTCTCACCCCAGTCGCGGCTGTAGGGCGGGATCGGGAACGGCTCTGGACCCACGACCTCGCGCCAGACGCCGCGCGCCAACCCAAGGCAGTCGCAGCCGACTCGCCGAAGGCTGGCCTGATCGTGATACGGCGTGCCGAGCCAAGAGCGCGCGATGGCGATGACGCGCTCGGGCCTGGCGGTGGCTCTCGTGCTTCGCGATGCGATGCACTGCCGCCCGTCGTTTCCGCTGGAAACGACGTTGGTCACAGTACGGACCCCTCGTGGCCGCCATCCTTCGTGGCGTATCTCAGCACCGCGTCCTGCCCCGGGATGTGCGGGAAGCCTCGGAAATTGGCGGTGTTGTCGAACTTTGTGCCACAGGTCTCGATACGCTTGTCGCAGCCCGCGCGGATGGTGAAGGCGTCCCCCTCACCGATGGCCCGCACCGGCGCTTCGAGCAGGGTCAGCACGGCGATGCCGTCCGTCACGTCATGGCCCAGCACTTCGGTGCGCCGTCCCGCGTTCGCGCCGCTCGTCCAGTCCAGCGTGCCGAAGGTGAACCAGCCAGAGGTGAATCCTCCAAGCCCCGTGGCGGTGAACGCCCGGTCCCGCAGGACGTCGATCACCGCTCCTGTGCCCGTGTAGGCCGGATCCTCGAGATCGACACCGCAGCGCGCGTCCCCGAGCGCGGCATCGCAGGTCGCTTGAAAGGTCCGCCCGACCGTCTGGCCGAGGACATGGGCGAGCGATCGGACCTCCGCGACGAAGGCCAACCGCCCGCGCCGGATCTGGCCGATGGCACCGCGCCGCATCAGCACGCGCTGGCCGGTGTCGGCCCAGTTCACCCGCCAGACCTCGACCTCGGCGTTGTCCCAGCGGCCGTCGAGGATGTCGGTCTCGGTGATCCGGTCCGAGGTCAGAACGCCCTCGGCATCCTGCGCATCCACCGACAGATCCGAGCCAGAGCGGACCTCGGAGGCCGTTAGCCCGCTTTCCGGCTCGAAGTCGGTGCCGTCGAACGTCAACGTCAGATCATGATCAGTGAAGCCGAAAGCAACACCATCTGCGCGGGCGATGCGCCAGCACCAGGCGAGCGTCGTCGTGCCATCGTCGAGATGGGCGTGCAGATCGAAATTGATGTTTTTCATCGGCGGAGTTCCAGCAATGGGATGGACGTGATTGAGCCCAGCCGCTCGAGATCGAGCGTCACGTCGAGGGCATCGGTGTCGAAACGAACCGGCACGTCAAACTCGAAGCCTGCGGTGATCGCGACGCCGGAGCCCGGGGCGCCGCTGAAGGTGACCACGCCGGTCATGGTGTCGACGGACCAGCCGGAGGGCTGCTCGACCCCGCCGACAGCAATACGCACGCTGCCCGCCACCGGCTTGGCGATGGCGCGCGTCCAGGATTGCGCGCCGGAGGCGTAGCGCTTCACCAGTTGGAACGCGGTCGTTGTGCCATCGCCGGTGCCGATTGGCTGATCCAGCGGCGAAAGCTGGCCCGAGGGCAGGCAGGACTTGTGGTCGCCCCAATCCTTGAACCGGAAGCCATGCAGCCGCCCGTTTCGTGCTTCAAAGAAGGACACGACCGCCGCAAGATCATCAGCGCGGCGGATGCCGTAAGCCACATCGTAGCGGCGTCGGGAATTGGCCCAGCTGGCGTTGCGCTCCTCGTCGCCCGAGGCGAGTTCGACGATCTGCGTGCGCCGTTCAGGCCCGCCGCGTGCGCCGCGGCTGATGTTGTCCGGGAAACGCACCTCGTGGAACGCCATCACATCCCCCTCTGGCCGAGCGACACGGCGCGGGCAATGTCGGCCGCGACCTGCGTGCGGGATTGGCGGAAGCTCTCGGCGTCACGGGCCATGATGGTGACGTTGACCCCACCAACTGCGCCGTAGCTCTGTGCCTCCCGCCGCGACAGCACACGCTCGCCGCGTTGCAAGATGGCCGGGACTTCATCGTGGCGCAGCCCCGCCACACCGCCGGAGTGCATGCGGGGCGCAGCCGCGAACGCCATCGCCGGGACTATCCGGCCTGGCGCGGAGGCACCTACCATGCCGCCTGCATGCAAGATGTTCGCGAAGATCCCGCCCGCACCCCCAAGCGCGCCAGAGAGCGCATTGGCGATCGGTCCGAGGATGAAGCGCCGGGCCGCCAGCTTGGCCAGATCGGCCAACAGCGAGGTAACCAGATCGCGGAAATCCAGCTTGCCTGTTTTCACGAACGCGGCCACCGCGTTTTCGGCCGACTGAAACGCGCTGACGAGGCTCTGGCCGATATCACCGCCGATGTCGCGCGCTTTGCTGGCATAGTCGGACAGCGCCGCCGTGACTGCCTGCCAACCGGAAACCGCGGCTTCGGTATTTGGTTCGGCGGCGGCCGCTGCAGCCCCGGCCGAAGAACCTGCACCCGTGGCCGCCTGTCCGGCATCGCCAAGGGCTGTCTCTAAACGGTCCGCCGCGTCAGTCGCCTCAATCAGCGCGTCTGCGCCATCCTCATCGCTGCCTCGCACCGCATCGCGCAGGGCCTGCCAGCTGGCGAGTGGTGCACGCGCGCCTTCGGCCAGATCGCGTGCCGCGCCGCGATAGCTGTTGGCGGTGGCAAGCGCAGTATTGGCCGCCGCGGTGAGCCCGAGATCGGGCGCAGTGAGCGGGTTATCCTCAAAAGCCCGGTCGAAAGCGGATTGAGCAGCGGTGGTCGCAGCCGTCGCGGCACCCTCGAAACGGTTCTCGATCTGACCCAACTCAAGATCGGGGAAAATAGAGATACGCCGCTCGGAGCCGAGCGCTTCCAGCCCCTGGTTGATCCCGCCGATGAACGTGTTGATCCGCGAGACGACACCGTTCAGCATCGCCTCGACGCCGTCGATCAGGCTGTTGGCCGCCTGAAACGCCAGATCGCCGATGGCGGCTGGCAGCATTCCCCAGATCGCCTTGATGGCCTCATAGGCGCCCTCAAACGTGTTTGCGGCCGTGTTGCCGAAAGCCACAACGCTCTCGATGGCGCTCAGTATTGCTGACGCCGCATCGGACTTCAGATCGAAGAACATCGCCGTGGCCGCAGCGCCCGCCGCCGCTGCCCCCATCTTGATGCGGTCCCAAACCTCGACGGCGAGGTCCTTCAGGAGCGACATTGCCTCACCAAATCCGCCAGCTCCCGACACGAGACGGGTGAACTGGTAGACAAGCTCGCCTGCGCCAACGATGAGCGCGCCGATGCCGGTGCGGATCAGCGCGCCACGCAACAGGACCAACGCCGTGGCAAGCCCGCGCACCGACAGCGCTGCGGCTGCTATCCCGGCGACCCAGCGACCTGCAAAAAAAGCCACAAACGTGGCGGCATAGGTGGTTAGACGGCCGATGTTGTCGAAAAGGCCTCGGATCGCGATGCCGAGTGGCCCGGTGCGGCTAGCAACGGCCGCCATGGCATTCGCGACCGCTTCCAGCGCGGGTGCCGCAGCGACCGCCAGCTGGTTCGACAGCCCGCGCCAGATCAGCCCCAGCCTTGAGATGGCGTCTTTCGTCCGCTCGATCTGGTCGGCATCTTGCTCCGACACGACGACGCCGAAGGCAAGAACATCCTCTGTCGCCTGGCGCAGCGTCGCGGTGTCGATCCGGCTCATTGCAATGGAGCCTTCCTCGCCGAAAAGCTGGCCCGCGACGGCGGCGCGTTCTGCGGCGGGCACGAAGCTTTCGATGGCGGCGTTGATCGCCCCCACTCGCTGATCCAGCGGCAGGGAAATCAGATCGGCGGCCGACAGCCCCAGCCGCTCAAGCGCATCAGCAGCGGGTCCGGTCCCGGCGGCCGCCTGGCTGAGACGGCGCGTGAGGTCCTTCGTCGCCTGTTCGATACCGGACATGGAGACGCCCGCAAGCTCTCCCGCCCGCTCCAGCGTCTGGATCGAAGCGACGGTGGTCCCCAGCGACTGCGCGAGCTTCGCCTGCGCATCGACGGTTTGCAGCCCGGATCGGACCATCGCCACACCCGCAGCCGCAGCAGCTGCCACGGCGGCAGCCGCCGCGACACGGACACGACGGGAGAACGCCGCAAGCCGGGCGTTCGCCGCTTCCATCTCCCGGCTGAGCCGCCCGAAGCCGCGCGCTCCGGCTTCGCCGACGCCTTCCAACTCGGCGCGTACCTGCCGTCCGCCCACGGCCGCGAGGCGGACGCTAACCCGTTTTTCCGCCATGGGATTGATCCATCTGTTCGTTGAGTTTGGCGACCATCACCGCCTCGACGGTGGGCAGAAATTCGGCCATCGCGAGCGGCGGCACGCCGAGCGCGTTCCCGAGCGCGAGAGCCGCCGACATGTCCCAGCCGACGACCGCGCCGGGCAGCACTCGTAGTTGGCCACCGAGGCGACCGACGAGGTCCCAGACCTGCCAACCCTCATGGGTAAGGGGCCGGTTCAGGTGCGCCGGGCAGTCTTCGCACGCTTCCGCGCAGGCTTGGCAGTATCGGTCGCCCCCGCCGAAGGACCAGTCGGCGAGGACGCGGAGACGTTTTTTTCCTGCTCCAGCAGCAGGCCTTTCGATACGTAGGTCAGCTGGAAGGCCTCGAAGATCGGCCAGACATCGAGCAGCGCGTCGATGGCCTCGGGACTGGGGTCGGTGGGATTGCCATCTGCGTCGCCGATGCCCTCCCAAGTGAGAACCGCCCGTCGCGCCAGCGCCTTGGCAAAGGCAACGGCCCGCTCTTCGTCCGAGGAATCCTCGGGTACCGCTTCAACGGCAGGATCATTGCGGGTTGCCACCATCAGCGCAGTGGTCAGCGGGCGAAGTTGTATCCGAACGCCCGGCGCAAGGTCATGCCAGCGCGGCGTATTCGTCAGATCGAGCGTCAGCATCAATATTCCTCAATGTCGTTGATCAGGGTTGCGGTGCACATCCGGCCGACCGTGCTGTCGCGGGCGGCCTGCCAGTCAAAGGTCGCCTGCACGCCCTGCGGCCCAGAAATCTCGATGCGCGGGCGTGGCAGATAGACGGCGTGCACGGTGAAGGTGAAGCTCTCGCCGGAGGGAAGCACATAGGCGAACTCAAGCTCGCAGGGATCGCCATTGATCGCTTGTGTCACAAGCGTCTGATCGGCGAAGCGCACTTCGATGGAGCCGGTCAATGCAGCAATGGACGGGTCCGCGCCGTCGATGCGACCGTCCGAGCGGATGGTTTCGATCCGGTCGAGGTTGTTGGCGTAGGTGATATCGGCCGAGACCACATTGCCGAGGGCGGTGCCATTGCGCGTGATCGCTCCGTTGAAATGGCCAAAGCGCTGCAATTCGAGAGCGGCGGGCGTGCCTGCGCTGGTCGTCGTGCCGACCG